>NZ_JBZGBZ010000006.1:0-387300 GCF_059159985.1 Cellulosimicrobium sp. BMG9.23
GTGACCTCCCGCCCCGGATCCGAGCGAATCCGGGGCGGAAGGTCACTTCTCGGCGGTTACGGGCGGCAGGAAATGCGCGTGCCCGACGCCGGTCGCTCGCCTAGCGTGGTCGGCATGCCCTCCCGCCCGGTCACGAGCGCGACCGCCGCCGCGCCGCTCGCTCCCATCGCCCAGCGCGCCGCGGCACCCGCGAACCTCCCGCCCCTGACGGCGGGCGGCCTGACGTGGCGGCCCGCCGCCGCGGCCGACGCGCCCGCCCTGCTCACGCTGAAGAACGAGATCGCCGCGACCGACGCCGAGCCGTACCGCGAGACGCTCGCCGAGGTCGAGGAGATGCTCACCGCGCCGTGGCGCGCGTTCGAGACGGACTCGCTCGTCGGTGTCGACGCCGACGGCGCGCTGCGCGCGTACGCCCTCGTCGACACGCACCCCGGGGACACGAGCACGGTGCGCGTGTACCTCTGGGGTGGCGTCCACGCGACGCACCGGGGCCGCGGCGTCGGGCGCGAGGTGCTCGCCTGGACGGTCGCGCGAGCGCGCCAGGTGCTCGCGGCCAGCGGCAAGGAGATCCCGGCCCGTCTCGCGGTCTACGGCGAGGACACCGACCCGCCGTCGAAGGCCCGGCTCTACGAGCGGTTCGGCTTCGAGGCCCGCCGCTTCTACTCCGACCTGCGCCGTGATCTCGTCGCGCCGGTCCCGGACGTGCCGCTCGACGGGTCGCTGCGGGTCGTGCCGTGGTCGGAGGACCTCGACGAGGCGACGCGCCTCGCGCACAACGACGCCTTCCGCGATCACTGGGGCAGCGAGCCGCGCACGTCCGAGGCATGGACGCACGGCCGCAGCGAGTTCGCGCCGCAGTGGTCGTTCCTGGTGCTCGACGACGCCCCCGACGTCGAGGTGCTCCTCGCCGATCCGCACACGGACCCGGAGACCGCGGCGACGCTGCGGGCCGGCGGTCCGCTCGTCGTCGGGTACGAGATGGCCGGGCGCTACGACGAGGACTTCCCGGTCCGCGGCTACACGTTCGGCTACACCGAGCTCCTCGGGGTGCGCCGCGCGTACCGGGGGCGGAAGGTCGCCGTCGCGGCGCTCGCGACGGCCATGCGCGCGATGGCGGCGGACGGCATGCAGTACGCGAGCCTCGACGTCGACACCGAGAACCCGTCCGGCGCCCACGGGCTGTACGCGAGCCTCGGCTACGAGAAGGTCAGCGGCTCGCGGATGTACTCGATCGAGCTGTGACTCGCTGCGGAGGGCTACAGGGAGGGGGCGTCGAGCGCGTTGCAGTCCTGGACAGTGCCGCCGTTGTAGCCGATGGTGAACCAGCGCTGGCGCTGCTCGCTCGAGCCGTGGGTCCACGCCTCGGGGTCGACCTGACCGGTCGCGGACTCCTGGATGCGGTCGTCGCCGACGGCGGAAGCGGCCGACAGCGCGTCGCGCAGCTGCTGCTCGGTGACCGGCTCGAGGAACGTCACGCCGGTGTCCGGGTCGACCGTCGTCGCGGCGTGCCCGGCCCACATGCCCGCGAGGCAGTCGGCCATGAGCTCGATCCGCACAGAGTCGGACTCCGGACCGGTGCCGCTGCGGTCCGCCGCCTCCATCGCGCCGACCTGCTGCTCGATGTGGTGCCCGAACTCGTGCGCCACGACGTACATGCGCGCGAGCCCGCCGTCGTTCGCGCCGAACCGTGACGTGAGGTCGTCGTAGAAGGCGACGTCGATGTAGACCGTCTGGTCGGCCGGGCAGTAGAACGGCCCGACGGCGCTCGTCGCGGTACCGCACCCGGTCGACACCTGACCGGATAAGCTCACGACGTCAGGGAGCTCGTACTGCACCCCGGCCTGGGCGGGGAGCGCCTCCTCCCAGTAGGCGTCGAGAGCCTGGGCGGTGGCGCTCAGCTCGCACTCGAGGTCGGTGTTGGCCTGCTCGGCGGTGCAGTCCTCGACGGCCTGGGCCTGCCCCTCGCCGAGCATGTCCGAGGTCGTCCCGCCACCGCCCGTCAGCCCGCCGAGGTCGATGCCCGTCTGGCCGTTGAGGAACGCGATGGCGAGCGCGACGAGCACGGCACCGATCCCGCCTCCGGCGATCATCGGTCCGCGACCCCGGCCGCCGCCCTTGCGCACACGGCCGCCCTCGAACGAGCCACCCTCCTGGAACGTCACGAGCACAAGGTACCGCCGGGTCTGTGAGCAGGCTCCCGGACGGGCGGTCCGGTGGACCGGCCGCCCGGCCCGTAGAATCGACGAGGCCCACCGCGGGCCGGTCCTGCCTGCGACGGCCTGCGACGGCCTGTGACGGCCTGTGACGACCCTGTGTCTGTCCGAGTCCCAGGCGACCGGCCGCCGTCGGGCACCACGACCCACCCGAGAGGACCTCTCCTTGATCACCGCCCACGGCGTCGAGCTGCGTGTCGGCGCCCGTGTCCTGCTGCACGAGGCCACGTTCCAGATCGCCTCCGGCGACCGGATCGGCCTCGTCGGCCGCAACGGCGCCGGCAAGACGACCCTGACCAAGACGCTCGCGGGGGAGACCCAGCCGACGGGGGGGAAGATCACGCGGGGCGGCGACATCGGCTACCTCCCGCAGGACCCGCGCACGGGCGACCTCGAGGTCGTCGCGCTGGACCGCGTGCTCTCCGCCCGCAACCTCGACTCGATCGTCCGCCAGATGCGCGAGACCGAGGGCGCGATGGCGAGCGCCGACGTCGAGACGCACGAGGCCGCGATGGAGCGCTACCCCCGCTTGGAGGCGCGCTTCCAGGCCGCGGGCGGGTACGCCGCGGAGAGCGAGGCGCACCGGATCACGAGCAACCTCGGCCTCGACGACCGCGTGCTCGGCCAGCCGCTCAACACGCTGTCGGGCGGCCAGCGGCGTCGCGTCGAGCTCGCGCGCATCCTGTTCTCCGGGGTCGAGACGCTGCTTCTCGACGAGCCGACGAACCACCTCGACGCCGACTCGATCATCTGGCTGCGCGACTACCTCAAGGGGTACTCCGGCGGCTTCGTGGTCATCTCGCACGACACGGAGCTGCTGCGCGCGACCGTCAACAAGGTGTTCCACCTGGACGCCAACCGCGGCGAGCTCGACCAGTACAACCTCGGCTGGGACGCCTACCTGGCCCAGCGCGAGTCGGACGAGCGCCGACGTCGCCGGGAGCGGCAGAACGCCGAGAAGAAGGCCGGTGTCCTGCAGGCCCAGGGCGAGAAGATGCGCGCCAAGGCGAGCAAGGCCGTCGCGGCGCAGAACATGATGCGGCGCGCGGAGAAGCTGCTGGCCGGCATCGAGGGCGAGCGTCAGTCCGACAAGGTCGCCAAGCTGCGCTTCCCGAAGCCCGCCCCGTGCGGGCGCACGCCCCTCACCGCGTCGGGGCTGTCCAAGGCGTACGGGTCGCAGGAGGTCTTCGCGGGCGTCGACCTGGCCATCGACCGGGGGAGCCGCGTCGTCGTGCTCGGGCTCAACGGCGCCGGCAAGACGACGCTCCTGCGGATCCTCGGCGGCGTCGAGAAGCCGGACACGGGCGAGGTGCACCCCGGGCACGGCCTGAAGATCGGCTACTACGCCCAGGAGCACGACACGCTCGACATGGACGTGACCGTCGTGGAGAACCTGCGCCACGCCGCGCCGGACCTCACCGACACCGAGGTGCGCTCGACGCTCGGGTCGTTCCTCTTCTCCGGGGACGACGCGGACAAGCCGACCAACGTGCTGTCCGGCGGCGAGAAGACGCGCCTCGCCCTGGCGACGCTCGTCGTGTCCTCGGCGAACGTCCTGCTCCTCGACGAGCCCACCAACAACCTCGACCCCGCGTCGCGCGCCGAGATCCTCGGGGCGCTCAAGACGTACGAGGGCGCGGTCGTCATGGTGACGCACGACGACGGCGCGGTCGAGGCCCTCGAGCCCGAGCGCGTGCTGCTGCTGCCCGACGGCGACGAGGACCTCTGGAACGACGGCTACGCGGAGCTGGTCTCGCTCGCCTGACGCGCCTTCAGCTGGGCGTCGACGAGCGCGTCCTCCTCGTCCTCCGCGGTGGGTCGCCGGGTGCGGGCGTCGCGGCGGGCGCGCGCGGCGCCCGGGTCGTCGGCGGCGAGGAGGTCGCCCGCGGTGAGCGTCGTGTCCTCGCCGCGCGCGTCGCGCCGGTCGCGGCGCACGAGCAGCCAGAACCCGATGACCGCGCCGAGCGCGAACACGGCCCACTGGAACGCGTAGGACAGGTGGGACCCGGGGGTGGTGTCGGGCTTCGGCAGGGCCTCGAGCGGCTCGGCCGCAGCCGGTTCCTCCGACCGCAGCTGCCCGTAGGCGCCGACCGTCCGGCCGTCGGCCCACGCGGCGCCGTCGGGCCCGGCGGCGAGCACCTGGTCGGTGGAGATCGCCTGCACCTGGCCCGCCGGTGCGTCCCGGCCCGACGGCGGCTCGTCGGCCCGCAGGGTGACGGTCGCCTCGACGTCTCCCTCCGGCGGTGAGGGCAGGTCGCCCGGGGTCACGGCGTCGGTGCCGAGCGGCACGAACCCGCGGTCCACGACGACCACGAGCCCGTCCGGCGCGCCGGGGCCCGGCTCGGTGACGAACGGCACGAGGACGTGGAAGCCCGGGCTCCCGCCGACGGGACGGTTGCGCAGGAGGACGGTCGCGTCGGCCTCGTACCGGCCCTCGAGGACCACGGGCCGCCACACGTCGGCGTCGTCGAGCGCCGCCCCGGGCGACGGCAGGAGGTCGGCCACGGGGACCGGGTCGGAGACGTAGTTCGCCTCGATCTGCTGGATCTCCGCGTCGCGCGCGACGTACCGGTTCCACTGCCAGCGCCCTGCCAGGAGGCACAGCGCGACGAGCACGACGACGCCGACGGCGAGCGTCACCCACTGCCGCGGCGTGCGGGGCTGGTGGGCGTCCGCGGTGGCGCGCTGCGGCGTCGGGCCCGGGGCGGCTGAGGGTGCGCCCGGACCGGTCGGTGCAGCCGTCACGGCGCCGGCCGGCGGTCGAGGTCGTCGACGGGCACCGTCGACCGCCAGAACGAGCGCGCGCCGAGGAAGGTCTCGAGGTGCTCGCGGTGGGCGTCGCACGCGAGCCACACCTTGCGCCGCTCGGGCGTGTGGATCTTCGGGTTGTTCCACAGCAGACCCCACGCGGCGCCCTCACGGCAGCCCTTCGCGCTGCACACCAGCTCCTCGTCGCCGACCGGGTCGGCGAGGCCCAGGACGTCGGTCATCGCGGGTCTCCGGACGTCGGTCCGGGGCCCAGGCCGTGACCGCCCGGCACGTCGCCGGGCGGCAGGGCGCGGTGCTCCATCGGGGAGGTGTCGTAGTGCACCTGGTCGCGCCCCGCGTTCGCACCGAGAACCGCCGCGTACGGCAGCACGACGGCCGCGACGGCGAGGACCAGGGTGAGCCACGGCAGCGTGTTCCACACGGCGATCGCCGCGACGAAGCACACGAGGCGGATCCCCATCTGGACGAGGTACCGGCGCGTGCGGCGCGCCTGGTCCTCGGCCAGCGGCTGGGGCGCGGCCGTGATGCTCGGGACGGGCTCGGAGGGTCGCCCGCCCGCACGTCGTGTGCTCACCCGACCAGTCTACGTTTGTGCGGACCCCACAAAGCGCGCCGCGGCGACGTATGACGGTCCGCGCGCGCACCTCGTCGAGCTCACGGGGTAGGTTCGGTGCGGTGCCGAGCGCCTGCCGACGCGGGCGCGCACCTCCCCACCGTCGCCACCGAGGAGACCCACGTGTCCGAAGTCACCAACCCCGCCCCGCGCACCGTCGTCGTCACCGGCGCCGCACGCGGGATCGGCCGGGCCATCGCCGAGCGGTTCGTGGCCGACGGCGACCGGGTCGCCACGGTGTACCGCGGCGGGGACCTGCCCGAGGGTGTCTTCGGCGCGATCGCCGACATCACCGACACGGCCGCTGTCGACGCCGCGTTCACCGAGATCGAGAACGCGCTCGGGCCGGTCGAGGTGCTCGTCGCCAACGCGGGCGTGACGCGCGACCAGCTCCTGCTGCGCATGACGGACGAGGACTTCGAGTCCGTCGTCGACGTCAACCTCACGGGAACCTTCCGCTGCGTGCGGCGCGTGACGAAGGGCATGATCCGCCAGCGCCGCGGGCGCATCGTGCTCGTGTCGTCCGTCATCGGCCTGTACGGCGGCGCCGGCCAGGTCAACTACTCCTCGTCGAAGGCCGCGCTCGTCGGCATGGCACGCTCGATCACGCGCGAGCTCGGGACGCGCGGCATCACCGCGAACGTCGTCGCGCCGGGCTTCATCGACACCGCGATGACCGCCGAGCTGCCCGAGGAGCGCCAGGCCGCCTACAAGGCGGCGATCCCGGCCGGCCGGTTCGCGCAGCCCGAGGAGGTCGCGGGCGTCGTCCGGTTCCTCGCGTCCGACGACGCCGCGTACGTCTCGGGGGCGGTCATCCCCGTGGACGGCGGCCTCGGCATGGGCCACTGACGCCTCGTCAGCCCGCACCTCCGGGCGTCCCACGTCGCCCGGATCCCGCTCTCTTTCAGTACGCTCGCCCCAGCGCGCCCTCTCACCGGGCGCTCGACGGAAGGAAACCGATGGGTCTGCTCGACGGCAAGAAGCTCCTGGTGACGGGGGTCCTCACCGACTCCTCGATCGCGTTCCACGCAGCGCGGCTCGCCCAGGAGGAGGGAGCGCAGGTGGTGCTCTCCTCGTTCGGCCGCCAGATGAAGCTCACGCAGGCGTTCGCCAAGCGTCTGCCCGCGGAGGCCCCCGTCGTCCAGCTCGACGTCACCGACCAGTCCGACCTCGACGGCCTCGCGGACGCGGTCCGCGAGCACGTGGAGGTGCTCGACGGCGTCGTGCACTCGATCGGCTTCGCCCCCCAGTCCGTCATGGGCGGCAACTTCCTCTCCGCCTCCTGGGAGGACGTCGCGACCGCGCTGCAGGTCTCCACGTTCTCCTACAAGTCGCTCGCGACGGCCGCCAAGCCGCTCATGACGAACGGCGGGGCGCTCGTCGGCCTGACGTTCGACGCGCAGTTCGCCTGGCCCGTCTACGACTGGATGGGCGTCGCGAAGGCCGGTCTCGAGTCCGCCAACCGCTACCTCGCGCGCGACCTCGGCCCCGACGGAATCCGCGCGAACCTCGTGTCCGCCGGGCCCATCCGGACGACGGCCGCCAAGTCGATCCCCGGCTTCGCGACGATGGAGGACGCCTGGCCGACGCGTGCCCCGCTCGGCTGGGACCAGACGACCGCCGAGCCGGCCGCGCGCGCCGTCGTCGCGCTCCTGTCCGACTGGTTCCCGGCGACGACCGGTGAGATCGTGCACGTCGACGGCGGCGTGCACGCCATGGGTCAGTGAGGCAGGTGGCGCAGGTGGGCGACGAGACCGGCGGCGCGCGGCGCCTCGTGCTCCTGCGCCACGCCAAGGCGGAGCGGGCGGGAGCCGTCGACGACGTCCTGCGGCCGCTCCGGCTCGACGGCCGGCGCCAGGCCGGACGGGTCGGGGCCGCGCTGCGGGACAGCGGTCTCGTGCCCGATCGTGTCCTGTGCTCGTCGGCGCTGCGCACGCGCCAGACGTGGGACCTCCTCGCGGCGCACCTCGGTGACGTCGAGCCGGACGTGACGGTCACCGATGCGCTGTACGCGGCGGACGTCGCGGACGTCGTCGACCTCCTCGCGCAGACCGACCCGCGCGTGCGCACGCTGCTCGTCGTGGGCCACGAGCCCACGATGGCCGCGACGGCCTCGCACCTCGCGGACCCCGCGTCCGACGGCGGAGCGCTCGCCCAGGTGCGCGTCGGCGTGCCGACCGCGACGTATAGCGTCCTGGAGTCGTCGACGCCGTGGGACGCCTGGGACGCGCGAGGCGCCCTGCTGACCTACGTGGGCCGCCCGTCCTGAGTCGGAGGTGCGGCGGCGGGCTGGGGCGTGTCTCCTTCGTCGCGCAATCACAAGAATCCGGACCGGCGCGAACCGGCTGACCACGCGTTGGGTCGCTCTCGGGCGGGTTGTCGACGAAGATCCACGCCGTGGTCGACGGGACGGGCGACCGCCCGCAGTGCTCGTGACTCCGTCACCTACAGAGGCCGCAACACGGTCGAGCGGTTCTTCAACCGCAGCAAGCAATGGAGAGCGCTCGCGACGGGCGGCGGCTTCTCTTTGCCGACCCCGCGGCGGTCGCGGCGGCCATCCTCCGCTACGCGCCCGTGGCTGCGGTGATGGGGGACTTCTACCGTCGGTTCCAGCGGGAGAGCCGGGCGACGCCGTACCCGCCGGAGGCGATCCGGAAAGCGCCGGCTCGACCCACGACGCGTGAGCGCAGGCGATGACGTGCCGTCGACGGCCGGTCAGGAGCCCAGGTGCGTGATCAGCCGTCGGGTCACGCGGTCGAGGTCGGCGCGGTCCGTCGCGGTGAGCGTCGCGACGATCTCCCCCTGGGTCGCGCCGTGGCGGGTGACGGCCTCGTCCACCTGACGCTTGCCTTCGTCGGTCAGCTCGACGTCGAGGCTGCGGCGGTCCTGCGTGCTGGGGACGCGCACGATCAGGCCGCGCTTCTCCAGCCGGTCCAGGCGACCGGTCATGGTGCCGGTGGTCATGAGCAGCGCGCGCGCCAGGCTGGTGGGTGAGAGCCGGTACGGCGCGCCCGACCGCCGCAGGGCGAACAGCACGTCGCCGTCGCCACGGTTCATCCCGTAGTCGGCGGCCAGCGCCTGCGTGCGCGCGTCCACGAGCTCCGCGGCCCGGTTCAGCCGGGCGAGCAGCGCCATGGTGTCCAGGTCGAGGTCGGGGCGCTCGACGGCCCACTGCCCGACGAGCGCGTCGATGCGGTCGTTGTCGTCCATGTCCGCACTTTACCTTGCGCGCGAGTTACTCGTGCGCTAACTTCAACTCAAGCAACTCGCATGCAAGTTACTTGAGAGGGAGTAATCATGACCACGCTGACGCTCAACGGCTCGGAGACCCTGGTGGTGCAGGAGAGCACCGCGGACCGCTTCCAGGTGGAGGCGACGTATGAGCCCCGCGGCTCGCGCCCGCCGAAGCACGTGCACCCGCACCACGACGAGACGTTCACCGTTCTCGCGGGCACGCTCCGCGTCGGGTTCGCCGACCGGGAGCAGGACTTCACCGCCGGCGACTCGTTCGACGTCCCGCGCGGCGTCGTGCACCACATGTGGAACCCCGGTGACGAGCCCGCGACGGTGCGCTGGCTCAGCACGCCCGCGCCGCGCGTCGAGCCGTTCTTCACCGCCATGGACCGGCTGCACCGCGACGGGCGGGCCGGGCTCGTCGGCCTTGCGGGCGTCTTGAACGAGTACCGCGACGTGATGCGCCCCGCGTCGCCCCTCACGCGCGCCGTCGTGCGCGTGCTCGGCCCGATCTCCCGCCCGTCCGGGCGCTGACCCCCGATGACCACCCGGACAACTGTCACCACGAGAAGGAGTGCCCCTGTGTTCCGCAAGCACTTGGCATCCACGCTGACCGTCCTGCTCGCGCTCGGGATCGGCTATGTCGGCTTCAGCTACCTGTTCGCCCCGGCCGCGACGGCGCCGTCGTTCGGCATGCCCGTCTGGCCGGAGGGTGACGCCGCGGCGTTCCTCGCGACCAAGGGCATCCGCGACCTGGCCTCCGGCCTCATCCCGCTCACGCTGCTGCTCACGGGGCAGCGCCGCGCGCTGGGCTGGGTGCTCGCGGTCGAGACGATCGTCCCCGCGACGGACATGATCCTCGTGCTGGCGTCCGGGGGATCGGCGGCTGTCGCGCTCGGCGTGCACGGACTCACCGCCGTGGCCGTGCTCGCCACCGGCGTCCTGCTCCTGACCGAGCCGCGAGAGCGCACGGGCGGCGTCCCGGGGATCGGGCGATGACGTCGAGGTGGTCCGCGATCTCTCAGCCGGGCCGTGTCCCGGCGGGCGGGAGCGCCTCGGCGGCGGCCCACACCTCGGTCATCTCGACGATGCGGTCGGCGCGCAGCGTGATGAAGGTGGCCACCTCGACGTGGAGGCCGTCCCGACAGTCCTGGGCGAGCTCGTCACCCTCGGCAGACCTCGCGCGGTCACCCAACTGGGGAGACACGCGCTAGCTCGCCGTACGGCCCGCGGCGTCGGCGCGGTCGACGACGTCGAGCACCGCGTCGATGCGCGGGCCGTCGACGCCGTAGGGCGCCTGGGCACGGACGACCGGCTTCGCGGCGAACGCGACGCCGATGCCCGCGGCGCCGATCATGTCGAGGTCGTTCGCGCCGTCGCCCACGGCGATCGTGGCGCTCATGGGCAGGCCGAGCTCGGCCGCGAACTCGCGCAGGGCGGTCTCCTTCGCCGCGCGGTCCACGACCGGCCCCGTCGTGCGCCCGGTGAGACGGCCGTCGACGACCTCGAGGCGGTTCGCGCGGAACCGCGTGATCCCGAGCTCGGCAGCGAGCGGCGCGACGATCTCCTGGAACCCGCCCGAGACCAGCCCGACCTCCCAGCCGCGCCGGCGCGCCTCGGCGACGAGCTCGCGTACGCCCGGCGTGAAGGTGGCGCGGGCCCGGACGTCGTCGAACGCCGTGACGGGGACGCCCTCGAGCGTCGCGACGCGCTCGCGCAGCGAGGCGCGGAAGTCGATCTCGCCGCGCATCGCGCGCTCGGTCGCCTCGGTCACCTGCTCGCGGGTGCCGGCGTGGTCGGCGAGAAGCTCGATGACCTCCTGCTCGATGAGCGTCGAGTCGACGTCCATGACGAGGAGCCGGACCGGGCGGTCCGGGGGCGCGGGTACCGCGGTCACTCGACGACCGTGCCCTTCGGGACCACGGTGATGCCGGACTCCGTGACCGTGAAGCCTCGCGCGCGGTCCTGCTCCGGGTCCAGCCCGATGCGTGCCTGCTCCTGGACGACGACGTTCTTGTCGATGATGGCGCGGTGCACCTGCGCGTGCCGGTGCACCTGGACGCCGTCCATGAGGACCGAGTCCGAGACCGACGACCACGAGTGCAGGTACGTCCCGGGCGAGAGGACCGAGCCGACCGCCGTCGCGCCCGAGATGATGACGCCGGGGGAGACGAGCGAGTCCGCGGCGTGCCCGAGGCGACCGCGCCCGGCGTGCACGAACTTCGCGGGCGGCAGCCCGACGTAGCCGGTGTGCAGCGGCCACTCCTCGTTGTAGAGGTTGAACACCGGCGTGACCGCGATGAGGTCCTTGTTCGCGTCGTAGTACGAGTCGATCGTCCCGACGTCGCGCCAGTAGTCGCGGTCCCGGTCGGTCGAGCCGGGGACGTCGTTGCGGATGAAGTCGTAGACCGCCGCCGTGCCCTTCTCGACGAACGCCGGGACGATGTCCCCGCCCATGTCGTGGCGCGAGCCGGCGTTCGCGGCGTCGGACGTCACCGCCTCGACGAGGGCGTCGGTGTCGATGACGTAGTTGCCCATCGACGCGAGGATCTCCTGGGGGGAGTCCGGCAGCCCGACCGGGTCCGTCGGCTTCTCCCGGAAGGCGGCGATCTTCGTCGGGTCCTTCGCGTCCGTCTCGATGACGCCGAACTGGTCGGCCATGCCGATCGGCTGGCGGATGCCCGCGACGGTGAGCTGCGCGCCCGACTCGACGTGCGCGTCGACCATCTGGGAGAAGTCCATGCGGTAGACGTGGTCGGCACCGACCACGACCACGATGTCGGGGCGCTCGTCGTCGATAATGTTGAGGCACTGGTAGATCGCGTCCGCGCTGCCGAGGTACCAGTGCTTGCCGACGCGCTGCTGCGCGGGGACCGGTGCCACGTAGTTGCCGAGCAGGGCCGACATGCGCCACGTCTTCGTGATGTGCCGGTCCAGGCTGTGCGACTTGTACTGCGTGAGCACCACGATGTGCAGGTAGTGCGAGTTCACGAGGTTCGACAGGGCGAAGTCCACCAGCCGGTAGATGCCGCCGAACGGCACCGCAGGCTTGGCCCGGGACTCCGTGAGGGGCATGAGGCGCTTGCCCTCACCCCCGGCGAGGACGATGGCGAGAACTCGGGGTGCGGCGGCCATGCCCAGACCGTAGCCCCTCGGGACGGGCCCTCGCAGCCGGGGGCCGGATCCTGGTCCGATCCCGCCGTGGGCGCCCCGTGGCGGGCGCGGCGTCGTGCACTAGCGTGTGGCGCGTGAGAGTCGACCTGCTGACACGCGAGTACCCGCCGCACGTCTACGGGGGCGCCGGCGTGCACGTGGCCGAGCTGTCCACGGTCCTGCGCCGCCACGTCGACGTGCGCGTGCGCTGCTTCGACGGGCCGCGCTCCGAGGACGGCGTCACGGGGTACTCCGTGCCGGGCGTCCTGTCCGGGGCCAACGCGGCGCTCGGCACGTTCGGCGTCGACCTCGCGATGGCCGGCGACGTCGCCGGCGCCGACCTCGTGCACTCGCACACCTGGTACGCGAACCTCGCCGGGCACCTCGCCGGGCTCCTGCACGGCGTGCCGCACGTGCTGTCCGCGCACTCCCTCGAGCCCCTGCGTCCGTGGAAGGCCGAGCAGCTCGGCGGCGGCTACGCGCTGTCGTCGTGGGCGGAGCGCACGGCCTACGAAGGCGCCGCCGGGGTGATCGCGGTCTCCGCCGGCATGCGGGAGGACATCCTGCGCGTGTACCCGCAGGTGGACCCGGCGAAGGTCCACGTCGTGCACAACGGCATCGACCTCGACGGCTGGCGTCGGCCGGAGAGCGACGCCGACCGCGTGGTCGCGGACCGCGTCGTCCGGGACCTCGGCATCGACCCGGACCGGCCCGCCGTCGTCTTCGTCGGCCGGATCACGCGGCAGAAGGGCCTGCCGTACCTGCTCCGCGCGGCGCGCGCCCTGCCCCCCGAGGTCCAGCTCGTGCTGTGCGCGGGCGCCCCCGACACCCCTGAGATCGCCGCCGAGGTCAGCGGCGCCGTCGAGGCGCTCCAGGCCGAGCGCACGGGCGTCGTCTGGATCGAGCAGATGCTGCCGCGCGCCGAGCTCGTCGCGGTGCTCGCCGCGTCGACGGTGTTCGTCTGCCCGTCGGTCTACGAGCCGCTGGGGATCGTCAACCTCGAGGCGATGGCGGTCGGCCTCCCCGTGGTGGGAACTGCGACCGGCGGCATCCCCGAGGTCGTCGACGACGGCGTGACGGGTCTCCTCGTCCCCATCGACCAGGCGGACGACGGCACGGGCACCCCGCTCGACCCCGACCGCTTCGTCGCCGACCTCGCCGACGCCCTCACGCAGCTCTCCACCGACCCGGCGCGCGCCGCCGAGATGGGCCGCGCGGCACGCACGCGCGTCGAGGAGCACTTCGCGTGGGACGCGATCGGCGAGCGCACGCTCGACGTCTACCGGACGGTCCTGGGCCAGTCCTGACGCACGCGGGTTCGCCGCGGGTGGTGCGGGCGACGTGGTCGGGCTGGGTGGCCGCAGCGGGTCACGTGCTCCGGCTGTCGCGACGTGGTCGGGCTGGGTGGCCGGGGCGGCTGACGTGCTCGGGCTGCCGCGCCGTCACCTCGGTCCGTCGGCTCGCCTTGTGGGAGCGCGGCTCTGACGCCCTTCGCACGTCACCCGCCCCGGCCGCCGTCGTCTCACCTCGGTCCATCCTCGCCTCGCGGCGAACCGGTCCGATCGCGCCCTGCTGGCCGGCTCGCCCGGCGTATCGGGTGTGGGAGCGACGCGACGGGCTAGGCCGCGCGGCTCGGAAGGGCGACGGGCAGGACGAGCGGTGGGGTCGGACCGTGTGCGAAGGGCGTAGAAGCGCGCGCGGGAACGGGAGCCGACGTACCAAGGTGACGGCGCGCCAGCCCGAGCGCACGGTGCGACCGCACCGCGGACGTGACCACGACGTCGTCCGTTCGAGGTGACGGCGCGCCAGCCCGAGCGCACGGTGCGACCGCACCGCGGACGCGACCACGACGTCGCCCGTCGCGACAGGAACGGCTCAGGCGCGCGGGCGGCCGGGCGTGTCTTCGCTCACCCAGAGGGTCGCGGCCCCGATCGCGCGGCGAGAGGCGCGGTCGACCTCGCGGAGCGCCGTCGAGCGCTGGTCGGCCTGCCAGAGGTTGACGGCGCCGCCGTCGTCGGCCGCCGCGAGGTCGACGATCGCGCGCAGGCGCACGGCCTGCTCGAGCACGCGGACCGCGCGGCCGTCCAGGCTGGCCGGGAGCTGCCACGAGGGGGCGCCCCCGGAACGCAGGCCGGCGATGGCGTCGGCCGCGTCTTCGCGCCAGCGCGCGACGTCGAGCGCGTCGAGCGCCTGCGTCGCGACGAGGAGGGCGGTCCGGAGCTCGTGCTCGGCCTCGCCCAGGGTCCCGGTCGCGCCGAGCACGCGAGTCGTCCAGGGAGCGACGGCCGTCGCGTGCCACGTCACGAGGTGACCGGGTTCGAGGTCGCTGCCGAACTCGCTGACCTCGGGGGCGAGCGCCCACGATCCCGCGGACGTCGTGACGAGGACGCACTCCCCGGCGTCGGTGGCCGCGGCGGCGACCTCGGGCGGGACGCCCGTCACGTCCCCGGGGACCGGCGCGAGCGCGACGACGGCGCTCGCGCCGCCTGACCACGCGCCGACGAGGTCGGCCAGCCGGACGTCGCCGAGCGCACCGGAGGCGACGTGCGGTTCGTCGTCCCGCTCGACGGCTCGGACGGCGCGCGCGAGGGCCTCGTCGTCGTCGGGAGCGCGGTGCGCGGCCCGCAGCCACAGCGCGAGCAGGGCGCTGCGGGGCAGCGCGCCGGGCGCGGACGCCGAGGCCGCCCCGGGCCTGCTGGACGAATGGGAATCCACGTCGGCCAACCTATAGGGTCGGTGACCATGAGCGCGGTTCTCGACCTGCAGGGCGTCACGGTCCGACGTGGCACCACGACCATCCTCGACGCGGTCGACTGGCAGGTGAACGAGGGCGAGCGCTGGGTGATCCTGGGCCGCAACGGGGCCGGCAAGACGACCATGCTGCAGATCGCCTCGGCGCGCATGCATCCCACGTCGGGCGTCGCCGAGGTGCTGGGCGAGCGGCTGGGCCGCGTCGACGTGTTCGAGCTGCGCCCGCGCATCGGGCTGGCCTCGGCCGCGCTCGCCGAGCGCATCCCGGCCGACGAGACGGTGCGCGACGTCGTGCTCACCGCCGCGTACGGCGTGACCGGGCGGTGGCGCGAGAGCTACGAGGACTTCGACACCGAGCGCGCGGACGACCTGCTGCGCGCGTTCGGGGTGGACGGTCTAGCGGACCGCACGTTCGGGACGTTGTCGGAGGGTGAGCGCAAGCGCACGCAGATCGCGCGGGCGCTCATGACCGACCCGGAGATCCTCCTGCTCGACGAGCCCGCCGCCGGGCTCGACCTCGGGGGTCGCGAGGAGCTCGTGGGGGCGCTCTCGGAGCTCGCCGGGGACCCGGCGTCGCCCGTCCTCGTGCTGGTCACGCACCACGTCGAGGAGATCCCTCCGGGCTTCACGCACCTCATGCTGCTGCGCGACGGTGCGGTCCACCGGGCCGGACCGATCGGGGAGGTCCTCACGGCCGAGAACCTCAGCGAGGCCTTCGGGCTCCCTCTGCTCGTGGCGCACGGCGGCGGGCGCTGGATGGCGCGCGCGGCTCGCCCCTGACCAGGTCCGACGGTCGCGGAGCAGCGACTCGCCTGGACCCCGACGCGTGCATCCGGCCGGAAAGTTCGGTAAAGTATTCGTAAAGACCGCACGGACAATGGGGGGTCGAGATGGACTGGCTGTGGTGGGTCGGGGGCGCCCTCGTCTTCGCGCTGATCGAGATCATCTCGCTCGACCTGGTGCTCGTCATGTTCGCCGGCGGCGCGCTCGCAGCGGCCGGCGTGAACGCGGCGGGCGGACCGCTGTGGCTCCAGATCCTCACGTTCGCCGTCGTCAGCGTGATCCTCCTCCTGACGCTGCGGCCGTGGCTCCTGCGGGGTCTGCGGGACCGCGTGCCCCTCGCCGAGACGAACGTCGCCGCGCACGTCGGGCGGGCCGCGCTCGCCGTCGACCAGGTCACCGAGGTCGGGGGCCGCGTCAAGCTCGTCGGCGAGGTCTGGACCGCGCGCACGGAGCCCGACGCCCCACCGATCCCCGCGGGCGCCGACGTGCGCGTCCTGCGCATCGACGGCGCGACCGCCGTCGTCGCCCCGCTGCCGGCGGAGCACCCCCGAGGAGCCTGACCAGACCGAGACGTCCTACGGCATACCACCCAGGCCCGGCCGGGCTGGGGAAGCGACCAGGAGGCAGTCGATGACCGACCCCAGCCCCGGAACGATCCTCGCGTACATCGTCCTCGCGCTCGTCCTGATCTTCGTGATCGTCGCGCTCGTCAAGGCGGTGCGCATCGTCCCGCAGGCCGTGGCGCTCATCGTCGAGCGGCTCGGTCGCTACTCGCGCACCCTCGAGCCCGGCCTGCACCTGCTCGTCCCGTTCGTCGACAGGGTGCGCGCGTCCGTCGACCTGCGCGAGCAGGTCGTCTCGTTCCCGCCGCAGCCCGTCATCACGTCGGACAACCTCGTGGTGAGCATCGACACCGTCATCTACTTCCAGGTCACGGACCCGAAGTCCGCGGTGTACGAGATCGCGAACTACATCACGGCGATCGAGCAGCTCACCGTCACCACGCTGCGCAACGTCATCGGGTCGATGGACCTCGAGCAGACGCTCACGAGCCGTGACCAGATCAACGGGCAGCTGCGTGGCGTGCTCGACGACGCGACGGGTCGCTGGGGCATCCGCGTGAACCGCGTCGAGCTGAAGTCGATCGACCCGCCGGCGAGCGTCCAGGGGTCGATGGAGCAGCAGATGCGCGCGGAGCGGGACCGCCGCGCCGCGATCCTCACGGCCGAGGGCTTCAAGCAGTCCCAGATCCTCACGGCCGAGGGAGAGAAGCAGGCCGCGATCCTGCGCGCCGAGGGTGACGCGCAGGCGAAGATCCTCACGGCCGAGGGCGAGGCGCGCGCGATCCTCCAGGTGTTCGACGCGATCCACGAGGGCGACGCCGACCCGAAGCTCCTCGCATACCAGTACCTGCAGATGCTGCCGAAGATCGCCAACGGCACGGCGAGCAAGCTGTGGGTCGTGCCGACCGAGTTCACGGCGGCGCTCGGTTCGATCGCGAAGGGCTTCGGCGGCGTGCCCGGAATCGACGGCGGGGGAGTGCCGGGCCCGGCGCCCGCCACGGACGCGGAGGCCGCCGAGGCGAGCGCCGAGGCGCGGCGCGAGCGCGACCGCGACCGGATCCGGTTCGGGACACCGTCGCTCACCGACCCCGCGGAGGCGCTCGCGGAGGCGCGACGCCAGGCGGAGGCGGCGACGGCCGACGCCACGAGCTCCGGGACGCGGTCCGGGCTGCCGTTCGACCCGTCAACGGAGCGCGGCCAGCACCCCGGCGGCCAGCACCGTGCGGCGCCGCCCGAGCCGGGGGCGGCGTCTCCTCGACCGCTCGGCGGACCGGCGCCGTCCGCGCCCCCGCCCCCGCCGCCCGTGACCGAGGACGAACCGCCGACGGACGAGCCGCCGTTCGGGCAGCCGCCGTCGTTCGAGCCGGGGCGCTGAGCTCCGGGGTCCGATCCCGACAGGACCCCGCACCGCGGTACGGGGTCCCGTCGCGTCGACCGTCCCGGTCGCGACAGAAACCTGTTGCAAGTGAGTGCTCACTCACATAGTCTCGTCCCTGTGATCGCCTCGCCCCGCGCCGCAGCGCGTCCCGAACGCGCCGCACGGATGTCCCGCGACGACCGTCGGGACGCGATCGCGGCCGCGACGGTGCCGCTCCTCGTCGAGCACGGGGCCGCGGTCACGACGCGTCAGATCGCCGAGGCCGCCGGCGTCGCGGAGGGCACGCTCTTCCGGGCGTTCGCCGACAAGGACGAGCTCCTGCGTGCCGCGGTGGTCCGCTCGCTCGACCCGCAGCCCCTGGTCGACGCCATCCTCGCGCTCCCCGGCGACGACCTCCCCGCGCTCGTCCGTGAGCTCGCCGGACTGCTCGCCGAGGCACAACGGGCGGGCATGCGTGTCTTCGCGGCCGCGCACCAGGTCCTCGGCGGGCGCTTCGGCCCGGGGGGCGGCGGACCGGGCCGGGAGTCGGCGACCGTCGGCGACGGCGCGCACCGCCCGCACCCCGGCTTCGACGCGCGCCAGCGCTCTGCCGCGGCCCTGGGCGCCGCGATCGAGGAGCGATTGCGCCCGCACCAGGACGAGCTGCGGGTTCCGGTGAGCGTCGCCGCGGTGGTCGTGTCGTCCTTCGTCCTGGCGCCCGCGGTCGCGCACCTCGCGGGCGGGAGCCGCCTCGACGCCGACCAGGTGGCCGACCTCCTCCTGCACGGGATCGCCGAGCCCACGGGCACCGACCCGTCCCCCTGACACACCGGCCCGCCGCGTACGTCCCGCCCGAGCGCCCGCCCCCGCGGCGCCGTCGAGCAGCACCTCGCCCCCTTAACCCGTCACGCTCCCAGCGACAGGACCTCCCATGCTCCTCAGACTCCTGCGGGCCTACCTGCGCCCGTACACCACACCGATCGTGGTCGTCCTGGTCCTCCAGCTCGTCCAGACCATGGCGACCCTCTACCTCCCGAGCCTCAACGCCGACATCATCGACCAGGGCGTGACCCAGGGCGACACCGCGTACATCGTGCGGACCGGCGGCATCATGCTCGCCGTCAGCCTCGGGCAGGTCGTGTGCGCGATCGTCGCCGTGTACTACGGCGCCCGGGTCGCGATGACTCTCGGCCGCGACGTGCGCGCCGGCCTCTTCACGAACGTCCAGCGCTTCTCGGCACAGGAGATGGGTCGCTTCGGCGCGCCGTCGCTCATCACCCGCACGACCAACGACGTCCAGCAGGTGCAGATGGTCGTGCTGCTGTCCTTCACCATCATGGTGATGGCGCCGATCATGCTCGTGGGCGGCGTCGTCATGGCGCTCCAGGAGAACGTCGAGCTGTCGGCGCTCCTGCTCGTGATCGTCCCGGTGCTGGGCGTGAGCGTCGGCCTGATCGTGGCGCGAATGGTGCCGTACTTCCGGCAGATGCAGAAGCGCATCGACGTGATCAACGCCGTGCTGCGCGAGCAGATCACGGGCATCCGCGTGATCCGTGCCTTCGTGCGCGAGCGTCACGAGGAGCGGCGGTTCGGGGAGGCCAACGAGGCGCTGTTCGACACGTCCCTGCGGGCCGGCAAGCTCATGGCCCTGATGTTCCCGACCGTCATGCTCGTCATGAACGCGTCGAGCGTCGCGGTGCTGTGGTTCGGCGGGCGGCAGATCGACGCGGGCGCGATGGAGGTCGGAGCCCTGACGGCCTTCCTGTCCTACCTCATGTACATCCTCATGGCCGTCATGATGTCGACGATGATGTTCGTCATGGTGCCGCGGGCGGCTGTCTCCGCCGAGCGCATCACCGAGGTGCTCGATGCGGAGGCGTCCGTCGTCGAGCCCGAGCACCCGGTCGCGCTCGGTGACCGCACCGGGAGGGTCGAGCTCACGGACGTCGAGTTCCGGTACCCGGGAGCGGAGGAGCCGGTCCTGCACGACGTCTCGCTCGTCGCCGAGCCGGGCCGCACGACGGCGATCATCGGCTCGACCGGGTCGGGCAAGACCACGCTGCTCAACCTCGTCCCCCGGTTGTTCGACGTCACCGGCGGGTCGGTGCGGATCGACGGCACGGACGTGCGCGACCTGAGCGGCGCCGACCTGGGCTCGCTCCTCGGGCTGGTGCCGCAGAAGGCCTACCTGTTCTCGGGGTCCGTCGCGGACAACCTGCGCTACGGCAGGCCCGAGGCCAGCGACGACGAGCTGTGGGCGGCGCTCGAGGTCGCCCAGGCGCGCGACTTCGTCGAGTCGCTCGACCAGGGGCTCGCGTCCCCGGTCGCGCAGGGCGGGACGAACTTCTCGGGTGGTCAGCGGCAGCGGTTGGCGATCGCCCGCGCGGTGGTGCGCGAGCCGGCCGTCTACCTGTTCGACGACTCGTTCTCGGCGCTCGACTACGCGACGGACGCGCGGCTGCGCGCGGCGCTCGCGCCGCGGACCCGGCAGTCGACCGTCATCGTCGTCGCGCAGCGCGTCGCGACCATCCGCGGCGCCGACCAGATCCTCGTGCTCGACCACGGCCGCATCGTCGGGCGCGGCACGCACAGCGAGCTCCTCGAGTCCAACGAGACCTACCAGGAGATCGTCTACTCCCAGCTCTCGATGGAGGAAGCAGCATGAGCCGCGACGAGACGGCCCGGAGCGCGGACGAGGCGCTCGCGCTGAGCACCGACGAGGGCGACGGCACCGTGACGAGCGAGGCGACCGAGCGCGACGTCGCCTCGACCCGGCTCCGCGGTCGTCCCACCGGAGGCGGACACGGGCCGATGGGCGGCATGGGGATGCCGGGCGAGAAGCCGATGAACTTCCGCGGCACGCTGCGCCGGTTCGCGGGGGCGCTGCGCCCCGAGCGCGTGCCCGTCGTGGCGGTGGTGCTCCTCGGCATCGTCTCGGTGGCGCTCGCCGTCGCCGGGCCCAAGCTGCTCGGCAACGCGACGAACATCATCTTCGCCGGCGTGGTCGGCTCGCAGCTGCCGTCGGGCATCACGCAGGCCCAGGCCGTGCAGGGGCTGCGGGACCAGGGCGAGGACCAGGTCGCCGACCTCGTCTCCGGCATGGTCGGCCTCGTTCCCGGCCAGGGGATCGACTTCACGGCGCTCGCGACGGTGCTCGCGTGGGTGCTCGCCGTCTACGTGGGCTCGTTCCTCTTCGGCTGGCTCCAGGGGCGCATCACGGCGATCGTGGTGCAGCGCACCGTGCTCCGCCTGCGCGGCGACGTGCAGGCCAAGCTCGGGCGCCTGCCGCTGTCGTACTTCGACCGGAACCCGCGCGGCGAGATCCTCTCGCGCGTGACGAACGACATCGACAACATCTCGCAGACGCTCACGCAGACGCTGTCCCAGCTCGTCACGTCGATCCTCACGGTGATCGGCGTGCTCGCGATGATGTTCTGGATCTCGCCGCTGCTCGCCGTCATCGCCCTCGTCACCGTGCCGCTGTCGGTGCTCGTCACGGCGCAGATCGCGAAGCGCTCGCAGCCGCAGTTCATCGAGCAGTGGGCGGCGACCGGCCGCCTCAACGCCCACGTCGAGGAGATGTACACGGGCCACACCCTGGTCAAGGTCTACGGCCACCAGCAGGCGGCGATCGAGGACTTCGACCGCGAGAACGACGCGCTGTACCGGTCGAGCTTCAGGGCGCAGTTCATCTCCGGCACCATCCAGCCCGCGATGGGGTTCATCGCGAACCTCAACTACGTGATCGTCGCGGTCGTGGGCGGTCTGCGCGTCGCGTCGGGCACGATGACGCTCGGCGACGTGCAGGCGTTCATCCAGTACTCGCGCCAGTTCACGCAGCCCATCACGCAGATCGCGTCGATGATGAACCTGCTCCAGTCGGGCGTCGCGTCGGCCGAGCGTGTCTACGACCTGCTCGACGCCGAGGAGCAGTCTCCCGACCCGTCGCCCGCCGCGACGGTCGAGCCCGTGCGCGGACGCGTCGCGTTCGAGGACGTCTCGTTCTCCTACGACCCGGACGTCCCGCTCATCTCGCACCTCGACCTCGTCGTCGAGCCGGGGCAGACGATCGCGATCGTCGGCCCGACCGGCGCCGGGAAGACGACGCTCGTGAATCTGCTCATGCGCTTCTACGACGTCGACTCCGGACGGATCACGCTCGACGGCGTCGACACGCGCGACATGACGCGCGACGACCTGCGTTCCGACATCGGCATGGTGCTGCAGGACACGTGGCTGTTCAAGGGCACGATCGAGGACAACCTGCGCTACGGCGTGAGGGAGTCGCGCCAGGTGGGCAGTGTCGATGACGAGGCGTTCCTCGCCGCGACGCGCGCGACGTCGGTCGACCCGTTCGTCCGGACCCTGCCCGACGGGTACGCGACCGTGATCGACGACGAGGGCAGCAGCGTCTCGGCGGGGGAGAAGCAGCTCCTGACCATCGCGCGCGCGTTCCTCGCCGACCCGGCGATCCTCGTGCTCGACGAGGCGACGAGCTCGGTGGACACCCGCACGGAGGTGCTCGTGCAGCAGGCCATGAACGCGCTGCGCGAGGGGCGCACGTCGTTCGTCATCGCGCACCGGCTGTCCACCATCCGCGACGCCGACACGATCCTCGTCATGGAGCACGGCGACATCGTCGAGAAGGGGTCGCACGACGAGCTCCTCGCGGCCGGCGGCGCGTACTCACGGCTCTACGAGAGCCAGTTCGCGGCGCCGGTCGGCGCCGACGCCGACGACCAGGACGATGCGGCGGCGGTGACCGCCGGCCCTCCCGCGGGTTGACGCCCCGAACCTGTGAGCGGTCCGTCAGCGGCGCATCGCGAGCTCCGGGACGTGGTCGCGCGCCAGCCAGCGCCGGTCGACCCACTTCGTGACCTCGACGAGCAGGAACACCACGACCGAGAGCCCGAGCGTCTTGCCCCACTCCGCGAGGTCGATCGGGGCCGACTCGAACCACGTGTGCATGAACGGCGTGTAGACGAAGACCACCTGGAGCACGAGCAGCGTGGCGGCCGAGATCCAGACGACGCGGTTGCCGCGCAGGACGTCGACCGTGAGGCTCGAGCGGTCGAGGAACCGGCAGTTGAACAGGTACGCGAGCTGGCCGAGCGCGAGCATCGTCACGGCCGTCGTCTGCGCCTCGGCGAGCGGCACGCCCTGCGCCCGCTCGACGTAGAACAGCAGGATCGTCGCGCCACCGATGAGCAACGACACGAGCAGGACCCGGCGCAGGTACGCGCCGTCGAGGATCGACGCGCCGGGGTCGCGCGGCGCGCGGCGCATGACGTCGGGCTCGGCCCTCTCGTACGCGAGCGCGAGAGACAGCGTGACCGCGGTGATCATGTTGATCCACAGGACCTGGACCGGTTGCAGGGGGAGCGTCAGCCCGAACAGCACGGCGACGAGGATGACGAGCGACTGCGCCCCGTTGGTCGGCAGGAGGAACAGCACCGACTTGCGGATGTTGTCGTAGATCCGGCGCCCCTCCTTGACGGCGCGCTCGATCGTCGCGAAGTTGTCGTCCGCGAGGACGACCTCCGCGGCCTCCTTCGTCGCCTCGGTGCCCTTGATGCCCATCGCGACGCCGACGTCCGCCTGCGTGAGCGCGGGTGCGTCGTTCACGCCGTCGCCCGTCATGGCGACGACCTCGCCGTGCGACTGGAGCGCGGAGACGATCCGGATCTTGTGCTCGGGGCTCGTGCGCGCGTAGACGTCGACGTCGCGCACCACGGCGCGCAGCTTCTCCGTCGACATCGCCTCGAGCTCCGGACCGGTGAGCACCGCAGGGGCGGTGGGCTCGCCGCCGTCGGCACCGTGGGCGTCCACGATACCCATCTCGCGCCCGATCGCGACCGCGGTGCCCGCGTGGTCGCCCGTGATCATCTTCACGCGGATGCCGGCGTCGCGGCACTCGGCGATCGCCGCGACGGCCTCGGGCCGCGGCGGGTCGACGATCCCGACGAGCCCGCAGAGCTCGAGCCCCGTCGCGACGTCGTCAGCGTCGAGCGTCGACGTCCCGTCCGCCGCGCGTGCCCGAGCCGCGGCGAGGACGCGCAGCCCACGCGCGCCGAGCGCGTCGATCTGCTGCTCCCACAGGTCCCGGTCGAGCGGCACCGGCCGCCCGTCCGCGCCGGTCTGCGTCGCGCAGCGGTCGAGCACCCGGTCCGGGGCTCCCTTGACGTGCACGTGCAGCGCGCCGGCACTGTCAGCGTCCAGCGTCGCCATGAACTTGTTCTCCGACTCGAACGGCACGACGGCGACGCGCCGCCACCCCGTCGGGTCGACGCCCGCCTTCATGCCGAGCGTGCGCAGCGCCCCCTCGGTCGGCTCGCCGACCAGGCGCCACCCGTCCGCGTCGGTGTCGTCGGGCACGATGCGCGCGTCGTTGCACAGCATCATGGCGGTCGCTACCGCAGCGAGGTCCGGGTCGTCGTCCAGGTCCGCGTGACGTGTGCCCGACGACGACGGGTCGCCCCGCCCGGCCGGCGCGCCGGGTGCGTCGCCCGCCCCGCCCGACCCCGCGACGTCGGGCACGAGCGTCACCTCGCCGACCGGCGCATACCCGGCGCCCGCGACCGCGAACGCCCGCGCGGCCGTGCGCACCGTGCGCGCGGTCATCTCGTTCTTCGTGAGCGTCCCGGTCTTGTCCGAGCAGATCGTCGTGACCGAGCCGAGCGTCTCGACCGCCGGGAGCTTGCGTGTGATCGCGCGCCGCCGCGCCATCTGCTGCACGCCGAGCGCGAGCGTGATGGTCACGAGCGCGGGCAGCCCCTCGGGGACCGCCGCGACGGCGAAGCCGATGGACGCCGAGATGAGCTCGGGCACCGAGAAGTCGTGGACCACGCGCCCGATGACCACCATGACGGCAGCCATCGCGAGGATGAGGACGGCGAGGATCTTGCCGAAGCGGTCGAGCTGACGCGTGAGCGGTGTCTCGAGGTTGCGGACCTCGGAGATCATCGTCTGGATGCGCCCGATCTCGGTCGCCTGACCGGTGGCGGTCACGACCCCGACGCCCTGGCCGGCGGCGACGATGGTCCCCGAGAAGAGCATGCTCGTGCGGTCCCCGACGCCCGCGTCGGCCTCCACCTCGGCGACCTTCTTCGACGACGCCACCGACTCGCCCGTGAGCGCCGACTCCTCGACGCGCAGGTTCGTCGCCTGCAGGAGCCGCACGTCGGCCGGCACCTTGTCGCCCGAGCGCACGCGCACGACGTCGCCCGGCACGACGTCGTCGGCGTCGATGTTCGTCCACGCCCCGTCGCGCCGGACCTGCGCGGTCACGGAGAGCATGTTGCGGATGCCGTCGAGCGCGCTCTCGGCCCGGCCCTCCTGGATGAACCCGATGGCCGCGTTGATGACGGCGACCGCGAGGATCACGGTGAAGTCGACCCAGTCGCCGAGGATCGCCTTGAGCACGGCGGACACGAGCAGGATGTAGATGAGGATGTCGTCGAAGTGGACCAGGATCCGCTTCCACAGCGGGTCGCGCTGCGGCGGTGCGAGACGGTTCGGCCCGACCTCCGCGAGGCGTGCGGCGGCGTCGTCGCCCGTGATCCCGTCGTCGGTCGAGCGCAGCGCGGCGACGACGTCGGCAGGCGGCCGCGACCACGGCGCGGCGAGCGCGGGGTCGTCGGCGAGGGTCGTGGTGGAGGTCGGCACGGCGTCCGGCGCGGGTCCCATGTGCCCATTCGACCGCTCGCGGGCGCATCGCGCGAGAGGGCGAACGTCCTTCAGCGTCCGCTCGGGTCCGTGAACGGGTCGACGACGGGGACGCCCGTGTCACGGAAGTCCCGCGCGTTGCGGGTCGCGACCGTGAGGCCGTGCACGAGCGCGGTCGCCGCGAGCAGGGAGTCCACGGCCGGGAGCGTCCGCGTCGCGTGCAGCGTCGACCACCGTGCGGCGACGTCGAGGGTCACGGGCAGAAGGCGGTCGGCGTAGCCGTCCTCCAGCCCGCGGACCCACGCGTCGAGGGCGCTCGCCCGTCGCGGGTCGCGGAGAGCCAGTCGTTCGACGCCGGTGCGGATCTCCCCGATCGTCAGCACGGAGAGATGGAGCTGGTCCGTGCGCAGCCCGCGGAGCCACGACACGACGTGCGTGTGGGGTCGCGACCTGACCAGCTCGGAGACGACGTCCGTGTCGAGCAGATACCTCATGAACCGGTCCCCAGGTCGACCTCGCGCGGCGTGGAGCGGTCGCGCACGACCTCGAGGTCGTCGGCCTCGGGCGCCTGCAGGAGGTAGTCGGCGAGCTCCAGTCGGACTCCCGTCAGCTCGTGGTAGAGGTCGATCCCCACGACCACGGCGACGTCCTTGCCGTGCCGAGTGATCACCTGGGGTGTGCCGTCGGCTGCCTGCCGCAGCACCTCGCTGAGACGCTGCTTCGCGTCCTGGACCTGCCAGCTGGCCATCGTCATCACCTCCCGCGAATCAGTCTAGACAGTCTGGACAGAACTCGCGACGTCGTCCGGTGGCAGGTTTCCGCCGCGCCGCCCTCCCTACGTCGTGGGCAGCGTCGCGCGACGGCCGCGCGACGCGGACGTCGGAGGTGGGCAGGATGCCTGACGAGCGCACGACCGAGCAGACCGTCCTCGAGCTGCGGATCCACGGCGTGGCGAACACGCCGCCGCACGGGATGCTCGACCTCCCGCCCGGTGAGGTCGAGCAGTGCGACGGCGACGGACTGGGCAGCTTCTGGGTACCGACGCCCGCTGCGGACGAGCGCGACCGCATCCCGGGGACCGGGACCGTGCCGGTCGCGCCGGGCGACCTCCACGCGATCCGCGCCGACGTCCGGCGCGAGGCCTATTCATGGGGGGCGATGGCACGCCTCGGGGCCTTCCCCCTGTCCGGGGTCGTGGGCGCCGTCGGGCGCGGGCTCACGCGCGCGCTGTGGGCCCTCAACGTGCCGTTCGGCCTCGCGAACGTGGCGTACTGGGCCCGGCGCGTCCCAGGGGCGGAGGACGGGGACATCGGCCATGACCCGGCCCGGCGCGCCGACGAGACCGTGGAGCGGGCACGACCCGAGGCCGCGGCGGCGGCCGTGCGCCTGTTCGGCCTCGCGCTCACCCTCCTGCTCACCGCCGCGGTGACGACGGTGACGGTCCTCGTCGTCGGCACGCGCTGCATGGGTGCCGTGGCACCGGACGCCACGACCGTCGACGTGTGCGCGCGCGTCCCGGCGGTGCTCGACGGCCTGGCCCGGACCGACCACGGCGACCGCGTGGTGCTGCTCTCGCTCGTCCCGATCGCCGTCGTCCTGCTGCTGGTCGCCGTCGCGCGCGCCGGTCAGGTCCGGTTCGACGAGCGCGTCTCCCTCGCCCGCGCGGGTCAGGTGCGGGTCGGGGCCGGGACGGGCCCGCTGCTGTACCGGGCGGGCTTCTGGAGCCGGCGTGTCGCCGGTCCCTCGGCCCTCCTCGCGCACCTCGCCGGGGCGATCGCCCTGGTCGCCGTCCTGCTCGCCTGGACCGACGACCGGTCGAGGTCGGGCACGGCCCTCCTCGTGGCCGGGGCGGTCGTCGTCGCCCTGAGCGGGGTGGTCGTCGCGCTGCGCAACGACGACGACGGGATCCAGGTGACGCCGCCTCGCTGGAAGGGCGCCCTCGCCGTCGCCACGCTCGCCCTCGCGGTCGTCCTCTGGATCGCCGCCGCGATGGTCAGCGCACGGCGGGCCCCGGGGGCCGCGCTGCCGTCGTACGTCGGGATCGACGTGGCACCCACGATGCTCGGCGCCGCCCTGACCGGGATCGCCGCGGCCGCGCTGCTGTGGCGGCGGCGCGTCCCGACGGTCATGTGGGCCGCGGTGCCCGTGGTGGTCACGGCGTGCCTCGCCGTCGTCGCCGTCGCCCGGGTCGTGGACGACGGCGGTGCGGTCGCCGCGTACGGCCAGACGGCGAACGCGCTCCTCGTCTGGGGCGCCGTCGCGGCGCTCGCGGTGCCGCTCGGCGTCGCGCTCGTCCCGGCGCTCTCGCCGGCCCGTCGGCAGGGCCCCGAGCGCTGGTCGGGCTGGTCGGGTGCTGGTCCCGGGGTGTTCCTGCTGACCGCCACCGCGACCGCGGCGGTGCTCACGAGCCTGCTGGTCCTGGGGACCCAGGTGTACCTGGCCGGCGGGCGGGACACGCGCCCGGACGCTGACGGGCAGCTCAGCATCGCGATCGTCCGCACCGTCCCCGGCGTGCAGGACCTGCCCGTCCCCTCCGCGTACACCGAGTTCGGCATCAGCGCCCTCGTGCTGTGCGCGACCGCCCTCGTCGGGCTGCTCGCGCTCGCCGCGCCGGGGCTGCACGACCTCACGCGCCCCTGGACGACCTGGATCGGGCGCGCCGCCAGGACGAGTTCCGACACGATCGGACCGACGGCCTGGGCGGCGTCGAGCATCACCGAGGCTGAGCGGCGCCGGACCGAGGGCACGCGGCAGCGGG
Source organism: Cellulosimicrobium sp. BMG9.23 (assembly GCF_059159985.1). Classification (NCBI taxonomy): domain Bacteria; kingdom Bacillati; phylum Actinomycetota; class Actinomycetes; order Micrococcales; family Promicromonosporaceae; genus Cellulosimicrobium; species Cellulosimicrobium sp. BMG9.23. The sequence goes on from NZ_JBZGBZ010000006.1 coordinate 27,860, forward strand.
TCGCCGACATCCCCGTCGCGGCACGTCGCGCCGTCCGCGCCCGACAGGTCGCCGCGGTGACCCACCGGGCGGAGAACGCCGTCGGGGTCCTCGCCCTCGCGTCCTGGTGCACGCTCGTCGTGACGATCCTGCTCGGGCGGACGGGGGAGTCGGTCGCCGGGGTGTGGGACCTCGGCTGGGACCAGCTCGCGGCCGTCGCGGTGCCCGCCGTCGGGGCGCTCGCCCTCGCGCTCGTGGCGAGCTTCGTCGCCGCGGGCTCGGAGGGGTTCTCCCGGCCCTGGGGCCTGCTGTGGGACCTCATGTGCTTCCTGCCGCGCAGCGCGCACCCGTTCGGCCCGCCGTGCTATGCGGAGCGCACCGTCCCCGAGGTCGCGGCGCGCGTCGAGTCGTGGCTCGACGCCGAGGACCTGCCGCTCGCCCGGCGCGTCGCCGCGGCACCCCGGCGTCGCGTCGTGCTCTCGGCGCACTCGCTCGGCGCCGTCATGGCCGTCGCCGTCGTGCTGGGCCGTGCGGGGAACCCGGCGCCACGCACCGGTGAGCTCTCTCCCGAGCTCCGGACGGACGGCGACGGGCGGCTGGGGCTCCTCACGTACGGGGTCCAGCTCCGTCCCTACTTCGGCCGGTTCTTCCCGTCCCTGCTCGGTCCGCAGGTGCTCGGGACGCCGCCCTGCGGCGGACCGGCGTGGCGCGGGGACCCGTGGCTCCGGCAGACCACGAACCCCCGGGTCGCGCTGCGCGAGGCCGTGCGGCAGCTGCGTCCCGCGGCGCGAGCCGGGAGCGAGGCACAGAACGTGTTCGACGAGCATGCCGCGCTCCGCAGGACGGCTGTCGCGCGGGACGCCGAGCTCCGGCAGGCCGAGTCCCGGCTGCGGGCGGCGACGGCGCACAAGCTGCCGGAGGCCCGCCTCGAGGAGCTGCGCGACGACGTCGACGCCGCCAGGAAGGCGCTCAAGGCCGCCAGGGTCCCGCTCGAGGCGTCGGAGGACGCCGTGACAGGTCCGGTCGTGGCGGAACGACGTGCGCTCGAGGTCGAGGCCGACGCCGCGGAGCGTGCCTACCGCGCCACGCGCCTCCACGACGAGAAGGCGACGGCCGAGCGGCGGGACGCCGACGCCGCCTGGTCCCGCGCGTGGGCCGGGCCCGGCTCCGCGCCGCTCGACCCGGCGACGCCCACGCTCGCCCGGCTCCTGCGGCACGGCGAACGGCTGCCCGCGTGGGTCAACCTGTGGCGCCGCACGGACTTCCTCGGCTTCCCCGTCGTGTCCTACGGGACGAACCCCGTGGACCGGGGGGCCGACGAGGTCGACCGCGGCGCCTACCTCCTCACCGTGGCGGCCCACAGCGCGTATCCCCGAGCATGGGCCTACCACCGGGCTCTCGACACGGTGCTCGACCGGCTCGGGACGCCAGCGCCTGCCGCGAGCACCAGCCGGACCGCCCGGCGGCCGGTGCGCAGGATGCCCGCCACGGTCGGCTGATCGTGGAGAATCGACGGCGTGATCCCCGAGAGCGTGCACGTCGTCCGCGTCACCGACCCTGCCGACGAACGGCTCGCCGACTACACGAGCCTCACGGACGTGGCGCTGCGCGCGAAGCACGAGCCGGAGAAGGGCCTGTACATCGCGGAGAGCTCGACCGTCATCCGTCGCGCGCTCGCCGCGGGGCACCGGCCGCGGTCGTTCCTCATGGCGGAGCGCTGGCTCGCGGACCTCGCCGAGGACATCGAGGAGCTCGCCGTGCGGTTCCCCGTCGACGACGCCCCGGGCGGCACAGGCGAGCCCGTGCCGGTGTTCGTCGGCGAGCCCGACGTGCTCGAGGCGATCACAGGGTTCCACCTGCACCGCGGGGCGCTCGCGGCCATGCACCGGCCGCCGCTGCCGAGCGTCCACGAGCTCGTGACCGGCGCTCGCGGCGGCGCGGGTGCCCGGCGCGTGGCGGTCATCGAGGACGTCGTGGACCACACGAACGTGGGCGCGATCTTCCGCTCGGCCGCCGCGCTCGGCGTCGACGCCGTGCTCGTCTCGCCGCGGTGCGCCGACCCGCTGTACCGCAGGTCCGTGCGGGTCAGCATGGGCACGGTGTTCCAGGTCCCGTGGACGCGGTTCGAGACCTGGCCCGGCGGGCTCGCGGCGCTGCAGGAGGACGGCTTCACCGTCGCGGCGCTCGCGCTGTCCGACGACGCGGTGAGCCTGGACGAGCTCGTCGCCGACGCGCCGGAGCGCCTCGCGCTCGTCCTCGGGACCGAGGGCGACGGGCTGTCGCGCGGCGCGGTCGAGGCGGCGGACCAGGTCGTGAAGATCCCCATGGCCGGGGGAGTGGACTCGCTGAACGTCGCGGCGGCGTCGGCGGTGGCGTTCTGGGCGACGCGGTCCTGACCTCAGGGGACGCCTTCCGGACGACTTTCGGTCGCCGGGAACAACCTGGCGCACCGGCGCGTTGGCCTCGTGTCCGTACGTCGTACGAGAAGAGGTTCCATGCCGGTCCAGCCCTCCCCGTCCATCACCGCCCCTGGCACCACGCTGCAGGAGATCACCCCGCACGACGCGGCGGCGCACGCCCTGGCCGAGGAGCAGCGGCATCTCGATGCCGCGCTCGCACGCAGGGTACAGCTGCTCGACGAGCTGGACGCGCAGCTCGCGGCGCCCGCCGAGACCGACACGTCCGGGGCGGACGGCGCCGTCGAGCACTCCCGCCGCGCCGGGTTGCGACGGCGTCGGGCCGAGCTCGAGCACGCGGACAGCGGGCTCGTCTTCGGCCGCATCGACACGGTCGGCGGGGTGACGCGCCACGTCGGCCGTGTCGGGATCGCCGCGGCGGACGGCGACGCAGACCCGCTCGTGCTCGACTGGCGCGCACCGGGTGCGCGCGCCTTCTACACCGCGACGGCGCTCGAGCCGCAGGGCCTCGCGCGCCGTCGGCACGTGCGCACCTCCGGGAAGCGCGTGACGGGCGTTGACGACGAGCCGCTCGACGGCGTCGACGGCGACGGAGCAGACGACGGGCTCGTCGGCGAGGGCGCACTGCTCGCCGCCCTGTCCGAGCGCCGCACGGGACGCATGGGGACCGCCGTCGCGACGCTCCAGACCGAGCAGGACGCGATCGTGCGCGCGCCGGCGGACGGGACGCTCGTCGTGCAGGGCGGGCCGGGCACGGGCAAGACCGTCGTGGCGCTGCACCGCGTCGCCTACCTGCTGTTCACCCACCCGCACCTCGCCGAGCGGGGCGTCCTCCTGCTCGGCCCGTCGACCCGGTTCCTCGAGTACGTCGCCCAGGTGCTGCCCGCGCTCGGCGAGACGGCCGTCGTGTCGGCGACGTGCGACACGCTCGTGCCCGGCGTCGTGCCCGAGCGCGAGGAGGAGCGCGACGTCGCCGAGATCAAGGGCCGCGCGCTCTGGCAGGACGTGGTCGGCCGGTACGCCGACGCGCTCGTCCCGGGCGCTCGGGCGCTCGCGGTGCGGGTCGACGGCGAGCCGCACACGCTCGATGCCGACCGGGTCTCGCGCGTTCTGCGCGCCGCCCGGGCCGGGGGCCGCAGCGTGCTCGCCGCACGCCGTCGAGCGCACGACCTGCTGCTCGACGCGCTCGTGGACGAGGTCGCGGCGCGCCATGCGGAGCTGCTCGAGCGGGTGGAGGAAGGGTTCGAGGACGTGCTCGGCCGCCTCGACGCAGGGCTCGCGGCGCGCGACGACCGCGCGGCGACCACCGGCGCGAAGGGCGGCGACGTCGACGGGGAGCTCACGGAGGACGATCTCGAGCGGCTGCGCGGCGACCTCGCGCGCGACCCCGCGGTGACGACCGTGCTCGACGCCTGGTGGCCGGTCGTCGATCCGCGCACCGCGCTGGACGACCTGCTGGGCGACGCCACGCTGCTCTCCCGCCTCGCGCCGGAGCTCTCGGCGGCGGAGGTCCGCCGCGTCGTGGCCGAGCCCCTCGCGCTCGCGCCGAGCGACGTCCCGCTCCTCGACGCGCTCGCCGACGCGCTCGGCACCCGGGACGAGCCGGGCGACCCGGGCGAGTTCGTCGCCGGGCGGGCGGCGGCGCGGCGGGACTGGGTGTACGGGCACGTCGTGGTGGACGAGGCGCAGGAGCTGTCGCCCATGCAGTGGCACATGGTGCTGCGCCGCAGCCCGACCCGGTCCGTGACCGCCGTGGGCGACGTCGACCAGACCCGGGCACCGCACCCCCACACCGACTGGGACGACGCCGTCGGCCCCGTGCTCGGGACTCGTTGGCGTCGTGCCGACCTGACGATCTGCTACCGCACGCCGCGCGAGGTGATGGAGCTCGTCGGTCCGGTGCTGCGCCGGGCGGGCAGCCGCAGCACGCCGCCGCGCGCGGTGCGCTCGTCGGGGGTCCCGCCGCGCGACGTGACGTCGGGCGCAGCCGGGCTCGGGGCGGTCGTCGCGGCCGAGGTCGCCGCGCTCGCCGCGCGGTACGACGGCGGCACGGTCGGCGTCGTGGCGCCGCACGCGCGGCTCGCGGTGCTGCGCGACGCCGTCGGCGACGCCGTGCCCGACGAGTTCCCCGACGTCCCCGTGCTCGGCGCGTCGGAGGCCAAGGGCCTCGAGTGGGACGCGGTGGTCGTCGTGGACCCCGACGGCGTCGCCGCGGAGCCGCGCGGTTGGAACGGGCTGTACGTCGCGATGACCCGGTGCACGCAGGAGCTCGTGCGGGTGACGGTGGGCGTCGGGGCGGCCCCCGGCGCGCCATGACCGCGACGGCTCAGCGCGAGGCGGTGGACCGGGACAGGCGCTCGACCTCGCGCACGACGACCGCCACGACGCGCGGGTCGCCGAGCGGCTTGAAGTGGCCGGACACGGGGAGCTCGACGTTCGTCGCGCCCGGCAGCGCGCCGGTCTCGGGGATGTGCGGGTCGAACCGCGGGTAGACGGCGGTGATGCGCGCGTCGACGGCGCGCTCCGCCACGAGAGCGAGGAGCTCGGCGTCGGTGGGGGAGAACGCGCGCAGCGTGCGGCCCACCAGGTAACGGGCCCAGCGCGAGCCGCGGAACGGCGTCGCGACCGCGACCATCCCGGCGACGCGGTCGCCGGCGGGGGAGAGCATGACGCGCTTGCCGATGAGCCCGCCCTTGCTGTGCGCGACGAGCACGGCACCGCGCAGGTCGGCCGTCTCGAGGTACGCCGCGGCGAGGTCGGCGCCCGCGGCGACGGACTCGCGGTTGTACCGCAGGTCCGGCACGACGTGCACCGGGTGGCCCGCCGCGGCGAGCGCGCGAGCCTCGGGCGCGAGGAACTGCCAGGTCTCGTAGACGCCGGGCAGCAGCAGGACGGGGGCACGGTCACCTGCGCCGCTCGGCACCGGCCGACGGGGACGCAGGCCGTGCTCGACCTGGCGGACGCCGGCGTAGGCGTAGTCGGCGGCCCAGTGCGCCAGGTGTCGGGCACGGTCCAGGAGGCTCACGCTCACCGGGCGACCTCTCCGACGTCCCGTGCGGCGTCGAGGACCGCGTCGACGAGCGCGCCCGGGTCCGAGTCCATCGCGTGGTGGCGACCGGCAACCTCGCGCAGCTCGCCGTGAAGCGCGGCGTCCGCGAGCTCGCGGGCCCAGGCGTGCGGCGCGATCGGGTCGTCCCTGCCGCGCAGCACGACGACGTGCCCTGGCACGCGCGGCAGGACCTCCTCGAGCCGGTGGTCCAGCATGCGGCGCACCTGGCGCGCGTAGTAGGGCAGCGTGCAACGCAGGACGTAGTCGACGGCGAGCGTGCCGAGCGCGCGCGGGCGCTCGCCGAACCCGTCGCGCAGGAGACGCAGAGCGTGGCGCGGCGCGGTGCGTGCGTGGCGGTCCGCGGTCGGTCCGACGAGCACGCCCGCGGGCGCCTCGCGCGGGTGGTCGGCCATCGCCTGCCCGACGATCTGCCCACCCATCGAGTGGCCCACCAGCACGACCGGAGGTGCGGGGACGTCGTCGGGCACCACCGCCAGGACGCGGTCGCGGACGTACGCGGCGACGAGCGCCGCGTGCTCCGCGAGCGGGACGTCGCGCCCGGTGCGAGGCGCGGCGCCGTACCCCGGCAGGTCGATCGCGTGGACGGCGGCGCGGACGTCGTCGCGGCGCGCGAGCTCGTCGACGATCGGGCGGAAGGCGCGGGAGGACGAACCCAGGCCGTGCACGAGCACGACGACGACCTCCGGATCGGCGGACCCGCCGACGTGCGCGACGGCGGTCAGGTCGCCGACGGTGAACCGTCTGTCCGCCTCGTCCCGCGTCGGGATCCAGGACGAGGCGCGGGTCGGCATGGGCCCAGCATGCGGGAGGTGCGGCCGGTGCGCACGGCCGGCCCGGAACGGAGGCAGGGCGGTGCGACCGGCGGAACGACGAGAGCGGGCCCGGGGAGACCCCGGACCCGCTCCGTCGTGGTTCGTGCGGCTGTCAGCTCACGTCGCCGCGCCACGCGCCCGTCTCGACGCCGCGCGACTCGATGAACTCCTTGAACCGCGCGAGGTCGCCCTTCACGCGGCGCTCGTCGAGCTGGAGCAGGTCGCCGGCCTTCTCCACGACGCCCTCGGGCGACCAGTCGAGCTGGACCGTCACGCGCGTCTCGGCGTCGCTCAGCCGGTGGAACGTCACGACGCCCGCGTGGTCGGGGCCGGACGTGCTGTTCCACGCGACGCGCTCGTCGGGGTGCTGCTCGGTGATCTCGGCGTCGAACTCGCGCTCGACGCCGCCGATCTTCGTCCTCCAGTGGGTGTGCGTCGGGTCGAGCTGGCGGATCTCCTCCACGCCCTCCATGAAGCGGGGGAACTCCTCGAACTGCGTCCACTGGTCGTAGGCCGTGCGGACGGGGACGCTGACGTCGATCGACTGGGTGACGGTGCTCATCGAGAGACCTCCTGGTGTCGGGGGCGGTTCCCCTCCACCCTGAGCACGATCACGCCCGCTCGCGCGCCGAGCGCTCGGCGCGAGACGCGCGGCGGTCACTCCACGTGGCTCGACGGGTCGCCCGAGGCGGGGCCGGACGCCGCGTCGCGCTCCGCGGCGGGGTCGCGCATCTCCGCCTTGTCGACGACGCCGAGCTCGTCGAGGAGGAAGAGGAACGCGCGGGCGTACGGGTTGTCGTCGACCCGCTCGCGCACCTCGGGCCACGCGATCTGCTCGCGCATCGCCCGGGCCACCGGGAGCAGGCGCGAGAAGTCGCAGAAGTGCTCGCCGATCACGCGCAGCTTCGACGCCATGATCTCCGTCGCCGACAGCACGGGCATGCGGACCGCGAGCACCTCGAGCTCGTCGGTGCGCGCCAGCAGGTCGTCGTCGATCGGCTCGCCGACCATGCGGTACAGCACGTCGACGAGCTCGCCGTGGTGATACGCCTTGAACAGCCAGTTCTCCGTCGGCTCCGTGATCTCGAGCCCCGCCTCGGCCAGCACCTCGCGCGCCCGGTCCACGTCGACCTCCCGGATCGCGAAGTCGGCGTCGTGGCTGGGCTCCGGGGCTCCGCGGGCCCACGCGGCGTACCCGCCGACGAGGGCGTGCGGTATCCCGGCCTCGGCGAGCGCGGCCGCCGTCATGCGCAGGCCGTCGTGCAGGGCCTCTCTGTCGTCCACCATGCCCCAGGGTCTACACCACGTGCCGTCCACCGGCACGTCGCGCGACCGTCGTGCGCGCGTCGTGCGTGCGGTGGCGCACCGGACGGATCGTGCGGGGGTGCGGCGTCACGCCGACGCCCCCAGAATCGAGGCGATGCGCCTCGCGACGTTCAACATCCTCCACGGGCGGTCGACGGTCGACGACAGGGTCGACGTCGACCGGTTCGCGGCCGCGGTCCGCGCGCTCGACGCCGACGTCCTCGCGCTGCAGGAGGTCGACCGCGACCAGCCGCGGTCCCACGGCGCCGACCTGACGGCCGTCGCCGCCGAGGCCGCGGGTGCGGTCGACCACCGGTTCGTGGCGACGCTCGTCGGCGAGCCGGGGGTCTGGTCCGCACCCACCGGCGAGCAGCAGCCGGGCCAGGCGGCGTACGGGATCGCCGTCGTGAGCCGGTTCCCGGTCCGCTCGTGGCGGACCGTCGTCATGCCTCCGCCCCGCACGCGCGTCCCGGTGCGCTTCCCCGGCAGCCGCGTGCCCACGCTCGTGCGCGACGAGCCGCGGGCCGCCCTCGTCGCGAGCGTCGACGCCCCCGCCGGCCCGCTGACGGTCGTGTGCGCGCACCTGACCTTCGTGCCGGGACGCAACCTCACCCAGCTCGTCCGGCTGACGCGCTCGCTCGTCGAGGACACGCCGGCGGGCGAGCCCGTCGTGCTCATGGGCGACCTCAACGTCGACGCGCCGCAGGCCGCCCGCACGAGCGGGTGGCAGCCGCTGGCGAGCGCCCCGACGTTCCCGGTCGGTACGCCCGCGCGCCAGCTCGACCACGTGCTCGCCCACGGGGCGGTCCGCGCCACCGCGCCGGGCGTCGCGGTGGACACGGGGCTGTCCGACCACCGGGCGCTCGTCGTGCCCGTCGCGCTCGGCGGCGAGCATGCCGCGTCGCCCACGCGCGCGCACGCTGCGGACGAGGACCGCGCGCCGTCGGTCCACCCGCAGGAGCACGGCGCTCGGCGCGCGTGACGGACGAGCGTGACGAGCGAGCGTGACGACGGTCGCACCGGACACCCTGGCTCAGGCGGCCCGACATAGATTAGCCTCACCTTTGTGAGTGCACCCTCAGTCGAGACCTCGACTCCCCGCCGGCCCGGTGCCGCAGCGCTGTCCGGCCACGACCTGCACCTGTCGTACGACGCTCGGACCGTCGTGCACGGCGCCGGTCTCGACCTCGTCCCGGGCGAGGTCACGGCCCTCATCGGGCCGAACGGGTCGGGCAAGTCCACCCTCCTGCGCTCGCTGGCCCGCCTGCACCGGCCCGACGCCGGCTCCGTCACGCTCGACGACGCGACCGACGCCCTGGCGCTGCACCCCAAGGACTTCGCGCGGCGCGTGACGTTGCTGTCCCAGAGCCGGCCCACGCCGTCGGGCGTCTGCGTGCGCGACGTCGTCGCCTACGGCCGCCACCCCTACCGCGGGCGGTTCCGCGCGAACGACCCCGACGGCCCGCGCGCGATCACGCACGCGATGGAGGTGACCGGGGTCGCGACGATGGCCGACCGCGGCGTCGACGAGCTGTCCGGCGGCGAGCTGCAGCGCGTGTGGCTCGCGACGTGCCTCGCGCAGGACACCGGCGTGCTCCTGCTCGACGAGCCCACGACGTACCTCGACCTGCGCTACCAGGTCGAGCTGCTCGACCTCGTGCGCGACCTGGCGACCGAGCACGGGGTCGCCGTCGGCGTCGTCCTGCACGACCTCAACCAGGCCGCCTCCGTGGCCGACCACGTGGTCCTGCTCCACCACGGCGTGGTGCGCGCGGCCGGGCCCGCCGACGAGGTGCTCACCTCGGAGCTGCTCACCGCGGTGTACGGCATCCACGTCGACGTCTACACGCACCCGCTCACGGGCCGCACGTGCTGCGAGCCGCTCGGGCGGCACGCCGCCCGGGTCGGCGCCGCCGTGCTCGTCTGACCACCCGCAGAACGACCCTCATCCCGCAACGCCCGGGCCTCGCTCGGCCTCCTGCCGCACCGTCGCGCCCGGCACCTACCCCGAACCTGTGAGGACACGCATGCGCTCGACCCGAACCCGATCCCTCGCCGCGGGGGCGCTCGCGCTCGCCACGACGTTCGCGCTCGCCGCCTGCGGCACGACCGAGGACCCGGCGGACGCCGCGACCGACGACGGGGCGGCCGACGCGGCCTCCGGTCCGGTGACGTACACCGACGAGCGCGGCGAGCACACGCTCGACGCCCCGGCGACCGAGATCGTCTCCCTCGAGTGGGGCCTCACGGAGAACCTCGTCGCGCTCGGCGTCGAGCCCGTCGGCCAGGCCGACGTCGAGGGCTACAACACGTGGGACACGGTCGCGCCGATCGACGCGAGCACGCCCGACGTCGGCACGCGCGGCGAGCCCAGCCTGGACGCCATCTCGGCGCTCGAGCCGGACCTCGTCGTCACGACGACGGACCTGCCGGAGAACGTCGTCGCGCAGATCGAGGAGGTCGCGCCGGTGCTCGTGCTGCGCGGCTCCGACGGCGAGGACCCGATCGGCTACATGCGATCCACGGTCGAGACCCTGGGCGCCGTCACGGGCCGCGAGGACGAGGCGACCGCCGCGCTCGGGGAGTACGACGCGACGATCGCGGACGCCACGGCGGCGCTCGACGAGGCCGGTCTCGCGGGGGCCGAGTTCGCCATGGCCGACGGCTGGATCACCAACGGTGCCGTGTCCGTGCGCATGTACACCCCGGGCTCGTTCTTCGGCGCGATCGGCGAGGAGCTCGGCCTCATCAACACCTGGACCGAGGGCGGCGACCCCGACTACGGCCTCGCGCAGACCGACGTCGAGGGTCTGACCCAGCTCGGGGACGTGCAGTTCCTCTACGTCGCGAGCGAGTCGGAGCCGAACCCGTTCACCGACGGCCTCGCGGGCAACGCCGTGTGGGAGCAGCTGCCGTTCGTCGTCTCCGGTGACGTGCACCGCCTGCCCGACGGCATCTGGATGTTCGGCGGCCCGCTGTCCGCGTCGGCCTACGCCGACGCGGTCGTCGACGCCCTGACCGCCTGACCCTCCCCACCACCGCCGGCGTCGAGCCCGCGGCAACAAGGCTGACGAGAAGGCTGACGAGACGACTGTGACGAGGCGAGAGCACACGACGGCGGAGCCGGACACCCTTCTCCTGGAGGACCCGGCTCCGGCCGTCGTGCCGACATCCGGACCCGCCCGCGGGGGCGGCCCCGCCGGGACCACGGCGGCGCGCGTGCCGACGTCACGCCTCGGCATCACCGGGGCGTTCGTCGTCGCGGTCGTGGTCGCGGCCGTCCTCGCCGCCGTGCACCTCACGCAGGGAACGGCCGACGTCGGACCGCTCGACCTGCTGCGCCTGGCCACCGGCGGGGAAGGCGTCGACCAGACCGTCGCCGTCCTCGTGGCCTCGCGCGTTCCCCGACTTCTCGCGGGCCTGCTGCTGGGCGTCGCGCTCGGCGTCGCGGGCGCGGTGCTGCAGTCGGTCGCGCGCAACCCGCTCGCGTCCCCGGACACGCTCGCGGTGAACGCCGGCGCGTACCTCACGGTCGTGGTCGTCGCCGCGTTCGGCCTCTCGATCCCGTTCTACCTCCAGGGCGGTCTGGCGTTCCTCGGCGGGCTCGCCGCGGCCGGGCTCGTGCTCGTGCTCGCGCGCGGCGGTGCCGACGGGCCGACCCGCCTCGTGCTCGCCGGGTCCGCGATCATGCTCGCGCTGCACTCGCTGACGATGGTCCTCCTCGTGCTGTTCGAGCAGGAGACGATGGGTCTCTTCGCGTGGGGGAGCGGGTCCATCGTCCAGTCGGGCACCCGCACCGTCGCGATGGCGACACCGGTCGTCGTGGTCGGCGTCCTCGCCGCCCTCGTCCTGTCGCGCCGCCTCGACCTCCTCGGGCTCGGCGACGACGCCGCGACCGTCCTCGGCGTCGACGTGCGCCGCACGCGTGTCGTCGCGGTCCTCGTCGCCGTGCTGCTCGCCGCGATCGCGGTGACCGTCGCGGGCCCGGTCGGGTTCGTCGGGCTCGCGGCCCCCGTCGTCGCGCGGCTCGTCGCGCGCCGCGTCCCCGGGCTCGGGCGGCACGTGCTGCTCCTGCCGTTCGCGGCGATCGTCGGCGTGGTCGTCGTCCTCGGCGCGGACGTCCTGCTGCGCCTCCTGCTCCCGGGCATCCTGTCCATCGCGGTGCCCACGGGCATCGTCACGACCGTCCTCGGCGCGATCCTGCTGATCTGGCTCGCACGGCGTCTGCGCGACTCCGGCTCGGGGGCCCGCGGCGCGCACGGCGCGCTCAGCCGGCCGCGCTCGCGGCGGGCCGTGATCGTGGTCGTCGTCGTGCTGGTGCTCGCGGTCGTTGCGGCGACCGTCGCGGGGCTCCTGCTCGGCGACCGGGTCGTGCTGCTCGGCGACGTGGCGAACTGGTGGGACGGCGTCGCCGGACGGCACGTGACGTTCGTGCTCGACCAGCGCGTCCCGCGCGTGCTCGCCGCCCTGCTCGCCGGCGCTGCGCTCGCGCTCGCCGGCACGATCGTCCAGGCCGTGTGCCGCAACCCGCTCGCCGAGCCCAGCCTGCTCGGCGTGACGTCGGGGGCCGGGCTCGGCGCCGTGACGATGATCCTCCTCGTGCCGGGCGTCGGGATCTGGCCGATGTCCGCCGCCGCGGCGGTCGGGGCCTTCGCGGTGTTCGGCCTGGTCTACGGCCTGTCGTACCGCGGCGGGCTGAGCTCGGACCGGCTCGTGCTCATCGGCATCGGCGCCCAGGCCGGCGTCATGGCCCTCATCACGCTGCTCGTCGTCGTCGTCGCGCCGTGGGACGTGAACCTCGCGCTCACCTGGCTGTCGGGCTCGACGTACGGGCGCACGCTCGAGCAGCTCCTGCCCGTCGCGCTCGCGCTCCTGGTCATCACGCCGCTCGCCGCCGTGTACCGCCGCGACCTCGACGTCGTCGCGCTCGACGACGACACGCCGCGCGTCCTCGGCGTCGCGCTCGATCGCACGCGCCTGCTCCTGCTCGCCGCCGCGGCCCTGCTCACCGCCGCGGCCGTGTGCGCCATCGGCGCGCTCGCGTTCGTGGGGCTCGTCGCCCCGCACGCGGCGCGGGCGCTCGTGGGCGCCCGGCACGCACGCGTGATCCCCGTCGCGATGCTCCTCGGCGCGCTCCTGGTCTCCGTCGCGGACACGCTCGGGCGCGTCGTCATCGCGCCCGAGCAGATCCCCGCGGGCCTCGGCACGGCCCTGCTCGGCGCGCCGTACTTCGTCTACCTGCTCTGGCGCAGCCGGGGCCGGGGCGCGTGACGCGGATCACCAGGCCCGGCGCCCGTCCGCAGCCCGGACGGGTTGACCCGGGCGGGGCCGCGTAGGTTAGCCTCACCTGTGTGAGTCAGACCGTCGAGACGCCCCGGACCGCCGCCCGTCGCCGCCCCGCCGCACGGGCCGCCGCGCGCACCGCGAGCCCGTGGCAGTTCTTCGACGTCGAGGTCGCCCGGATCGAGCAGATCACGCCGAGCTTCCGTCGCTTCACGTTCACCGGTCCCGCGCTCGAGCACTTCGCCGACCCGGGCCGCGACGTGCGCATCAAGTTCGTCCTGCCCGCCCCGGACGGCGGCTACGAGCACCTCGTGCGTTCCGACGACTGGTACGCCGCGTGGCGCGCCCAGCCCGAGCAGCGGCGCAACCCGTTCCGCACCTACACGACCGTCGCCGTACGCCCCGAGGCGCGCGAGGTCGACGTCGACGTCGTGCTCCACGGGGACGCCGGGCCGGCCTCGCGCTGGGCGCTCACGGCGGAGGTCGGCACGCCGCTCGTCCTGCTCGGCCCGGACGCACGCTTCGACGGCCCGGCCGGCGGCATCGAGTTCCACCCGCCGGCGCGCGCCCACGCGCTCCTGCTCGCGGGCGACGAGACCGCGCTGCCCGCGATCGCCGCGATCTGCGAGGACCTGCCCGCCGACGCGTGGGGCGAGGTCTACGTCGAGGTGCCGCACGCCCGGGACGCGCGCACGCTCGTCGCGCCGCCCGGGGTGCGCGTGACGTTCCTGGCACGCGACGCCGCGGCTGCGCCCTGCGACCTGACCGACGACCTGACCGCCGACGAGACCGACGACCTGGCTGGTGACCGTACGCCCGCGGAGCACGGTGCGCTCCTCGTGCCCGCCGTGAAGGACGCCGCCGAGCGCATCCTGGCCGCCGGTGTGCTGGGCACGGACCCGCCGACGCAGTGCGTCACCGCGGACGCGCTGGAGGACGTCGACATCGACGCGTCGATCCTCTGGGAGGTCCCGGCCCTGCTCGAGGACGAGACCGTCCTCTACGCGTGGCTCGCGGGAGAGGCGAGCGCGATCAAGACCCTGCGCCGCCACCTCGTCGCCGAGCTGGGCGTCGACCGCAGGGCCGTCGCGTTCATGGGCTACTGGCGCGAGGGCCGCGCGGAGAGCTGACGCAGCCGCGGCCTCACGGTCGCGTGACACCGCGGAAGCCGGTCCAGCGCAGCTCGACGGGCAGGTGGCCCAGGTCGTTGAACATCACGACCGTGGGCGGCAGGCCCGTGCGGTGCTCGATCACCGTCAGCGCGGCGTTGGCGCTGTCGAGGCCGAGCCAGCGGGCCGGGGGAGCGTCGAGCGCGTGGCGCACGAGCCAGGCGATCGGGTAGGCGTGGGTGACGAGGACCTCGTGGACGTCGTCGGCCTGCCGCGCCGAGCGGGGAACCGGAGCGGGAGCCGACGCGAAGCGGGCGACCAACGCCTGCGCGGTCCTGTGTCCGGCGTCGGCCTCCTCCGCGTCGTAGCCGTCGAAGAACGGGATCCACGACGGGGGCGTCTCGGCGGGAGCGGGGACGTAGGGGACGTGGTCGACGAGCTCGGGAGCCTCGGCGACCAGCACGTGCGCGGGCAGGTGCCGGGCGAGCTCGTGGGCGCTCGCGACGGCCCGCGGGAGCGGGGAGTGCCACACGGCGTCGATCGGGAGCGCGGTGAGGCGCTCGCCCAGCAGGCCGGCCTGTCGTCGGCCCGTGTCGGTGAGCGTGCCGAACGGGTCGGCGTCGCCGTGCCGGGCGATGTAGAGGTGTCGGGTCGACATGGGTGCACGGGCCTCTCTGGTCAGGTGCCGGACGCGGTGACGGTGCTGGCCGGGGTGACGGTGCCGGCGGCGCCGTCGAGGGTGACGACGGCGCCGTCCGGGAGCAGCGCGGTCGCACCGGGGACGCCGAGGACCGCGGGGATCTGCTGCTCACGGGCGACGATCGCGGCGTGGGAGAGCGCGCCTCCGGTCTCGGTGACGACGCCGGCGACGATGCGCAGCAGGGGTGTCCAGGCCGGGTCGGTCCAGAGGCAGACCAGGACGTCGCCGGGGCGCACCCGGCCGAAGTCCTCGGGACCGCGGACGACCCGCGCCGTGCCGGTCGCGATCCCGCGGCTGCCCGGCGTCCCTGTCAGCGTGGCGGTCGTGGAGACGGGGGTATCAGCGCGTGCCGGTGGTGGGGCGGCCGTGACCGGCCGTGACTGCAGGATCCACACGTGACCGCCGACGACGGCCCACTCGACGTCCTGGGGACCGCCGAGCAGGGCGGCGACCTCCTGACCGAGCCGTGCGAGCCGCACCGCGGTCGCGTCGTCGAGCGTCGCCCGGGTGCGATCGGCGGCGGGCACGTCGCGCGTGACGAGGCGAGCGCCGTCGCGGTCGAGGCGGGTCCGCTTGTCGGCGACGGTCCGGGCGACCGACCCGTCCGCGGCGAGGCGGTACGCGTCCGGGGTGACCGTGCCTCCGACGACGCTCGGACCGAGGCCCCAGGACGACTCGATCCGGGTCGTGCCGTCGGGCGCGGTGGGCGTGAACAGGACGCCGGAGACGTCGGCGTCGACGAGACGCTGGACGAGCACGGCCATCGCCGGGGCGCCGGTCGAACGGGCGCCCTTGGAGGCGCCTCGATACGTGACGGCACGTGACGAGTGGAGCGAGTCCCAGCAGGCCCGGACGGCGTCGGCGACCGCGCCGACGCCGCGCACCGCGAGCACGCTCTCGTGCTGTCCCGCGGCCGATGCCTCTGCGGTGTCCTCGCCGTCGGCCGACGACCGCACCGCGACCGGCGGGTCGCCGAGGTCCTCGAGACCGACGGCGAGCGCGTCGAGCAGGCGTGCCGGCAGCGCGCCGGCCGTCGCGCGGTACTCGTCGAACGGGACGACGAAGCCGTCGGGCACCGCCGCACCCGCACGCAGCAGGACGCCGAGCGCGGCCGCCTTGCCGCCGCTCGTGCTCGCCGTGGCGTCCCGGAGGGGAACGATCATCCCGCATCCTCTCAACAAGACGTTGACAACATTGTGTTGATTGTGCAGGATCGACGGCATGACGGGCAAGGACGACGCCGCGCGGGCCGATCACCGCCAGGCGCGACGCGAGCAGGACGCGCGCGAGCAGGTGCTCGCTCTCGGCGCCGACGCCCTCGGCGAGCGCCCGTGGCGCCCGGCGTCCGTGCCGCCGTCGGCCGTGGACCTCGCGCAGTTCGCGCTCTGGCGGTCCACCGACCTGGCTCCTGACGGCGTCCTCGCCGCGCTCGCGCTGCTCCCTGCCGCACGCGCCGAGGTCGAGGGGCTCGAGGCGGGCCTGCTGTTCACCGCGCGCAGCGCGGGCCTGACCTGGGCCCAGATCGCCGACGCGACGGGATTCAACTCCCCCCAGGCGTGCCAGCAGCACTACGGGCGTCTCACGGCCAGGCGTGGTGCCGCCTCGTGACCCACGACTCGGCCACCGACCTCCTGGTCCTGCACGCCGTGCGGATCCTCGGGTTCGCCGACTCCGCCGCGATCGCCGGCCGCTTCGGGCTCGACCCGGCGGTCACGGTCGACCTGCTCCGGGACGCCGCGGCGCGCGGCTGGGTGGACCACGCCGCCTTCGCGGGCCTGGAGGGCTGGTCGCTGATCGGCGCCGGCAGGGCCGAGAACGAGCGTCGCCTGGCGGCGGAGCTCGCGAGCACCGGGGCGGGCGACGAGATCCGTGCGGTGTACCGCGAGTTCCTGCCGCTGAACGCGAGGCTCCAGCGTGCCTGCACCGACTGGCAGCTGTACCCCGCCGCGGGCGACCGGCTCGCCGTGAACGACCACACCGACCCCACCTGGGACGGCCGCGTCCTCGACGAGCTCGACGCGCTCGCGCAGGCCCTCGCGCCGCTGGTCGCCCGCCTGCGGTCCGTGCTCACCCGGTTCGGCGGGTACGACACGCGGTTCTCCGGTGCGTCGGAGCGTGCCCGCGCAGGGGACGGTGGCTGGGTCGACCGCACCGACGTCGACTCGTGCCACCGGGTGTGGTTCGAGCTCCACGAGGACCTCGTCGCGACCCAGGGTCTCGACCGCGGCGTGCACGCCTGACGTCGGCATCGAGACGGGCATGCGGCGGGCAGGGGTCGGTGCGGTCGGGGGACGGGGTGGTCAGGGGACGAGGGTCGCGAGGTCGTCGACGACCTCGACGCCCGGCAGTCGACCGAGCAGCGCGCCCGGCAGGAGCAGCTTCGAACGGCGCACCCCGCTGCCGATCAGCGCGAGCTCACCGTCGGTCGCGACGCGCGCGTCGACGAGGACCCGCCATCCCTCGGGCAGCCCGACCGGCGTGATGCCGCCGTACTCCATGCCGGACTCGGCCGTCGCGCGGTCGGTCGGCAGGAACGACGCCTTGCGCACGTCGAGGAGCTTGCGGAGGCGCGTGTTGACGTCGGCGCGCGTGTGCGCGCGCACCACGGCGGCGGCGACGCGCTCGTCGCCCGCGCGCGAGCCGCCCACGACGACGCAGTTCGCCGACGCCTCGACGGGCAGCGCGAACGTCTCGTTGAGGGTCGCGGTGTCCGCGAGGCCGGGGTCGATCTCGGTGACCGCCACCAGGGCGACGACGTCGGGGTCGACGTCGGCCCAGCGGCGCAACGCGTCCGCCGTCACGGGTGCGACGAGGTCGAGGTGGTCGAGAGCGGGCTCCCAGCGCAGGGAGCCGAGCGTGGGCAGGGCGGGGGCGTCCATGGGTCCTTCCGGTGGTCGGCAGAACGGCGCGGCGTCCGGCCGGAGGGCGGTCATGCGGCGGCGGTCAGTCCTGCGCCTGGTGCGTCACGGTCAGGGTCGCGCGGGCGAGCGTGCGGAACAGCGCGTTGAACGCTACCGCGGTCGGCGTGGCGTCGGGGCCGAGTCCCGCGGTGTCGGCGAGCGAGTCGACGTCGAGGGCGTGCACGGCGAACACGTAGCGGTGCGGACGGTCCCCGGCGGGCGGCGCGGCGCCGGTGTAGCCCGGCTCGCCGCCGTCGTTGCGGACCTGGAACGCGCCGTCGGGCAGGCCGGAGCCGTCGGGGGCGCCGGCGCCGCTCTCGAGCGACGTCACGGTGGCGGGGACGTCGGCGACCGTCCAGTGCCAGAAGCCGGCGGGGGTCGGGGCGTCCGGGTCGAAGCACGACACGACGAACGAGCGCGTGCCCTGCGGGGCGCCGGACCACGCGAGAGCGGGGGACCGGTCGCCCTCCGCGGCGACGTGCGCGGCGGGCATGGGCTCGCCGTCGGTGAGGTCGGTGCTCGTGAGCGCGAAGGACGGCACCGCGGGGAGGCGGTCGTAGGGGTCGGGGGCGGTCGGACGGGAGTCGAGGTCCACAGAGGTCATGGCCACATCGTGCCGAACCGGACGGTCACAGGCATCTCGCGGAGCGCGGCGCCGGGTCCGGAGAAGAGTGAGGCTCAGGTGGAGGTCGAGGGTTCGGGGACCACGCGGAGAACATTCGAGCGGTGGTCGAGGGTTGACGAGGAGCATTCGGACGAAGGCGACGACCCGCCCCTGCGGAGTTGACAGGGTCGCCGGGGCGGTCGAACACTGGAGATGTTCGAACATCTGTTCGAACTCGGCTTGTCCCCCTGGGACGGCGCGGTGAGCACGAGCAGGACCTGGAGGCGAGATGACCGTCCTCGCCGATCCGGCCGAGCGCCCGACGCCTCCGGTCGGCCCGACGGCTCCGGCCGCAGGCCGGGCCGATCGCGCCGCACTGGCCCGGGCCGCCCTGCGCCGGGCGGAGGAGCGGGCCGGCGTCCGCCACCACGACCGCCGTCGCCCTCTCGCGACGCCGCCCCTCGCTCCCGTCACGCCCGTCGCCGTCGTCCACGACCGCGCCACCGACGTGCGCACCGCCGTGCCCGACGGGCGCACCGACGCGCGGACCGTACCCACCGTGCCGGCGGTGCGCGTCCCGCCGCGCGAGCCGTCGCGGACGACGGCGCCCGACGAGCGGTCGTGGCCCGTGCAGGACGCGCTCGCGCCCCTCCTGCCCACCGGCGCGCTCCAGCGCGGCACGGTCCTCGCCGTGCGCGGCTCGACGAGCCTGCTGCTCGCGCTCGTCGCGGGCGCGTCGGCGGCCGGGGCGTGGACGACGGCGGTCGGTCTGCCCGACGTCGGGCTGCTCGCCGCCGCGGACGCCGGCGTCGACCTCGGCCGCCTCGCGCTCGTGCCGCACCCGGGGCCGGACGCCGCGGTCGCCCTCGCGGCGCTCGTCGACGGGATGGACGTCGTGGTCGTCGGACCGGCGGCGACGCTCGTCGACGCCGACCGTCGTCGCGTCGTCGCGCGGGCGAGGGAGCGCGGCACGGTGCTCCTCGCCGCGACCACGTGGCCCGGGGCGCACGTCGCGCTCACCGTGACGGGCGGGGCCTGGTCGGGCGCCGACCACGGCGCGGGCTGGCTCCGTCGCCGCACGCTGCACGTCGAGCGCGCGGGGCGCGCGGGCGCGGCGCGGCCGGTCCGCCTCGAGGTCGAGCTGCCGCTCGGCCGCCGGGACTGGCCCGCGTACCTCGTCGAGCGCGACGGCGCGACGGCGGACCCCGCGGACCGGCGGACGGCCGACGACCAGGTCGCCCTGACGCAGCGCACGGACCGGCTGAGGCTCGTGGGATGACCGGCCGCCCGACCCGTGGGCCGCGCCGGGCCTCCGAGCAGGCCGGGCAGGCCGCGACCGACGTGGGCAGGGCGCCCACGCGCACCGCCGCCCTGTGGGTCCCGGACTGGCCCGTGCTCGCCGCGATGGCCGTCCGCGAGATCCCCGCGCACGTGCCGGCCGCGACGCACGACGGCCGCCGCGTCGTCGCCGTCTCGGCCACCGCGCGGGCCGCCGGGGTGCGCCGGGGGATGCGGCGCCGTCGGGCCCGCGAGTGCTGCCCCGAGCTCGAGCTGCTCGACGTCGACGACGCGCGCGACGCCCGCGAGTTCGAGCCCGTGGCGCTCGCGGCGGAGTCCGTCGTCGCCGGGCTGGAGATCACCCGGCCGGGCCTGCTGCTCCTGCCCGCCGCCGGCGCGAGCCGCTACCACGGCTCCGACGCCGCGCTCGCGGAGGCGCTCGTGGCGCGCGTCGTCGAGCGCACGGGCCACGAGGCGCAGGTGGGCGTCGCGGACGGCATCCTCGCGGCGGTGCTCGCCGCGCGCTCGTCGGTGACGGTGCCGCGGGGCGAGGCCGCGGCGTTCCTCGCGCCGCGCCCCGCGTCCGACCTCGTCCACGTCGCCACCCGGCCCGACGTCGCGGTCGCGGTCGCCGAGCTCGTCCAGCTCCTCGACCGCCTCGGCGTCCGCACGCTCGGCGCGCTCGCCGCCCTGCCCGCCGCGACCGTCGAGGGGCGCTTCGGCGAGACCGGCGCGTGGGCGCACCGCCTGGCGCGCGGCGAGGACCTGCGCCCGCCCGCCCGTCGGCGCGTCGAGGCGGACGTCGCCGTCGCCACCGAGCTCGACCCGCCCGCCGAGCGCGTCGACGTCGCGACGTTCGCCGCGCGCCGCCTCGCGGAGGACCTGCACGACCAGCTCGTTACCCGGTCCCTCGTCGCCGGGAGGCTGCGCATCACCGCGCGCACCACCGAGGGCGACGACCTCGAGCGCACGTGGCGCCTCGACGGCCCGACGGGCGTCCTGAGCCCGGCCCGCATCACGGACCGGGTGCGCTGGCAGCTCGAGGGCTGGCTCACCACGTCCTCGCTCCGGGCTGCCGGGCGGTCCGGCGGTGCCGCCGCCGTGCCCGACGGCGCACCCCTCGCGCGCCTCGCCCTCACCGCCGAGGAGGTCGTCCCGGCGGGCGCCGAGCAGCCGCGCCTGTGGGGCGCGTCCAGCGGCGAGGACCAGCGTGCCCACCGTGCGCTCGGTCGCGTCCAGGGGCTGCTCGGCGGCGACGCCGTGCTGCGCGCGCGCGTCCAGGGCGGCCGCGACGCGACCGACCGCGTCCACCTCGCCCCGTTCGGCGAGGACGTCGCGCTCCCGCGCGACCCCGCCCGGCCCTGGCCGGGCGCGCTGCCCAGCCCGGCGCCCGCCGTCGTGCCCACCGCGCCGCAGGACGTCGTCGTGCTCGACGACGCCGCGCGCCCGGTCGTCGTCGACGCGCGCCTCGCGATGAGCGGCGAGCCGGCGACCGTGCGGTGCCCCGCGGACGAGGCGACCGGGACGGACCGGCGGGCGCCGGAGAGGACGGACCGACCGCTGCCGGAGGGCGCGGGGGAGGAGCGCGTCGTCGTCGACTGGGCCGGGCCGTGGCCCGTCGCCGAGCGGTGGTGGACCCCCGCGCCCCGCCGCCGCGTCCACCTCCAGGTGCTGCTCGACGACGGCCGCGGGCTGCTGCTCGCGAGCACGCGCGGTCGCTGGACCGTCGAGGGGGTGTACGACTGATGGCCGCCCGCCCGCCCGCCCGTCCAGGAGCCCGGTACGCCGAGCTGCACGCCCACTCCGCGTTCAGCTTCCTCGACGGCGCGTCCCATCCCGAGGAGCTCGCCGCCGAGGGTGCGCGCCTCGGGCTGTCCGCGCTCGCGATCACCGACCACGACGGCCTCTACGGCGTCGTCCGGTTCTCCCAGGCCGCCGCGAAGGTGTCGCTGCCCACCGTCTTCGGCGCGGAGCTGCACCTGCCGGTCCCGGCCGGCTCCGGCGTGCCCGGAGAGGCGGCCGGAGGCCCGGTCGGGCGCGGGGCGCAGCGCGGGAGACGCGCGCCGTCGGGCGCACCGGTGCTCGACCCGCCCACCGGCGTGCCCGACCCGCGCTCCACCCACCTGCTCGCCCTCGCGCGCGGGCCGCAGGGCTACCGGAACCTGTCGCGCGCGATCGCCACCGCGCACCTCGCGACCGGGACCAAGGGCGCCGCCGACTACCGGCTCGAGGAGCTCGGGCACGAGGCCGACGGGCAGTGGCTCGTCCTCACCGGGTGCCGCAAGGGCGCCGTGCGCCGGGCGCTCGTCACCTCCGGGCGCGCGGAGGCCCGTCGCGAGCTCGACCGGCTCGTCGCCGTCTTCGGCGCCGGGAACGTCGCCGTCGAGATCACCGCCCACGACGACCCGCGCACCGCCGACCTGCACGACGCGCTCGCCGACCTCGCCGCCGACGCGCGGCTCCCGCTCGTCGCGACGACCGCCGCCCACTACGCCCGGCCCCGCGACGCCGACCTCGCAGGGGCGCTCTCGGCCGTGCGCGCCCGGTCGTCGCTCGACGACATGGACGGCTGGCTGCCCGGCGCCCCCACCGCGCACCTGCGCTCCGCGGCCGAGATGCTGGCGCGGCACCGCCGGTACCCGGAGGCGGTCGCGACCGCGGCGGCGCTCGGCGACGAGTGCGCGTTCGACCTGAGCCTCGTCGCACCCCGGCTCCCGCCCTACCCCGTGCCCAAGGGCCACACCGAGGCCACGTGGCTGCGCGAGCTCGTGCGGCGCGGGGCCGAGGGGCGGTACGGGCCACGTCCCCGGCCCGGCGAGAGCGAGCGCGTGCCCGGCGCGTGGCGGCAGATCGACCACGAGCTGAGGGTCATCGAGGACCTCGAGTTCCCCGGGTACTTCCTCGTCGTCTACGACCTCGTCGAGTTCTGCCGGGTCAACGGCATCCTCGCCCAGGGCCGCGGGTCCGCCGCGAACTCCGCCGTCTGCTACGCGCTCGGCATCACCGCCGTCGACGCCGTGAAGCACGGCCTCCTGTTCGAGCGCTTCCTCGCGCCCGAGCGCGACGGCCCGCCCGACATCGACGTCGACATCGAGTCGGAGCGGCGCGAGGAGGTCATCCAGCACGTCTACGGGAAGTTCGGCCGCACGCACGCCGCGCAGGTCGCGAACGTCATCTCCTACCGTCCCAAGTCCGCCGTGCGCGACGCCGCGCGGGCGCTCGGGTACGACGTCGGGCAGGCCGACGCCTGGAGCAAGTCCATCGAGCGCTGGGGCTCCCTGCGCGGACCGGACCCGTCGTCACCGGCGGCGGACCGCGCGGCCAAGGAGCGGGACATCGCGACGAAGACCGCCGAGAAGGACGCGCGCGTCGCGGCGCTCTGGGGTCCTGGTGTCGATGAAGCCGGTCGCCCGTCGGGGTCACCTGGGAGGGAGGTGGGGGTGGCGCGCGCGGCCTACCATCCGCGGGCCTCGTCCCTCGGCCCGCTCCCGCCAGACCCGACCACGGCCGCGCGCGCCACCCCCACCTCCCCACGCACCGGCACCTCCCGGGACGGCGCCTCGCGCGACGACGGCCTCACCTCCCCACGCACCGGCACCTTCCGGGACGGCGCCTCGCGCGACGACGGGGCCACCTCGGCGTCGGGCGTCGCCACCGGGGCCACGCCCGGTGGGCGCGGTGAGCGGCCGCACGTCGGGCACCGGGGCGACTGGTCGCCCGACCTGACGGGCCGGGCGATGCGGCCGCGCGTCGTCGACCCGCTCGCTGAGGACGACGGTGCTGCTCGCCGGAGGGAGCAGGCGGGGGGCACCACCGACCAGGGCGACGTGCACGGCAGAGGGCGGGGGGTGGGGACCGCCGAGGGCCGTGGTCGGGCCTGGCGGGAGGACCCGAGGAACGAGGGTCCGGATGGTAGGCCCGAGCGCGGTCCCCACCCCCCGGCCGGAGGCGACCGGGAGCGCGGTGACCACAGGATCGGTGACCACAGGATCGAGGGGGCGCTGCGCGCGGACGACACGCACGACGTCGTGCCCGAGCAGCGGCCTCCGTCCGCCGCAGAGGACGGTGAGATCCCCGACGAGGTGCTCGACCTCGCGGACCGGATGCTGCGTCTGCCGCGGCACCTCGGGATCCACTCGGGCGGCATGGTCATGTGCGACCGCCCGGTCATCGAGGTGTGCCCGGTCGAGTGGGCGCGCATGGAGGGGCGCACGGTCCTGCAGTGGGACAAGGAGGACTGTGCCGACGCGGGGCTGGTGAAGTTCGACCTGCTGGGGCTCGGGATGCTCACGGCGCTGCGCATCGGCTTCGGCCTGGTCGAGCAGCACGAGGGGTCGCACCTGGAGCTGCACACGCTGCCCGAGGACGACCCGGCGGTGTACGACCTGCTGTGCGCGGCGGACACCGTGGGCGTGTTCCAGGTGGAGTCGCGCGCCCAGATGGCGACGCTGCCGCGGCTGCGACCGCGAAAGTTCTACGACATCGTCATCGAGGTCGCGCTCATCCGCCCGGGACCGATCCAGGGCGGGTCCGTGCACCCGTACATCAACCGGGCGCGTGGGCGGGAGCCGGTGACGTTCCTGCACCCGCTGCTGGAGAACTCGCTCGGCAAGACGCTCGGCGTGCCGCTGTTCCAGGAGCAGCTCATGCAGATGGCGATCGACGTCGCGGGCTTCTCGCCGGCCGAGTCGGACCAGCTGCGGCGGGCGATGGGGTCGAAGCGCTCGGTCGAGCGCATGGAGGCGCTGCACGGGCGGCTCCTCGAGGGCATGGCGAAGAACGGCGTCTCCCGGGACGTGGGCGAGCAGATCTACGACAAGCTCAAGGCGTTCGCGGACTTCGGGTTCCCCGAGTCGCACGCGTACTCGTTCGCGTTCCTCGTGTACGCGAGCTCGTGGCTCAAGGTGCACCACCCCGCGGCGTTCTACGCGGGGCTGCTCGCGGCGCAGCCCATGGGGTTCTACTCGCCGCAGTCGCTCGTGGCCGACGCGCGGCGCCACGGCGTGACGGTGCTGCGCCCGGACGTCAACGCGTCGGGCGTCGAGGCGACGGTCGAGCGGCTGCCTGCGGACGGGGACGCGGGAAGGGGCGGGGACCGCGCTCGGGCCTACCCTCCGGACCCTCGTCCCTCGGGTCCTCCCGCCAGGCCCGACCACGGCCCTCGGCGGTCCCCGCCCCCTCCCGTGCCGGTCGCGGGACCTCCGCGGATCGACACCGCGTTCGGGCCCGAGCCGGACCTCGGGCTCGCGGTGCGGCTCGGTCTCGCGAGCGTGCGGGGACTGGGGAAGCAGGCCGCCGAGCGGATCGTCGCGGCGCGGGACGGGACGGGCGCCGAGGGCGCCGCGACCTCGCCCGCCGGCCCGGCGGCGTCGTGGGCCGACGACGGGCCTCGCCCGTTCACCGACCTGCGCGACCTCGTGCGGCGCGTCGACCTCACGACCGCCCAGCTCGAAGGGCTCGCGACCGCGGGCGCGACGGAGTCGCTCGGGACGTCGCGACGCGAGGCGCTGTGGGCCGCGGGCGCGCTGTCCCAGGAAGGACCGGACACGCTGCCGGGCGTGAGCGTCGGCGTCGAGGCACCGCCGCTGCCCGGCATGACCGACGTCGAGACCGCCGTCGCCGACGTGTGGGCCACGGGGGTGTCGACCGACTCCTACCCGACGCAGTACGTGCGCGACGGTCTCACCGCAGCCGGGGTGCTCACCGTCGCGGGCGCGGTGCGCGCCGCCGAGGAGATCGAGCGCGCGGACGAGGCCGAGCGGGCTGCGGGGGAGGGGCCCGGGACCCGCGCACGGCCGGGGTCGCGCGTCGCCGTCGGGGGGGTCGTGACCCACCGGCAGCGCCCCGGCACGGCGCGCGGCGTGACGTTCCTGTCCCTCGAGGACGAGACGGGCATCCTCAACGTCGTCTGCTCGGCCGGGCTCTGGCGCCGGTTCCGCAAGGTCGCGCGGGCCTCTGCGGCGATGGTCGTGCGGGGCCGGCTCGAGCGGGCCGACGGCGCGACGAACCTCGTCGCGGAGCACCTCGCCCCGCTCTCGCTCCAGGTGTCGACGACGTCCCGCGACTTCCGCTGAGGTGCGCGCCGTCCGGTATCACGCGTCCCGCGGGGCTGCTCCCTCCTCGTAGGAGGACCACGGGAAGGACCGGGCCATGTCGACGGAGACAGGACAGGGCGGACGACGCCGGTCCCCGCGTCGCGTCACCACCGCGCTGCTGACGGCCGGGGTCGTGTGCGCGGGTGCGGCGTGCAGCTGGGACGGTGAGAAGCCCGCACCGGACACCGAGACGGCGACCGACGGCGCGGCACCCCCGGCGCAGGGCGGAGCGTCCGGCGGCTCGCCCGTCCGGATGGGGACCGCGGCGCAGCAGATCGGCATCGAATTCGCCGAGGTGCGCGCCAGGTTCCTCGACGAGATGACGGCGAACTGTGGCGGGGAGCTGTGCGTGACCGTCGTCTCGGACCCCGCCGACGTCGGGCCCGGCTGCCTCTACGACGGCTCCGACCCGGCGTGGCGCGAGGACCTCACGGTCGAGCGATGGTCGACCGTCGTCCTCCTGGCGGACTGCAGCGCGACCACCACGGAGCCCGGCACGACGGATCCCGGCACGACGGATCCCGGCACCACGGACCCCGGCACCACGGACCCCGGCACCACGGCGGGCGACGGGCCGTGACCGAGCGTCCTCCGGCGGACCCCGGCGCTGCCCGCCCGGCCGACGCCCGGCCATCGGAGGACGCCGACCCGAGCACCGACGTGCCGCGTCTCGCACGGATCGTGACGGAGGTCGTGGCTCCTGCGGGACTGCTCACGGCGCTGCTCTACTTCTTCGGCCGCCAGCGCGCCATGTTCTTCTACCAGTACTTCGGCGTCGACGTCACGGCCCTCCAGCTCACGTCGACGGACTACCTGGTGCTCGCCCAGGACGGCTTCCTCCTCCCGCTCGCGGTGGTGGCGGTCGTCGTCCTGGTCGCGGTCTGGGTGCGCGGCGGCTCGGTCCGCGCGGGCGAGCGGCGCCTGCATCCGCGCGCGCTCCTCGGCGTCGGCGTGGTCGGAGCGGTCCTCGTCGGGTTCGGGCTCTTCCAGGCCGTCTGGCCGGGACGAGGGCTCGCCGACGGCGTCCCGTCCTGGCTCGCGCCGCTCTGCCTCGCGCTCGGGCTCCTGGTCCTGGTCGCCGTCATCAGGAGGTGGCGCGACGCGCTCCGTCGTTCCCGCCCGGAGTGGCGTCCACCGTCCGTCGCCGCGCGCCTCACCGAGTGGGCGGCTGTGTTCACGCTCGTGGCGGTCGCGCTCTTCTGGGCGGTCGCGAACTACTCGGCGGACATCGGGGAGAGCCGCGGCCGTCAGTTCGAGGCCGAGCTCGCCGGGTACCCCGGCGTCGTGGTGCGCAGCACGACGGACCTGCGGCTCGTGGCACCCGGCGTGGAACCGCTGGTCTGCGCTCCGGAGGGCGCCGCCTTCCGGTACCGGTACGACGGTCTCGTCCTCGTGCAGCAGGCGGGCGGGACCTACTTCCTCGTCCCCCGCGACTGGTCGCGTGCGGCCGGGGACTCCGCCGTGCTCGCCGTGCCGGTCACGGCCGGCGTGCGCCTGGACTACCTCCCGCCGGACCCGCAGGGCGGGGCGCCGCGACAGGGGCCGGTCGCGCCCGACGGCGGCTGCTGAGAGCCGGGCCTCACGCGCCGTCGGGCGCCTCCGTGACGACGACGCACACCTCGAACCCGTCCCGGGCCCGGCGCAGCAGGTAGCGCACGGTGCTCGACTCCTTCTCGTTCGCGTTCTCGTCCCGGTAGCTCCAGCGCACGCGCGCCCACAGGAGTGCGTCGCCGATCTCCTCGACGTCCTCGAGGTACGGTGCGGCGGCCACCAGCCCGCGCTCGCTGCGTCCTCGCGCGGTGTCCCGGGCGCCGTCGCGCACGGCGTCGGGGTCGGGGACGAGCCGGGACGACGTCGCGCCCACGACGAGCGCGGGGAAGGCGTACCCGTCGGCGATGGCGTCGAGGTCGCCCGTGCTCACCGCCACCCCGAACGTGGTGAGGAACGCCCGGACGTCGTCGCTGTCGTAGGACTCCATGTCCTCGTTTCTACCCTGCGGGCGGCCGCTCGGCGCGGGCGGAGGCGAGGCTCACCACGCCTGGGCGACGAGCTCCGCGAACAGCTCGTCCGCGTCGGTGCCGAGCCCGCGCGCGGCGAACCACGCGCTCATCGTCCGGCAGTCGCGCAGCAGGAGCTCGGTGCCGAACGGGTTCGCGACGAGGTCCACGACCTGCGGGAGGTCGATGACGACGAGGCGGTCCTCGTCCGCGAGCACGTTGTACGGCGACAGGTCGCCGTGCGCGTAGCCGAGCCGGGCCATGACGGCCATGGCGTCGCGCAGCTGGTCCCACCACGAGGCGAGCAGATCGGGGTCGGGCCGCGTGCGCGCGAGCCGCGGTGCGGCCTCGTGCGCGTCGCCGTCGCTCGTCCCGACGAACTCCATGAGGATCTCGCTCCCGTCGATCTGGACGGGGTAGGGGACCGGGACGCCCGCGGACCACAGCTCGCCGAGCGCCGCGAACTCCGCCGCGGCCCACTGACCCGCCGCGACCTGGCGCCCGTAGGAGCTCTTGCGGTCGAGGGCTCGTCGGTCACGCGTGCGGCGTACGTTCCGGTCCTCGGTGTAGAGGGAGTCGCGCCGGAAGGCGCGGTGGTCGAGGTCGCGGTAGCGCTTCGCGGCGAGCAGCGACCGCTGGGCGGGGTCTCC
This sequence comes from Cellulosimicrobium sp. BMG9.23, assembly GCF_059159985.1. Classification (NCBI taxonomy): domain Bacteria; kingdom Bacillati; phylum Actinomycetota; class Actinomycetes; order Micrococcales; family Promicromonosporaceae; genus Cellulosimicrobium; species Cellulosimicrobium sp. BMG9.23. The sequence continues at coordinate 56,059 of NZ_JBZGBZ010000006.1, forward strand.
GGGAACGGCGCGTTCGACGAGGAACACGTCCGCCTCCTTGCCCGTCTTGAGGACACCCAGGTCCGTGTCGACGGCCGCGTCGGCGGTGACCACCCAGTCGGGGCAGGGATCGGGGCCCCGCTGGCCCTTCTCGACGGCGTGCCACGTCGACCACCGCTGGTCGGCGTCGAGCGCGGCGTCGAGCACGCCGACGGTCTCGCCGGCCGGCTGGTCGGCGTCGTCGCGACGGCGCAGCCGCCGTGGCGGGGGAGTGCGGGGGTCGCGCGCGAAGGTCGGAGGCAGGTACGGGTACGGGTCGGACAGGTCGTGCTCGGGCACGGTGGCTCCTTCGGGCGAGGAGCGCTCGGTGTGCCGGCCCGGCGCCGGTATGGCGCGGGCGGCGGCCGCCTCAGCGGCGTGCGGCGCTCCCGGGGGTGGTGGACACGCGGGACTGGGTCGTCCAGCTCATGGCGTTCCTCCTCTCCTCCGTGCCCGACGGCGCGGGCGGCTCGGATCAGACCGTGCCACCGTCCGGTGCGGCGGGGCAAGGCCTTTTCCGGGCGGTCAGAACGCGACGGCCACCGCGGCCTCGACCGCCTCGACGAGCCGGTCCCACGTGCCGAGCGTGTCGAAGCCCATCTGGTCGAGCGCCGACCAGGTGAACCCGACGACCGCGTAGAGCCCGACCGCCGTCGCGAGCAACCACTCGCGCACGGAGCCGGTGTCGCCGAGGAGCGGGACGGCGAAGCTGCCGCCGGGCCGCCAGACGTCGTCCACGAGGAAGGAGCGGCGGACCCAGCGCGGCGACCGCAGCTTCACGGGCCACAGCAGCGGAGCCCCGTTCGTCGTGAGCACGTCGCCGAGGATGTGCACCGTCACGCCGAGCCCGACGGCGACGGGCAGCCAGTTCCACTCCTCGGGGGAGAAGAGCGCGACGAGCGCGGCGACGGTGAGCGACGTGAGCCACGGCGCGAGCTTCCCGCGGCGCGTGAGCTTGAGGGCCTTGAGGGCGAGCGCGACGAGCAGCACCGCGAGGATGCCGCCGCCGACGTACACCGTGCCGAACGACTCGGTCTCGACGGTCACGAGCCCCGCGGCCCAGGCGAGCGCTGTGAACACCGCGATCCCGAGGAACGAGTGCGTGCCCTGTCGGTGGCCTCCGGAGATCGCCTCGACGGCGTCGGAGACCCACTCGCTGACGGGCGGCAGGGAGTGGGCGAAGGTGCCGTTGTGGTGGTCGGCGTCCGGGAGGAGCGCGGCGCCCGCACACACGACCGCCCCGGTCATCACGCCTACGGACGACACCGGGTGCAGCCCGAGGGCGAACGGGGCCGTCGACGTCATCGCGATCCAGGCCGCGGCTCCCGTCGCGGCGTGGTTGGCACCCATCATGGTGAGGCGGTCTCCTCGTCGTCGGCCCCGCCGCGTCTGTCGGCGTCGGGAGGTCTGTCCGGAACGTCCGAACCCTACCGGCCTGCGCCGACAGCGAGCGCCGTCGACCGAGGGAGCCAGGACTGGAAGAAAAGTGTGCCAAGCAGGGTTGTCAGGTACCCTTGACCTTCAGTGGCCCGGACGTGGAGGCCGGCCGACGCAGCTCGGCCTCCACGTCACGGGCGACTCAGCGGGTGGCCGCGCGCAGGAAGGCCCCAGGTGCCGCGTCGGGCTCTCGTCCGCCACGTCGATCCATCGACAGGGGCGCGTCGTCGTGCCCGAGTGCGTCGCGCAGCAGCCTCTTCGCGCGCTGGTAGCGGCTCGCGGTGGTCGAGGCGGGGAGCCCGAGGATGCGGGCGGTCTCTGCGAGAGTGAAGCCGTCCCAGTGGACCAGGCGCACGATCTCGGCGAGCTCGGGTTCGAGCCGCGCCACGGCGTCACGCACGTCAAGTCCGGTCTCGGGGGAGGGAGCGACAGGTTCGACGAGGTGCTGTCGCAGCCGGTCGCTGAGACCCGCGCGCCGCGCGCGACTGCGCCGCGTGTTGAGCAGCGTGTTGCGGGCGATGCCGAACAGCCACAGCCGGGCCTCCGGACCGTTGTCCGGCAGGTCGTCGATGCGCCTCCACGCGACCAGGAGCACCTCGCTCAAGGTGTCCTGCGCCTCGTCCTGGCCGATACGTGCCTCCACGTAGCGCAGAAGATCCCGCGCCGAGGAGGAGAGGACGTCGCTCAGGACCGCCTCGGCACGGTCGTGCCGTCCGTTCACCACTGAGCGCCGGGGCACCGGATCTCACCGCCGTAGGTGACGTCGTCTCCCGAGAGATCCACGTCGCGCCGTTCCAGCTCGCTCTCGAAGACCTTGCCGACCGCGGCGGACACGGCCAGGGAGTGCTCCATGTCGGGCGAGTGATAGAGCTCGCTCCCGTAGGGCGCGGGAACCAGGTCTCCGTGCTCGTCCACAGCCGAGTGCCCGGTGTCGTGGCGCATGCGCTCGATCTCCCCGTCCACGTCGGCCAGGGCGAGGACGTCCTGGTTGCGGAAGAGGTCTCGCGCAGCCTCCACCACCTGCGGGTCAGCTCCTCGGACGTCGCCGATGCGCTGCTCGCACGTCGCGCCGCTGGGCAGCGTGTAGGTGAAGACCACGTCCGGGTCCTGTGCCCAGGGTGACCACCCCGCCCCGGCGGCCGCGGCGGCGGCCGCTGCCGTGCCGCCGAGCCCGAGCACGGCCGCCACGGTGGCCGTGACCACGCGTGTCCGACGCGCGCGCAGTCCGGAAGCCGGGCGCGCCTCCTGACGTGCACGCACGACGAGGCTCGCGAGCTGCGCGTCGGGAATCGCTCGCGCAAGCGGTGTCGGCGGGCGCGACGCGTCGAGGGCGGAGTCGAGCAAGAGGTCGTCGCGGGGTCGTGTGCCGGTCATTTCGTCTCCCGATCGAGTGAGTGAGTGCAGACACCCCTACATGTCCGGCCGCCCCGACGGACAACGATGCCACCGTGACGGCGTCCTGCGCGGCCGCGGTCTGAGCCGCATACCGATAACGTCGACGGATGGATCGTCGTCGTGCGTCCGCAACCGGTCTCGCCGCCCTCCTCGGTTCCTCCGGGGTGCTGCACCTCGTCCGCCCGCAGGTCTTCGAGCCGCTGATCCCCCAGGCCCTCGGCTCAGCGAGGGCGTGGGTGGTGGGCAGCGGGGTGGCCGAGCTCGCGTGCGCGGTCGCGCTCACGCTGCCGCAGACCCGCCGGCTCGGGGGAGCGGCGAGCGCCGCCCTGCTCGTCGGGGTCTTCCCGGGCAACGTGAAGATGGCCCTCGACTCGCGTCCTGGCGCGCGCTCGTGGGCGCGTCGTCCGCTGGTGGCGTGGGGTCGGCTCCCGCTCCAGGTCCCGCTGGTCGCCTGGGCGATGTCCGTCGCGCGGGAACCGGTCGGGGCTGTCGGCCGCCGGGCCTGAGGGAACGCGGCCCAACGGATTGCTCGTGGCGTCCTTTTCGACGAGTTTCGAAAAACGGTTGTGCGACGTCGGTCAATGTCGTACGGTATTCCTCGGTCCATCCAGAGATGGACCTTCTGGTGCGGAGATCGACGAGAGAGGAACAGCACCGTGCGCGCATTTCATCAGCACAACCAGCAGCGTCCCGTGCTGCGGGACGAGCAGAACCTCGTCCTGCTGAGCGTGTCGCGACTGCGCCGCTCCACGTCTCCTCTCGAGCCCTCCGGTGGCTCCGTCGTCTGACCCTCGCGTCGACACGACGGGCCGCTCCGGAGAATCTCCCGGGGTGGCCTTTTTCGTGCGCCGACCGTCGGTCGGCATTGCATTCTCGCGACCATTCATCGTCCTTCTTGCCGGCGTCGTGCGTGCATCGTCCGCGCGGCCGTGGTGAATGCGTGACGGTGGCCGGGTCGCGTCCTTCGTGGTGTTCTCGTCACGACGTCTGCCCGACGTGAAGGGCACCAGCGCACGTAGCTCAGCGGAAGAGCGCCGGCCCCCGGGCCGGGCGTCGAGGGTTCGAGCCCCTCCGCGCGCACCCCGTCCCGCCACCCGGCGGGCACCATGGGATGAACGACCCGAGGAGGTCATCACCGTGAGCACCGAGGCCCACGCGTTCCCCGTCCCGCTGTCCGGCGCGAAGGCGCCCACCCTCATGTGGGCGCACGAGCACGAGGTCGAGAGCGCGGCACTCCAGCAGCTGCGCAACATCGCCGCGCTGCCGTGGGTCGAGGGTGTGCGCGTGATGCCCGACGTCCACCTCGGCAAGGGCGCGACCGTCGGCTCGGTCATCGCGATGCGCGACGCGGTCTCGCCGAACGCCGTCGGCGTCGACATCGGCTGCGGCATGATCGGCGTGCGCACCTCGCTCACGGTGGAGGACCTGCCGGACGACCTGCGCGCGGTCCGTTCGCGGATCGAGGCGGCCGTCCCCGTCGGCTTCCACGCGCACGACGAGCCGGTTGACGTGCGTCGGCTGCGGTCCATCGCCGGGACCGGTCCGGCCGAGGTCGGTCGAGGCGTCGACGCCTTCTGGTCGCGGTTCTCCGGCCTGCACGGCACGGTCTCCGACCTGGAGATCCGTGCCCGTCGTCAGCTCGGAACGCTTGGCTCGGGCAACCACTTTGCCGAGTTGTGCTCCGACACCGAGGGCCGCGTCTGGCTCCAGCTCCACTCGGGCTCCCGCAACATCGGCAAGACGCTCGCCGAGCAGCACGTGGCGATCGCCAAGCGCCTCGGGCACAACCAGGGCCTGGTCGACCGCGAGCTGGCAGTCTTCCTCGGCGGCACGCCCGAGATGGACGCGTACCTCGCGGACCTGTGGTGGGCCCAGGAGTACGCGGCGCGGTCGCGCGCGGTGATGATGACGCTCGTCGTCGACGCGGTCCGGGTGTCCTTCCCCGACCGTGAGGTCACGTTCGAGGAGGCCGTCAACGTCCACCACAACTACGTCGCGGTAGAGCACGTCGACGGCCAGGAGCTCGTGGTCACCCGGAAGGGCGCGATCCGGGCCGGCGCGGGCGACCTCGGCCTCATCCCGGGGTCGATGGGCACCGGCTCGTACATCGTGCGCGGGCTCGGGAACCCGGAGTCGTACTGGTCTGCCTCGCACGGCGCCGGGAGGCGGATGTCGCGGACGAAGGCGAAGAAGACCTTCACGCTCGACGACCTCGCCGTGCAGACGGCGGGCGTGGAGTGCCGCAAGGACGCCGGGGTGCTCGACGAGATCCCCGGCGCGTACAAGGACCTCGACGCGGTGATCGCGGCACAGTCCGACCTGGTCGAGGTCGTCGCGCGGCTCACGACGCTGCTCTGCGTCAAGGGCTGACACGGTCACCACACCGACACGTGCGGGCAGGTGCGGACACGTGCGGACACGGTCGGCGCTAGGGACCTCCCGGCGCCGACCGCGTCCGTCGTGCCGTCATCTCAGGACGACACGTCCGCCGTCGTGAACCGGCTCCAGGCGAGCGCGCCGAAGACCGCTGCCCACGCCGCCTGGACGGCGAGACCCTCGCCGAGCACCCCGAGGTCGATCTCGGCGCGCAGCAGCTCGCCGACGTCGAGCCAGTGGTGGGTGAGGAGCGCGCCGTGCACGGCGGACAGCTGCGGGAGGGCGTCGAGCACGCCGGACACGATCGCGACGACGACGGTCGCCGCCATCGCCGCCACCGGGACCTCGGTGAGCGTGGAGAAGAACAGCCCGACCGCGACGAGCCCGGTGAGCGAGAGTCCGACGTACGCGACGATGCCGGCGGTCCGCAGCACACCCTCGGCGGTCGAGACGGTGTCTCCCGACAGCAGGGTCACCTCTCCGACGCCGAAGTACGCCGCTCCCGTGACGAGCCCGGACAGGGCGATCGCGACGACGGTGCAGGCGGCGAACACGAGCACCGCGAGCGCCTTCGCCGCGAGGAGCCGGGTGCGGGGCACGGGGACGAGCAGGAGGTAGCGCAGCGTGCCGGCCTGCGCCTCGCCGGCGATCGCGTCGCCCGCGACGATGCCCACCACCAGCGGCAGCAGCAGGGGCAGGCACGCGACGAGCGCGGTGAGCACGAGGAACAGGCCGTTGCCGGTCACCCGGTCGAGGAACGGCGGTCCTCCGGCACCGACCGCGGTGTCCTGGGTCACGAAGACCACGGTGCCGATCAGCACGGGCACGAGGGCGAGCCCGACGAGCAGGACGATATTGCGTCGCCGGCCCAGGACGAGCCGCAGCTCGCTGGCGAGCAGCCGCCCGAACGCGCCGCGGGTCCGGCCGGGCGACGTCGCGGGCTCCGCGCCGGTCTCCACCTCAGCGAGCGACATCGAAACCCTCCCCGGTCAGCTCGACGAACAGGTTCTCCAGGCTCGGCCGGCGGACCTCGAGCCCGACGAGGTCCAGCCCCGCGCCGACCATCGCGGCCGAGATCTTCTCCGGCGCGACCATGCCCAGGCGCGCGGACAACGCCGTCCCCTCGGCCTGCACGTCGACCAGGCCGAGGTCCCCGAGGAGCCGGGCCGCGCCCTCGACGCACGCACGCGTGGTGCTGACGACGACCGTCGCCTCGCCGTCGGCGGCGAGTTCCTGGGGCGGCCCCTGGACGAGGAGCCGACCGCGGCTCATGACGCCGACGTGCGTGCACACCTGCTCGACCTCCCCGAGGAGGTGCGACGAGACGAGGACGGTCGTGCCGGCGTCGGCCAGCTCGCGCAGGAGGTGGCGCACCTCGCGCGTGCCCTGCGGGTCCAGCCCGTTGGTCGGCTCGTCCAGGACCAGCAGCTCGCGCGGCCGCAGCAGGGCCGCGGCCAGCCCGAGGCGCTGCTTCATCCCGAGCGAGTACTGGCGGAACGGTTTGCGCGCTGCCGCCGTGAGCCCCACTCGGTCGAGGGCCGCGGCGGCCCGGCGGTCGCGGGTCCGGGGGTCGGCGGTCGCGTCCACGGCGTCGAGCCGGTCGAGATTCGCGCGCCCGGACAGGTAGGGGTGGAATCCCGGGCCCTCGACGAGCGCGCCGACCCGGGGCAGGACGCGCGGCCCGGCCGCGGGCATCGGCTCCCCGAGGAGCGCGGCCGTGCCCGAGGTCGGGGCGACCAGTCCCAGCACCATGCGCAGCGTCGTCGTCTTGCCCGAGCCGTTCGGCCCGAGGAAGCCGTAGACGGCGCCGCGCGGCACCGCGAGGTCGACCCCGTCCACCGCGACCTGACCGGAACGGAAGCGCTTGGTCAGGCCGCGCGTGCGCACCGCGAGGTGCTCCTCGGCGGCAGCGCTCGCCGGGCTCGTCGAGCTGGTCGTGCTCGTCATGCGAGGTCGCGCAGCACCTCGGGGGGCACGGCCCCGACGAGGACGCGGCCGTCGTCGGTCACCAGCACCGAGAGGAGCGCCGAGGAGAGCAGCCGCCCCTCGGGGACCTCCTCGGTCAGCTGCTCGTAGAGCGCGGCGGCATCGATCTCCGGCAGGCCGGGCGCGGCCCCGTCCTCCCCGACGAGCTCGTCGTACAGGTCCTGGGCGCCGGCGGAGCCGAGGCTGCGCTCGGCACCGGGGAGCGCGGCCGCCGAGGCGGGGTCGCCGGCGAGCAGGCCGGCGATGTCGACGCCCTCGACCGAGACGACTGTCTCCCAGCCGGTGCCGCTCACCGAGACGCCCTCGGGCGCCACCTTGAGCGCCTCGGGGTCCGTCGACGGGTGGTCGGCCGGGTCGGGCAGCGGGACCTCGACCTCGCTCGTGGTCGCCCCGGCGGGCGCGGCGAAGTCGAAGACGGCGTCGTCCGGCGTCGCGAACGACACGTCGGTGAAGCCGATCTCGAGCGCGGGCGTCTGCGTGTCCTGCGTGCTCCACACCTGCACCCGCAGCGGCGTGAAGGTCTCCGCGTCGACCGCGACGAGGACGCGCTCCACGAGGGTGCCGTCGGTGCGCGGCACGAGACCGAGCTGGTAGGCGTCGCGGCCCGCGACCTCGGTGGCCGAGCCGACCGACAGGTCGGTCGAGAGCGCCGCGTAGGCGACCAGGGCGTCGGCCGCCTGCGCGGGCGTCGGCAGGTCGCCCGCGACGTCGGGAGCCGCACCCTCGCGTGCGGCCTCGTCGAGCTCCTCGTACGCCGCGAGGTCGTCGGGGGCGACCGTGTAGTGCACGACCTCGTCGTCGCGGCTCGAGTACGTCCAGGCCTCGGCCCCGTCCCGGACGACGGAGAACTCCGACAGGTCGCCGAGCAGCGCGGCGCGCGAGCGGTCCTCGCCGTCGGACCACAGTCGCACGGTCGAGCTGCCGCCCAGCAGGTCGAGCGGGCTCGCGCCCTGCAGCTCCTCGAGCGGCAGGTCGGGCAGACCCAGCCGTGCGGTGTGGACCACGGTCCCGGACAACGGGACCGGGTCCGCCTCCGCGACCTTCGTCAGCAGGTCGGCGGGCGTGAGCTCGGGCAGGTCGGAGTCTGCGGACGCGATGAGCGCGGGCGCCGCGAACGCTCCGGCGACGACCGCGGCGACCACGACCGGCACCGCCCAGCGCGCACGACGGGACGGTCCGTGGGCGGACTCGCGAGGGGACGTGGGGACGGGTTCGGCAGCCATGGCGTCACCGTCGCACACGGCACCTGAGGCCACGCTGAGAGAGTGACGTGCCCGGGACCGCGTCCGGCGCGCGGGAGCGTCGAGCAGGGTGCCATGCTGTCGACGTGCGAGTGCTGGTGGTCGAGGACGAGCGGGGCGTCGCCCGCGCGCTGCGGCGCGGCCTGCTGGCCGAGGGGTTCGCCGTCGACGTCGCGCTCGACGGGCGGCGAGGTCTCGCGCTCGCCGCGTCCGGCGAGTTCGACGCCGTCCTCGTCGACATCATGCTGCCCGGCCTCAACGGGTACGACGTCGTCGCCCGGCTCCGCGAGCTCCAGGTCTGGACGCCCGTGCTCATCCTCAGCGCCAAGGACGGCGAGTACGACATCGCCGACGGTCTCGACCTCGGCGCCGACGACTACCTCACGAAGCCGTTCTCGTTCGTGGAGCTCGTCGCACGCGTGCGGGCCCTCGTGCGGCGCGGGCCGCAGCCGCGACCGGCGGTGCTCACGGTCGGCGACCTCTCCCTGGACCCGGCGACACGCGTCGTGACCCAGCGCGGCTACGAGGTCGTGACCACCGCGCGCGAGTTCGCGCTCCTCGAGTACTTCATGCGCCGGCCGGGTCAGGTCCTCAGCAAGGGCGAGCTGCGCGACCACGTCTGGGACGCGGCAGGGGACGGGCTCAACGTCGTCGAGGTCTACGTCGGCTACCTGCGGCGCAAGCTCGGCCAGACGGTCATCGAGACGGTCCGCGGCGCCGGGTACCGCTTGGTGCTGGCCGCGGCGCCTGCGACGTCCGCGACGTCCGCGGCACCCGGTCCCGTCGCGCCGTGACCGGTCGCGAGGGGCGGTGACGCCTGTGCGGAACTGGTCGTTGCGCGCCCGGCTCACCGCGCTGGCGTCGGTGCTCGTCGCGGCGGCGCTCGCGGTCGGTGCGCTCGCCCTGTCCTCGGTGGTGTCGGGGGGCCGCGTCGCCGCGCTCGACGACATCGCCCGCGAGCGCGCGCTCCTGGTCGCCCGGCTCGCGACGAGCGACCAGGTGCCGGACGTCCTGCCGGTCTCCGAGCCGGGGGAGGTCGTCCAGCTCCTCGGGCCGGCGGGCGACGTCCTGGCGTCCTCGGCGTCGGCGAGCCGGACCCTGCCGGTCCTGCCGGCCGACGAGGTCTCGACGCTGCGCGCCGAGGCCGTCGCGACGGACGGTGCCGCGGAGGACGTGCGCGTCGTCGGCACGGACCGCAGCGCCTACGACGCCGCGGCGCGAGTCGCGGTGGCGCCCGCCCCCGGGACGGACGGCGCCACCGCCGTGGCGAGCATGCCGCTGCAGGAGGTGGAAGGGGTGGTGCGCGCGCTGCGCGTCTCGCTCGCCGTCGTCGTGCCGCTGCTCACGCTCGTGGCGGCGGCGGTGATCTGGACGGTGCTGGGGCGGGCCCTGTCTCCGGTGGAGGAGCTGCGGCGGGGCGCCGACGCCATCGCCCGCTCGGGAGGTCCGGGCGCGCTCCCGGTGCCGAAGGCCGACGACGAGCTGGGGGCGCTCGCCCGCACGCTGAACGCGATGCTCGACAGCCTGCAGGCGGCCGCCGCGCGGCAGCGGTCGTTCGTCGCGGACGCGGCGCACGAGCTGCGTTCTCCCGTGGCGGCGCTGCGCGCGAGCATCGAGGTCGCGCGGCTGCACCCTGCGGCGTACCCCGGGAACGAGCTCGCGGTCGAGCTCGAGGACGAGGTGCGGCGTCTGCAGGCGCTCGTCGACGACCTCCTCGTCCTCGCGCGGCTCGGCGCGCTGCCCGTCGTCGACGAGGACCTCGACCTCGGCACGCTCGCGCGCGAGGTCGTCGCGGTGTCGGTCGCGGTGTCGGGGGAGCGGCCGCCGGGGGAGCAGGGGCACCCTCCCGTCACGGTGACGGTCGACGCCCACGGCTCGGCGACCGCCCGGGGCGACCGGGCCGCCGTCGCGCGGATCCTGCGCAACCTGGTCGACAACGCCGTCCGCCACGCCACGTCCCGGGTCCGGGTGACGGCTGCGCCCGGGAGCCTCGTCGTGGACGACGACGGACCGGGCATCGCCGTGGCCGACCGCGAGCGCGTCTTCGAACGCTTCACCCGGCTCGACGAGGCGCGTGAACGCGACGCGGGCGGCACGGGCCTCGGGCTGGCGATCGCCCGCGAGACCGCCCGGGCGCACGGTGACGACGTGACGCTGGGAGAGTCGCCGCTCGGAGGCCTGCGCGCCGAGGTGCGGCTCTCGCGGGCATGACTTCCTCGCTGTCCGTGACGCGGACGGCTCAGGCCGGGACGAGCACGGGCTCCGGTGCGGGGTCGACGTGGGGCTCCGGCAGGCGTGCTGGTCCGGCCTCGTGGGGCGTCACCGGCACGGGTGCAGGTCTGGTCTCACGAGGGGCCCCGGTCGTGCGCCTTGACGTGCTGAGCCGACGGTGCAGGGCACCCGCGCCGACCACGCCGACCACGACGAGACCGCCCGCCACGAGTGCGCCGCGTGCACCGAGGACCTCCATGAGCAGCCCGAGCAGCGGAGGCCCCGCGAGGCCCCACGTGGTGCTGGCGGTCCGCCAGACCCCGAGCACGCGTCCCCGCAGGTGCGGCGGCGGGTCGGTCTGCAGGACGGTGGTCCCCGCGGTGTCCGAGATCGACTCGACCACGGCCATCGGCCCGACGACGAGCAGGAGGACCGTCAGGGTCGGGGCGAGGCCGGCGACGACCTGGAGGAGTGCGCCCGCCGCGGCGAGCAGGGCGACCAGGCGCACCGTCGGGCGCCGGAGCCGTCCGGCGAGCACGGCCCCGAGGATCCCGCCGACGGCGAGAACGGTCGACACCGTGCCGAACTCCTGCGCACCGCCGGCGAGCGCACCCGTGACGAGGACGGCGAGGGTGAGGGTGTAGTTGCGCCCGAGGACGGCGCTGACGGCCGTGACCACCAGGAGCGCGACCAGCCGGGGCCGGCCGAAGAAGTAGGGCACGGCCCCGCGGTCCTCGTCGCCGGAGGCAGGACGCACGACCGCGGTCGGCCCGACGACCGGTCCGACGACCGGTCCGACGACCGGGCCCGCGGTCGGCACGTCCACCTCGGCACGCGGTGGTGCGACGGCTCGCCCGGCGTCGGGGTGCAGCACGAGGAACGGCACGACGAGCGCCACGCCGAGCAGGGCCACGCCGTTGGCGACGTAGGCCACCGCCGGTCCGGCCACCGCCACGGCGCCACCTGCGAGCGCGACGCCCACGAGCCGGCCGGCGCTGTGCACCACCGAGCCGATCCCGATGGCGGACGGGACGTCCTCGACGGGGACGAGATCGTTGCCGAGGAGCGCGGTGGCGGGCCCGTCGACGGTCGCGACGAGGCCGGTGACGGCAGCGAGGGCGAGGAGGACGGGGAGGCTGAGCAGGTCGAGCGCGACGAGCCCCGCCGTCGTCAGGGCGACGACGCCGAGCACCGCCTGGCTGAGCGTGGCTGTCAGCTTGCGCGGCCACCGGTCGACGACGGCGCCGCCCGCGACCCCGAGGAGCAGAGCGGGGGCGGCCTGGACGGCGAGCGAGAGGCCGGTGACGGCGGCCGACCCGGTGATCTGCAGGACGAGCAGGTTCTGGACGGTGAGCTGCATCCAGGCGCCCGCGTTCGACACGAGGTTCGCGCCGGACCACCAGCGCATCGACCGGTGGCGCAGCGCGCGCCACGGGGACCGGTCAGAGGCCGTCGGTGGGAGAGGTCGGTCGAGAGCAGGACGGTCGAGAGCAGGACGAGGGCGCTTCAGGGCAGGGAGAGGCACAGCACACAATCAGGAAGAGGGAGGCGCCCGACAGAGCCGGGGGCACGAGTGTCCGGGGCGGCATCCGCGCGGACGGTTGAACATTCAAACAAGCGGCTCGGGAAGCGCTCCACCTCCGGGCCCCGATCGTGAGCAAGGTCGCAGCGCGCGAGCGCGGGCCGGCGTGCCTACGGTGAGCCGGTCCTGCCGACGGACGACGAGGGAGGGACCGTGCTCACCGAGGTCGCGGACCGTGTGCACCGGCTCGAGCACGCCTATGTCAACGTCTACCTCGTCGCCGACGACGACGGGCGGGTCCTCGTCGTCGACACCGGGCTCCCCGCGGCGTGGGACCTGCTCGGGCACGCGCTGCGGGAGCTCGGACACCGCCCGTCCGACGTCGCAGCCGTCGTCCTCACGCACGCCCACTTCGACCACACGGGCTCGGCGGCGAGGGCGCAGTCGAGGCTCGACGTGCCGATCTGGCTCCACGACGACGACTCCGAGATCGCCGCCCACCCGTACCGGTACGCGCACGAGAACGTCCGCGCGCTCTATCCGCTGCGCTACCCGGCAGCAGTGCGCATCCTCGCGTCCATGACGGCGGCGGGTGCCCTGCGGGTGCCGGGCGTGCGGGGGCTGCGGCACGCGCCGCCCGGTTCGACGTTGCCCGTGCCGGGCTCGCCCCGCGTCGTCTTCAGTCCCGGCCACACGGCCGGGCACTGCGCGCTGCACCTGCCCGGGCGCGACGTCCTGCTCACGGGTGACGCGCTCGTCACGCTCGACCCCTACACCGGGAAGCGTGGGCCGCAGATCATCGCCGGCGCGGCGACCGCCGACAGCGCGCAGGCGCTCGCGTCCCTGGACCGCCTCGTCGACACGGGCGCGACGACGCTCCTGCCAGGTCACGGGAACCCATGGACCGAGGGGGTCGAGGCCGCCGTCCAGCGGGCGCGCGCCGTGGGCGCGCACTGAGTGGTTAGCGACCTGCACTGAGCGGCCGCGGACGAGCGACCCCCCGGTGACGGACGACGGAACGACGAAGAGCGCCCCCGCCCACCCGTGAGAGTGAGCGGGGGCGCCTGTCGCGCGGGGCTTGCGTTCGAGTCAGAGTGCGGCGATGGCCGCGATCTCCGGCTGCGTCAGGATGCTGTCGTAGAGCCGGATGTCGTCCACCGTGCCGGCGAGGTTCACGAGCGGGATCGCCGTCCCGGTGAGCGCGACACCGATCCTCGTCTTCGTGAGGTCCGGCACCGAGACGGACGGCTTCCTGGCCTCGAACACGCCGTTGCGGTAGAAGTTGACCACCCCGCCGTTGAACGTGAACGCGAGGTGCTGCCACGACCCGGACGTGATGCCCGTGGGGGCGATCGAGTCCCCGGTGTTCGCCACGGTGCCGTAGAGGCCGAACCGGAACGAGCTGCCGGAGTAGTAGAGCGCGAGCCACCCAGGGGCAGCCTGCTCGCCGAACGTGACGACGGCCTGCACGCCGGCGGACACCTGCCGCACCCACGCCATGAACGTGAAGGTCGTCAGGGGTGCGGCGGCGATGGGTTCGGCCGTGGGTGATGCCGGGCCGGTGAGCCCGGCGCCGGTGCGTCCTGAGGTCCACCCGGAGGTGTTGACGGTCAGGTCGCGGTTTCCGACCTCGTCGGCCGTCGTCGTCCCCGTGCCCTCGTTCAGCCTGTACCACGAGACGGGGGCGGGTCCCGTGGGTGCTGCCGCCGTGGTGAACGTGACCGACCCGGGGGTGGACTCGTTCCCGGCTGCGTCGCGCGCGTGCACGAGGACCGTGTACTGGGTGTCGGCGGTGAGGCCGGTGAGGTTCGCGCTCAGCCCGGTCACGTTCTGCTCGGGTCCTGCCCCGGTCACCCGGTACCCGGTGACGCCTACGGCGTCCGAGGAGGCCGACCAGGGCACGGTGGCGCTGATGGTTGTGACGGACGTGGGGGTGCCGACGACGGGCTGTGTCGGGGGCGTCGTGTCGGACGGTGCGGCGATGGTCGAGACGCCGAGGTTCGACGACCACGCGCCCTCGTTGCCCGTCGCGTCACGTGCCTGCACGGCGAACGTGTACGCCGTGGACGCGGTGAGTCCGGTGACGGTGCGCGTCGTGCCCGTGAACCACGTGCCGATGACCGAGCCGTTCTGCCGCAGCCGGTACTCGGCCCCGGGTTCGGGAGCGGTCCAGGTGAGCGACACCGAGCTGTGCGTGACGGCCGTGTCGTCGAGGCCGATGGGTGCGGCGGGCGGCGTCGTGTCGGTGGGCGGCGGTTCGACCGGGCTCGGGTTGCCGTCGACGATGCCCATGCCGAGCAGCATCGACGCGACCTTGCCCCAGATGGCCTCGCGCCCGTTGTCGTTCAGGTGCACGTGGTCGTGCAGCAGCGACGGCGGGACCTGGTTCGCGGCCGACGCGGCGTTGTCCGCCGACGACGGCGTGACGCCGGCCCACTTGCAGCCGTGCTTCGCGAGGAACAGCCGTGAGTTCAGCGCGCGCGGCCCCGACTCCTGCACACAGATCTCCTCCATGTCGACCAGCCGCTCGAACCGGGTCTCGCCGGGGTCGTCGCCCGTGCGCCACGCCGGGGTGATGACGAGGCCCCTGCCCGGGTGGGCAGCGAGGAACGCGCGCAGGTCCGTGCGGAACTGCTCGAGCGAGAACGGCTCCTTCTCGTCGTTCGTGCCGGCCCACCACACCCACGCGCACTCGGGGTCCAGCGCGTCGGGGACGAACACGGACCCGGGCAGGCACGCCGTGGCTGTTCCTGCGGTGGTGCGGGTGAACGTCGCGTTGCCCGACCGGTCCACGGTCTCGACGATCGTCCCGTGCACTCCGGCGAGAGTGCCGGCGAGGGTCGCGGACGTGATCCACCACGGCGACGGCGCGTCCACCTCGGTGATCGCGACCGCACCCGATCCGGGGATCGTGTCGCCCGTCACACTGATGGCAAGCGGGCGCCCGCCTGACGCGATGGACGCCCACGTCGCGTAGGCGCCGTAGTCCCCGCGGCTGATGACCTCGACGTCCCCGCCGAGTGCTGCCGCGAGATGCTGCGCGCCGGTCTGCCCGCTGCTGTCCATCTGGTCCGACGCCATCGAGTCACCGATGAGGCGGACTGCGTTGAGCAGGCCCGATCCGCCGCCCGACGGGATGCGCCATGCCCCGTCCGACGCGAGGAAGCGTGTCGGGTCGCCGAACGTCCCGCTGCCGAGGCGAGCGGGAGCCACTCGTCCGGAACCAATCAGAGAAGCATCCACGGGGTCACTCTGCCCGCGCTTGGAGTCGAGCGCCTCCCGCAACCCGGGGACCTGCGCGAAGCTGTGCTGGTGGATCGCGGCTGCCTTGCCGTTGAGAGCGACCTGCTGCGGGCCGCTCACGGGCTTCTTCGCGTCGGACGTGTCGTTGACGTTCGGCAGGCCGACGTCGCTCTTCGTCGGCTGACCGCGCCCGTCTTGCCGGCCGCCGACAGGACCGGGCCGCCCTCAGCACGCCGAGCCTGACGTCGTCGTGATCGAACCGCCGGCGCCTCCTGCTCCGACGCCGGCGCCGGAGCCGGCGGTCGATCCGCCTGCAGATGAGGCCGAGGTCACAACACCCAGGAGCGTTCCACGCCGATCCGGGACCTCCTGCGGTGCCTCACCGGGCCTGTGCTCTAGCGGCCCGGGCCCACGCCTCGTGTCCTGGCCTGTGTCCTGAGACTGTGCCGCGGCAACGAAAAAGACCGCCGACCGGGGTGTTATCCCTGGTCAGCGGCCCTGTTCGTCGCTGTCTCAACGAGTGTCCGGAGGGGGACTCAACCGACTGCGTTACACACCTTCGTGGTCGAGTTAGCCGCCTGACCTGCGAAGACGGCGGGCGCGTCATAGTCAAGTCCACGGGGCCGGAGTGCGCGCCTGTCGGCCGAACCGCAGCTCAGGCGAAGCACGAACTGGTCAGGTCGGGTCTGGAGGCTCAATCGTCATGAGCGGAACCTGGCGCCCGCTAGCCGTCCGAGAAGCCACGAAGCGACCCCACATCGTGGGGTCGCTTCGCGTCCGCTGTCTCAACGGTCTTGCACCGGCATGAGTAGTCTCTGCCGGAAGCCTCGCGTCTAGCCTATCGCGGATGCGCGAATCGCCGACCCGGACCAGGCCGCAGATCAGGCGAGGACGTTCTGGACCCCTCGATCTGCTCGGCCACGGCCCGAGCCGGGTGAGCACCCCTCGACGCGTCAGTTCCGAGCCTCCATCGAACTCCGGCAAGGCATCAAACACTTGGCAGGCGTCGCAGAAGAAGGTTCTGCGACGTCGAACACACGACGGGTTCTTCGTGCTGGCTACTTCGTGCGAGGCGTGCAGCATCCGTCGGTGCAGCCGTCGTCCTCGTCGTCGTGACCGAGGAGGGCTCCGACGGGGGTGCAGCATGCGTCGCCGCGCCAGGCTTCGATGCCTTCCTTGATAGCGACGGCGGCGATGATGAGCGCGGCGAGGGGGTCGGCCCAGGTCCAGCCGAGGGTGGAGTTGAGGACGAGCCCGACGAGCAGGACGGCGGACAGATAGGTGCACAGCAGTGTCTGCTTGGAGTCGGCGACGGCGGAGGCGGACCCGAGCTCGCGCCCGGTGCGGCGTTCGAACCAGGACAGGAACGGCATGATCACCAGGCTCACTGCGGCGAGCACGATGCCGACGGTCGAGTGGTCCGGCTCGCTCGCGCCGAGCAGGGTGCGCACGGCGTCGACGGTGACGAACACGGCGAGACCGAAGAACGAAACGGCGATGAGGCGCATAGCGGTGCGTTCGCGGCGGTGCGGGTCGGGGGCGGCGAACTGCCACGCGACGGCGGCCGCGGAGAGCACCTCGACGACGGAGTCGAGGCCGAACCCGACAAGGGCGGCCGAGGACGCGATGCGGCCGGCGGTGATCGCGACGACGGCCTCGATGACGTTGTAGGTGATCGTGGCGGCGACGATCCACCGCACGCGCTTTTCGAGCAGGGCGCGTCGGGCGGTGGGCAGGGGCTTGGGGCCGAGGCTGAGGGAGGTCATGAGCAGGTGCACCCCTCGGGCGAGCAGCAGGTCGGGTCGACGGTCACGACGAGTTTGAGGAGGTCGTCGAGCGCCGGGGCGAGGTGGGAGTCGGCGAGCCGGTACCAGGTGCGTCGACCGTCCGGGATCGCCTCGACGAGGCCGCACCCGCGCAGGCAGGCGAGCTGGTTGGACATGACTTGGCGGGATACGCCGAGCGCGTCGGCGAGGTCGGACGGGTAGGCGGGCGCCTCGCGCAGCGTGAGCATGATCCGTGCCCGGGTCTCGTCCGACAGGGCGTGCCCGAGGCGGGCGAGGGCCGCGGTGTGGGTGAGTGTCACCGTCTCCATGACCACGACGGTACACGAACGCGTGTACTCCGCCTACCTCGACCCATCGATGATGGCCGGTTATTATCGGCTGGTGTCGATCATAGATTCTGAGGTGTGTACGGCGACCACGGCCGATGTTGAGCCGGCGGTCGCGTTGTTCCGGTCGTTGGGGGATCCGGCGCGGTTGGCGATCGTGCGCCGGCTCGCGGTCGGGGAGACGCGAGTCGCGGAGTTGACGGCTGAGCTGGGGCTGGCGCAGTCGACGGTGTCCTCGCACGTGGCGTGCTTGAAGGACTGCGGCCTGGTGGCCGGGCGCATGGAGGGGCGGCGGGTGTTCTACTCGTTGGCCCGCCCGGAGCTGTTGGACATGCTCGCGGCCGCGGAGACGTTGCTCGCGGCGACGGGCAGCGCGGTCGCGTTGTGCCCGACGTATGGCGTGGACGGGCAGGTGTCGGCGTGCTGAGCACGATCGCGGCCGCGGTCGGGTTGTTCGTCGCGACCAACCTCGACGACATCGTGGTCCTGACGGTCCTGTTCGCGGTCGCCGCGCGGGGGACGTCGCGGCTGCGTGGGTGGCAGATCGTGGCCGGGCAGTACCTGGGCCTGGTCACCCTGATCGCGGTGAGCTTCCTGGCGGCGCTCGGCCTGACGATCGTGCCGGACGAGTGGGTGGGCCTGCTCGGCCTGATCCCGCTCGCGATCGGCGTGCTGGCCCTGGTGCGCACGCTGCGCGGCAAGGACGACGACGATGAGGCCGAGTCCGCGCTCAAGGCCGTCGGGCTGCTCGGCGTCGCGGGCATCACGATCGCGAACGGCGGGGACAACATCGCGATCTACACCCCGGTGTTCCGCACCATCTCGACCACGGACGCCCTGGTCACGATCGCGGTGTTCCTCGTCCTGCTCGCGCTGTGGTGCCTGTTCGCGCGCGCGATCGGCACGAACGAGAAGGTCACCGAGGCGCTGGAGAAGGTCGAGCACTGGCTCGTGCCGGTGGTGTTCATCGGCCTCGGTGTGTTCATTCTCATCGAGTCCGGCACCCTGGCCCACATCGCGTCGCTGCTGTGAGCCGCAGCAACGGCGCCGACCACGACGTCGTCGTGGTCGGTGCCGGGCAGGCCGGGCTCGCGCTCGGGTACTACCTGACCCGCGACGGCGTCGACGTGCTCCTGCTCGAGCGCGCCGCGCACGTCGGTGCGAGCTGGGCGAGCCGGTGGGACTCGCTGCGGCTGTTCACCCCTGCGCGGTACGACGCCCTGCCCGGGCTCGCGTTCCCCGCCGAGCCGTGGTCCTACCCCGGCAAGGACCAGGTGGCCGCCTACATCGCGCACTACGCCGCCCGGTTCGACCTGCCCGTGCGCACCGGTGCCGAGGTCGTCCGGCTCGAGGGCAGCGCGGGCGACTTCACCGTGCACCTGGCCGGCGGCGAGACGCTGCGCGCTGCCCGGGTGGTCGTGGCCACCGGTGCGTTCGGCCGTCCCTGGACGCCAGCCTTCGCGACCGGCCTCGACCCGGCCGTCGCGCAGGTCCACACCGACGCCTACAGGCGCCCCGACGCGCTTCCACCCGGGGCGGTGCTCGTCGTCGGCGGCGCGAACTCCGGGCGCCAGATCGCGCTCGAGCTCGCCCGGTCCGGGCCGCCCCGTGCACCTGTCGGAGGGTGCGCGCCTGCGTGAGCTCCCGCAACGACCGCTGGGGCGCGACCTGTTCTGGTGGCTGACCGCTACACGGGCGATCCACGCGCCGGGGGGCTCGCTCGTCGGGCGCCGCGTGCGCGCGAACGAGCCCGTCATCGGCACCCCGCGCCGGGCCCTGGCCGCCGCCGGCGTCACCTTCCACCCCCGAGCCCAGGACGCCGCCGGCGACACGGTGAGATTCGTCGACGGCCACGCCGTCCAGCCCGCCGCCGTGGTGTGGGCGACCGGGTACCGGCACGACGACACCTGGATCACCGTGCCCGGCGCACTCGACGGGGCCGGGGCCCTGGTCGTCGACGACGGCGTCACCCCCGTACCTGGGTTGTACGCGATCGGGCGCTCCTGGCAGCGCGACCGCGGATCGGCGCTGCTCGGCTACGTCCGCCGCGACGCGCAACGTCTCGCGAGCCGCTTGGCGTAGCCCACAGCCCGGGTGCTACCTACTGCCGGAGGTTGACGCTCGTGGCCGACTGCCCGCCCGCGACGATGCGCGGGCGTGGTCAATATCGCTCCTGGGCGATATCATCGGTGTATGACGATGATTACCGCGCATCAGATCGAGACGCGAGATGAGGCGCCGAGCGGGCATGTGGCGCTGTTTCGGGCGTTGTCTGACCCGAGTCGGTTGGCGATCGTGCGGCATCTGGAGGGTGGTGAGCATCGGGTGCGTGACCTGGTCGAGCACCTGGGCCTCGCACAGTCGACGGTGAGCGCTCATCTGGCCTGCCTGCGCGAGTGCGGGCTGGTGGACGTGCGTGAGCAGGGCCGCGCGTCGTGGTTCACCCTCGCCGCGCCCGAAGCGCTGGCGGGGCTGTGGGCGGCGGCGGACGGCCTCCTCCTGGTCACCGGGGACCGCGCCGCGTCCTGTCGGCACCTGGCCGGTGCGTCGAGCTCTTCGAGGGAGGCGTGATGGGCGCGGGACACAACCACGGCGGAGGCGCCGACGCCGACGTCGCGCAGGCACCGGACTTTCGTCGCAGGCTCGCGATCGCGTTCGCGCTGACGTTGACGGTCGTGGTCGCCCAGGCGATCGGGTCGGTCGTGACGGGGAGCCTGGCGTTGCTCACCGACACCGCGCACGCGGTGGCGGACGCGACGGGTCTGCTGGTTGCGTTGATCGCGGCGACGTTGGTGCTGCGCCCGGCGGACAAGCACCGCACGTGGGGCTTTCGGCGGATCGAGGTGATCGCCGCGCTCGCGCAGGCGACGCTGCTGATCGTCGTCGGGGTGTACGCGGCGGTAGAGGGCGTGCGGCGCCTGATCGAACCGCCAGAGATCCAGTCGACCGAGCTGCTGGTCTTCGGTGTCGTGGGCCTGGTGGCGAACGTGACCGGGATCGTGATCCTGTCCAGGAGCCGCGGCGCGAACCTGAACATGCGCGCGGCGTTCCTCGAGGTGCTCAACGACGCACTCGGGTCGCTGGGGGTGATCGTGGCCGCGATCGTCATCGCGACGACCGGGTTCCAGCGCGCGGACGCGATCGCGGGCCTGTTCATCGCCGCGCTGATCGTGCCGCGGGCGGTGGTGATCTTGAAGGAGACCACGAGCGTGCTGATGGAGTTCACGCCGAAGGGTCTGGACCTGGACCAGGTGCGCGCACACATTCTGGGGCTGGACCACGTGCGCGACGTGCACGACCTGCACGCCTCGACGGTCGCGACCGGGCTGCCCACGATCTCGGCGCACGTCGTCGTCGACGACCAGTGCTTCAGCGACGGGCACGCGCCGGCGATCTTGACCGACATCCGGTCCTGCGTCGCGCAGCACTTCCCGGTGTCGCTGGAGCACTCCACGTTCCAGCTCGAGACGGAGCATCTGCGCGAGCACGAGCCCGCAGCCGCCCGCCACGCCTGAGCGCGCCACCGTAGACGTTCAGCCGGTGCCGCTGAGCCGTCGCAGGTAGTCGTTGTAGGCGTCGAGGTCGGGGTCGCCGTACTGGTCGATACGGCGGTCTGCGGCGCGGGTGCGCCGGGTCTCGTCCTTGTTCCAGCGCACGAAGATGATCAGCAGCATGATCAACGACGGCAGCTCGCCGTACGACCAGGCCAGGGCTCCGGCGGTGCCCTGGTCCTCGAGCACGTCCACCCCCCACGACACCGGGGGATGGGTGAAGGCCGAGACCAGGGGGGCGCTGGCCATCATGACGATCACGCCGAAGAACGCGTGGGTGGGCATCTCGAGAAACATGTCCGCGGCCCGCCCCAGATGGCCCTGCGGGTTGGGCAACGGGTCGAGGGAGAGCACCGGGACGGTGAACAAGATGCCCGCGACCAGGAACAGCAGCTCCAAGGACAGGTGCCCGGTCCAGGTCCGCAGCAGGCTGCCGGCCAACGGACTGAAGTACAGGGCGTAGAAGCACAGCAGGAACAGCGGGATCATCAGCGCCGGGTGCAGCACCACGCGCCCCGCCCACGAGCGCAGACCCCAACGGGCGGCGCCGAGCACGCGGCGCCCGACGCGGTTGTGCGGGGTCGCGCGCAACAGCAGGGTGCCCGGGCGGCCCAGCACGAGCAGCGGCGGGACCGCCATCATCAGGGTGAGCTGCTGGAACATGAACACCGAGTACATCTCCAGGCCGTAGCCCTCGATACCGGCGCCCATGACCACGACCAGGACCGCGCACCCAGTCAGGAACGACAGCGTCGCCCAGGGCGACCAGCGCCGACCGGTCGCCCAGACCCGCACGGCCCCGGCGAGGTAGAGGGCGGCGGCGAGCAGCGCGATGACGGGGATCACCGGGATCGGCTGCAAGGTCGGGGCGAGGTACGTCTCGAAGGACGGCGGCGCGGTCGGCAACCACACCGGACCATCGAACTCGGTCACCACAAACCCGGACACGTCCCATCCCTTCACCACACTGGCCAGCGCCCGGACCGTAGCAGGCCCGCCTGCGCGCACCGCCCCGGACGCGTCCAGCCTGAACCTCTATCATCAGGCACGCCATGGTCACCACGACTCGTCACAGCATCGGCACCGCCGCCCTGCGCGCCGTGCTCGTCCTCGTGCTGCTCGCGCTGGCCGGTCTGCTCGGCACGACGGTGATCGATTCCGGCGCGCCCGCCCCTGCGGCGCACGTCACGATCGCGGTCGAGGCGGAGGTCGCGCCGCAGGCGACGGCATCTCCCACCCAGGAACAGGACTCGGGGCACATCGACACACTGACGCTGCTGTGCCTGTGCGCGCTCGTCGTTGTCGGTGTCGCGCTGCTCGCCCGCGACTCGCTCCGGCATCGGCTCCCACCGCGTCTCACGTGGCGCGCACGACCGGCCAAGGTCACGGCGAGGCGGGCGTTGCCAGTGCCGGACCCGTTGTGCTGGGGTGTGTGCCGGACGTAGACGTCCGCCGGTGAGGGGCTGCGCCCTCGCCCACCGCGTCCCGTGACCGAACGGCACGACGCTCGACGCCGGCTCTCTGGACCTCGAAGCGAGGACGTCCCTCGAACGCGCGTGCGACTCGCGCGCCCGGGGGGTGAGCCACCGTAAGGGCAGTGCCGCCACGCTGCGTGCAGCATGACATCCCACTTCGAGGACCTCATGGAGCTGTCCAACTTGAGCGCGCTGCCGGTCTGGTCGAGCGCGACGGCCCTGGTGATCGCACTGATCGCCGTCGCCACCTTCCTCGCCAAATGCGCCGAACAACGCCATCGTCAGGCTCTGACCGGACCTGTCGGCGTCTTGGCCTCACGGAGGGCGGCCGGATGAGTACCGCCCAGCATCAGGTGGTCGTGATCGGCGGTGGCCAGGCCGGGCTTGTGACCGCGGCTCTGCTGGCCGACGCCGGTGTGGACTACGTGGTCCTCGACGACAGCCCACGCGTCGGGGACGCGTGGGCGCGCCGGTGGGACTCGCTGCGTCTGGTCACGCCCGCACGGTATGCCGCCCTTCCCGGGTTCGCGCCCTCCTGGCCGGACGAGCACTTCCCCACCAAGGACGAGGTCGCTGCCTACCTGGGTGACTACGCGTCCCACCACGACCTGCGGATTCGGCATGGGTTCCGTGTCGAGCAGCTGGAGACCGACCTGCCGGGGGCGTTCATCGCGTCCGGTGCGGCCGGCGCGATCACTGCCGAGAAGGTGGTGATCGCCACCGGTGCGTTCCAGACGCCCTGGATCCCCGACGTCGCGGGCGGCGCGAGCCCGAATCTCGTGCAGCTGCACGCGCACGACTACCGCGCCCGTGCGACGACCCCTGGTGAACGGGTCCTGGTCGTCGGCGCGGGCAACTCCGGCGTGCAGATCGCGCTCGAGCTCGCGGGCGACGCGCGCGAGGTTCAGCTCGCGTGCGGCGGTGGGAGGCTGCGCAGCGTGCGTCAGGTGATCGCGGGCAAGGACCTGTTCTGGTGGATGACTCGCACCGCCGTCATCCGCGCCTCGCGTGACGGCCCGCTCGGGCGACGTCTGCACACCACCGATCCCGTGATCGGGGTCAGCGAGGCTGACCTGCACGCCGCCGGCATCCGCCTGCGGGGCCGTGTCACCGCGGTGAGCGGCACCGAAGTCTCCTTCGCCGACGACGACCCAGCCTGGCACCCGGACACGATCGTGTGGGCCACCGGCTACCGGCCCGACGACTCGTGGATCACGATCCCCAGAGCGCTCGGACCGGACGGCGTCCTGGTGCACGAGGAGCACCACACCTGCATTCGGGGCCTGCATGTGATCGGCCGGCCCTGGCAACGCAACCGCGGCTCCTCGCTGCTCGGCTTCGTCGCCGACGACGCCCGCCGCCTTGTCCGCGCACTGCTCACCTACCCGAAGCCCGCCACCGCCGCTACCAGTACGAGAAGGAGAAGCACATGAACGTCCCCTGGACCGTGATCATCTCCGGCGTCGTGCCCTCCATCGGGGTCGGCCTGCTGTTCTGGCTCGCGATGCGCGCGATCATCCACGCCGACCGCAACGAACGCAACGCCCTGGCCGAGCTCGACCGCCAGCAGGCAGCCAGCGTCGGCGCCCGCGCGGACGAACCCCCACCCGCCCTCGCCGATGCAGGCACCGACATCGCACCTCCGCGCAGACGACCTCGCTACTAACCCGCCGACCGACCACCGCCAAGGAACCTCATGACTATCCGCCGCATCCTGCAGTCCGTCCTCGTGCTGGGCGTCGCCGCCCTGCTCGCCCTACTCGTCTGGTTCATCTTGTCCTCGGAGAGCGACGACGCGGCCGCCGACCCGAACACCGGCGACCCGCAGGTCGTGCGCGAGGACAGCCACGTCATCAACCAGGCACCGGACGAGAAGGCCGTCCTCGTCGAGTTCCTCGACTTCGAGTGCGAGGTCTGCCGCGCCTACTATCCGACCGTCGAACAGCTGCGCGAGCAGAACAGCGACGAGCTCACACTCGTGATCCGCTACTTCCCGATCCCCTCGCACGCCAACGCGAACAACTCCGCGATCGCCGTCGAGGCCGCTGCCCGCCAGGGCCAGCTCGAAGCGATGTACCAGCAGATGTACGCCACCCAGGCCGAGTGGGGCGAGGCGCGTGAATCCAAGGCCGAGGTGTTCCGCGGCTTCGCCCAGGACCTCGGGCTCGACATGGCCCAGTACGACGCCGACGTCGCCGACCCCGAGGTCGCGGCCCGCGTACAGCGCGACTTCGACGAGGGCACACGACTGGGCGTGCGGGGCACGCCCACGTTCTTCCTCGACGGCCAGCAGGTCGCGGTCCAGACCCCGGAGGACCTCACCCGAGCCGTCCAGGAGGCACTGGACCAGTGAGCATCACCGAGACCGTGTTCTCCGGCGGGCTGCTCGTGGCGCTCCCGCTCGCGATGCTCGCCGGGCTCGTCTCCTTCGCCTCCCCGTGCATCCTGCCGCTCGTACCGGGCTACCTCGGCTACGTCGGCGGCATGGGCCGCGACGCCTCACGGCGGCGCCTCATGCTTGGGGTAGGACTGTTCATCGCCGGGTTCACGCTCGTGTTCGTCGCCTACGGGGCCCTGTTCGGAGCCCTAGGATCCTGGCTCGTGCAACGACAAGACGTCCTGATCCGAATCCTCGGGGCCCTCGTCATCGTGATGGGCCTGGTCTTCGTCGGGCAGGTCGGGCCGCTGCAACGTGTCGTGCGTCCGTCCTGGACGCCGCGCGTCGGGACCGCCGGTGCCCCCCTGCTCGGGGTCGTGTTCGGTCTGGGCTGGACGCCGTGCCTCGGCCCGACCTTGGTCGCCATCTCGGCGCTCAGCGTCGACGCGGGCACCGCCGCGCGTGGCGCGCTGCTGGCTCTGGCGTACTGCCTGGGCCTCGGGCTGCCGTTCGCACTCCTCGCGTGGGGGTTCGGGTGGGCCAAGCGATCCACGACGTTCCTGCGCACGCACCTGCGTGCCATCAACGTCGTCGGAGGCGTCATGCTCGTGCTGGTCGGCCTGGCGATGGTCATCGGGCTGTGGACCGCCCTGATGACGACGATGCAGGGCTGGGTCGGCGGCTTCGTGACCCCGATCTGACGCAAAAACGTCTCGACGCCAAGGCGCGTGGAGGTCCGCAGTTGCTCGTGCATGTGCGCGCTGGCCTCCGCGCCCCTCGTCGCGATCGACGGCGGCGTCCGCACCTCGAGCGAGGAACACGTGCGCCCCTGCTGACTGGCGTCTGGACTGCCGGCGAGGACTCGAATGAACGTCTACCGGTGCCATGCGGGTGAGCGCTTGTCCGGTGGGCCGTCGAGGAGCCCATGGTCACAGGTTTGGTCAGGAGTCGTCGGATGGCTCGAAGTTGGGGACTGGCCGTCCCGCCGCTTCCTCCTCCGTGGAGGCGACGCCGTTCTCGGCTATGTCCGTGATCAGCCACTCCATCTCGGCGATCTCGACATGCTGCGTGGCGCTGATCTCGTCGGCGAGCTGACGGACACGAAGGTCGTCGATGTCGGCGCGTTCGCTCGTCAGGATCGCGATGGAGTGGTGCGGGATCATGCCCTTCATGTACGCCCGGTCGTCCACGAGCGCCTGCGACCTGGAGAGCGTGAGGGCACCGCTCCCGATGATGAGCGCGACAAGGACGATCGCAACGTTGACGCGCACGTCGCGATACATGTGCCCCCACATGAAGCCGAGCATGATGATCGCCATGGCCGAGCCCATGAGCACAGCCATGTAGACGCGCTCCTCACTGAACCGGATGTGGTCGGTCGCGAAGACGTTGGTGTAGGTGAGGCCGAACATCACGACAGTGGAGGTCGCGATCATCGCCGCGAATCGCCCGTAACTACGCCACCGCCCCGTCGCGTCCGGGCGCTCCTCTTGCGCGTCACGACCGTCGTTCTCGTACACCTGGCCAGTCATGTTGCACCCTTCCCGTTCGTCGGTTGCGTCACGACCGTAGGTGCGTGGTGGCCCGCTCGCCGCCGCTGACCACTCAAGGTGACGCCGTCGAGCCGGTTGAGCCTATTCTCGATCCGCATGGCGCACGAGGCGCAGGTCATCCCGCCGATCTCTAGGGCGTGTCTCTTAATCCTCTGTGGGGGCGTTGACGCTCTCGGCAGGGCGGGGGGTGATCTGGGCCTCGCCGACGGACGGGAGCGCGTGGTGCAGGGCAGCGCTGGCTGCGTCGGTGATCTCTGTCGCCCGGGCGAAAGTGGCGTCGTCGACAGGTGTGATGGATGCGCTGACGTGCAGGCGGTGGCCGCTCCAGCGCAGGCGGACGTCCTCGACGTGGTGGATGCCTGGGGTGTGTTCGAGGGTGTGGCGAGCGCGAAGGGTGAGGTCGGGGTCGACGCCGTCCAGGAGGCGACGGCCGACATCGCGGGCGGTACCCCAGAGCAGGACGAGGATCGCGGCGGTGATGAGCAGTCCGACGATCGGGTCGGCCAAGGGGAATCCGGCCCAGACACCGATCACGCCGAGGACCACGGCCAGGGAGGTGAAGCCGTCGGTGCGTGCATGCACGCCATCGGCCACGAGGGCCGCTGATCCGATACGCCGCCCGACCCGGATACGGTAGACGGCCACGGCTTCGTTGCCGGCGAAGCCGATGACGCCCGCGGCCAGGACCCAACCCAGATTCTCCAAGGGCTGCGGATCGGCCAGTCGTCGGATCGACTCGACACCGGCAACGACAGCGGACAGGGCGATCATCGCGACGATGAACAGTCCTGCCAGGTCTTCGGCGCGCCCGTATCCGTAGGTGTATCGGGTTGTCGGTTGACGACGTCCCAGGACGAACGCGATCCACAGGGGGACGGCGGTCAGGGCGTCGGAGAAGTTGTGGATGGTGTCGGCCAGGAGGGCCACGGAGCCGCTGATCGCGACGATGCCGAGCTGGGCCAGGGCGGTCAGCCCGAGCACGACCAGGCTGATCTTGACGGCACGGATGCCGTGGCCGCTGGCCTGCAGGGCGTCGTCGATGGAGTCGGCAGCGTCGTGGGAGTGCGGGACGAAGACCTCGTGCAGCCACCCTGAGAACCCGCTGGGATGGGAGTGATCATGCGGATGCTCGTGGTCGTGCCCGTGCGGATGGGGCTCGTCGTTGTGGACGCGAGCGTGACCCAAGGTCGTGTCCCTGCTCATCGGATGGCCCCATGATGCGCGCTGCCGGTTTCGTGGTGGTGGGGGCGGTCCTCCACGGCGTGCTGGGCCTGGAAGACCGCCTGGGTCACGAGTTGGCGGGCATGTTCGTCGACCAACGAATAGAAGGACCGGTTGCCGTCCTGGCGGGCCTTGACGATCCGCCCCCAGCGCAGCTTCGCGAGGTGCTGGGACACCGCCGTCGGAGACTTGCCCACCAGCTCGGCCAGGTTGTTGACCGACAGCTCCTGCTCGCGCAGCGCAAGAACGATCCGGACCCGGGTCGCATCGGCCAGCAGCGAGAACACCTCGACCGCCAGGTCGACGTACTGCGACTCCACCCCGAACGAACACGACTTCGTACCTTCACTCATGCGCAGATACTACGATGCTTCGATGTCGAGCTCGAGACACCGTGTTCTGAACGACGAGCAGTGGCAGCGGATCGCCAACCTCCTGCCGTCGAACTCCGGGCAGCGGGGCCGCCCCTTCGCCGACACCCGACGCGTGATCGAGGGATCATCTACCGCTACCGCACTGGAATCCCCTGGCGAGACCTACCCCGTGAGCACTTCGGGCCATGGCAGACCGTGTGGAAGCGCCACCGACGGCACCTGGGACCTGGTGCTTGCCCGGCTGCTCGGCGAGGCCGACGCCGCGGGCAAGATCAACTGGAACGTAACGGTGGACGCCACGATCAACCGTGCCCATCACACGGCACCAACACGACCCGCCCGGAGCAGGACACAGGGGACGACGTCGAACTACACACCGACGCCGGTCGGTTTCATCCACAGCCCACTCGGCGGTGAGCGCGAACCGGCAGGTCACGGCATCGGTAGCTCCCGTGGCGGGCTGACCACGAAGATCCACGCCGCGGTCGACGGACGCGGTCGCCCGCTGTCGATCGTGGTCACCGGCGGGCAGCGCAATGACGGCGCGTTGCTCGAAGACGTCCTGGCCGACATTCGAGTCCCACGCCTGGGGCAAGGTCGGCCGCGCACCCGCCCGGACGCGGTGAACGCCGACCGCGCCTACACCAGCGGCAAGACGCGCCGCATGCTCGCCGCCCGGGGCATCAAAGCCGTGATCCCGCAGAAGTCAGACGAGATCGCCGCCCGCAGGCGCAAGGGCTCGGCCGGCGGGCGGCCACCGAAGCTGGACACCGTGACCTACAAGGGACGCAACGTCGTCGAACACTGCTTCGCCCTCGCCAAGCAGTGGCGCGCCCCTGGCGACCAGGTACGACAAGCTCGCCATCACCTGCCGCGCCGCCGTCGTGCTCTCAGCCTGCATCACGTGGACACGGATATAAGAGACACGCCTAGCTCGACGAACGTCCCCGGTGACGGGGCGGCCAGTGCCGTCATGAGGTCCTCCTTCCGGCCCGGCAGCGTGCTGCCGGGCCGGCGGGTGTGCTCAGTGGTCGTGCGTCGCCGGGTCGTGACCGGCCGCGGGGGTGTCCTCGGGGCCCGCCGAGCAGTGGCGGCACTTCGCTCAGGCTCGAGCCATGACTGTGACCGTCAGCGTCCGACCTGCTTGCTGACCTGCTCGTTGTTGGTCATGTCAGTGGGCGTCAAGCAGGGTGAAGACGGTCTCAGAGATGATCTGGGGCGCGTCAGCGGGGTCAAGGCGGCCTCTGGCGATCTCGGCTCCTGCGCCGTGGAGGACTTGGTGGAGGACGGCGACTTGCCATGAGGTGGGCATGTCGGTGCGGAACAGCCCTTGGTGGCGGCCCCGTTCGATGAGTGATTCGACCCTGGCTGCTGGGGTGTCGTGGAGCTGGCGGATGCGCTCTGGGGAGAGTTCGTCTTCCGCGGCGGCGATGACCGAGCGCGACTGGTCCACGAGCCGCCAGCTGCTGTGGACGAGTCGGGTCAGCGCTTCGCGGGGGTCTCCGTCGAAGTCGACCGCGGCCAGCGTCTGCTCGCCGTGTTCGATCACTCGAGCCACGACCGCCTCGATCAGCGCAGCACGCGAGGCGAAATGGCCGTAGAGCGTCACTCGCCCGAGTCCCGCCTCTTTGGCGATTTCAGCCATGGTCGCGTTCTGCCGCTGTGACAGGCAGATGACCGCAGCGTCGAGGATGCTCTCGACGTTGCGTACGGCGTCGGCCCTTTTGGTGCTGAGCCGCGGTGTTGTGGCCGTCATGGAACTCTCGCTTCCCGTACATGGGTGTATGAGTTATGGTATCAACACGAACTCAAACGCGTGTGTACGACTTAGGAGGGGCTGCGATGACTACTGCGAAGACGACGCCGGAAGCCAGCGAGGTGGTGGATCCGAAGCGATGGATCGCGCTGGCGTTGCTGGGCACGGCGCAGTTCATGTTGATCCTGGACGTCACGGTGGTGGCGATCGCGCTGCCGCAGATGGGTGCGGACCTCAGCCTGTCGCGTGAGGCGCTGACATGGGTGGTTGCTGCATACACGCTGACCTTCGGTGGCTTGATGCTGCTGGGTGGGCGCAGTGCGGACCTGTTCGGGTCCAAGCCGATCGTCGTTGCTGGCCTGCTTGTCTTTACCGCTGGCTCTCTTATCGCCGGGCTCGCTGAGAACGGCGGGTTCCTGCTCGCTGGACGGGTCACGCAGGGCCTTGGTGCGGCGATGCTCTCTCCGGCGGCTCTGTCGGTGGTGGTGCGGTTGTTCGCCGGCGATGAGCGCAACCGCGCCCTGGGCATCTGGTCGGCTCTAGGCGGCGGTGGTGCCGCGGTCGGTGTGCTGTTGGGTGGGCTGATCACCGCCGGACCGGGATGGCCGTGGGTGTTCTTCATCAATATCCCGGTCGGCCTGATCGTCCTGTTCGGCCTCCTGCGCGTCCTGCCACCGCTGCCCCCGTCACCCGGGCCGCGACCCTCGCTCGATGTGCTCGGTGCCCTTCTGGTCACAGCGGCGACGGGCTCGGCGATCTATTCGCTGACCGTCGCTGGTGAGATCGGCTGGACCAGCACACCCACGCTCATCACCGCGGGTGCTGCGCTGGCGTTATACCTGCTGTTCGGCTGGCGACAGAAGTCCGCAGCGTCTCCCCTGATGGACCTCGGCCTGCTGGCCCGACGCCCGGTGGGGGCGGGCGTGTTCGTGATCATGATCGCCACCGCACTGATGGTCGCGGTCTTCTTCCTGGGCACCTTCTACTTCCAGCAGTCCGCCGGCCACGGCCCGCTGGCGACCGGGCTGCTGTTCCTGCCCATCGCCCTGGCCACCATGACCGGCGCGAACCAGGGCGGACGCCTCATCGGACGCCTGGGAGCTCGCACCCTCGGAGCTACCGGCATGATCATTGCGGCCATCGGACTGCTGGTGCCCGCCCTGTGGGCGACGACGGTAGCGACAACGATCGGCGTCAGTTTCGGCGCCTTCGGAATCGGTGCGCTGTTCGTGGTGGCCTCGGCCACTGCGCTGGGTCAGATCGGCCCGGAAGAAGCTGGCATCGCCTCAGGCCTGCTGAGCACCTTCCACGAGTTCGGCGCATCCATCGGAGTGGCCACCGTCTCCAGCATCGCCGCGCTCAGTCTCGTCGCCGGCGGAGGCGACACAGGCTTCCAGCGGGCATTCCTGTTCGCTGCCATCGCTGCCGCTGTCGCCGCCGTGATCTCCGCGTTCGCGATCCCACCACGGCCGGCAACCGCCCCCTAGAACGCCTCACCGAGGGGCCGACACATTGCATCAGATTCCGTGCGACAGCACCTGGACCCTCTCGGGCCGCACCTTGGCCGACGGGCCGAGGCTGTGACCGAGCACCCCGGTGCGGTCTCGGTCCGGCTCGATGACGCAGCGGTCTGGAGCCAGACGTTGCCGTGGTCGCACGGCACCGTCCCCGATGCGGCGGGCCGGCCGGAATCGTGGTTGACGACAGCCTGGCCGTCGTCTCCGTGCTGCGGCACAATGCGGCGGTCGCGGTCGTGCTTCACCGCGCGGCCGCAGCCCGTCGAGCCGCGGCGGCCACTGGGACGCCGCGGCTCAGGGTGCCCACGTCGCACGCACCGTGCTGCACGCCCTTGCCACGCGCCAGCCACCCTGGCCCCCACCTGCTCGGCGCCGGTTCATTATGAGCCGATACCGTGCCCAGCTCGCCAGGGTCGGGCGGGGGCCGTCGAGAAGCATCACCGGCCGTGACGCGCGCGCTGCACGCACTGCGCGAGGACCTGCACCGGCCGTGACGTGCACCCGGCCCTTCCGGCTGGGTGTGAGCGGCGAGTGGTGCGCGCGGTTCGTATGGTGGATCGGTGCTCACCGTCCAGCGTCGGGCAGGTCGGCCGCGGTGGGTCGAGGAGGTCGTCATGAGCGTGACGCGAGAGATGATCGAGACGTTCCCGGGCCAGGGGGTCGCTCCGCTATCGGAGCTGGTGACCTGCATCGACGCGTGTGTCGAGTGCGCCCAGGCGTGCACGGCCTGTGCCGACGCGTGCTTGAGCGAGGAGCACGTGGGCGAGCTGCGCCGGTGCATCCGGCTGAACGCCGACTGCGCTGACGTGTGCGCCACGACCGCCGCGGTGCTGACTCGTCAGACGGCTGCGGATGTGCAGGTCCTGCGCGCGGTGTTGCAGGCGTGCGTGGCGGCGTGCGCCGCGTGCGGGGCCGAGTGCGCGAAGCACGCGCAGATGCACGAGCACTGCGCGGTGTGCGCACGCTCGTGCCGCGCGTGCGAGCAGGCGTGCCAAGAGCTGCTCTCCGCCCTCGGATGAGCCCGAGGCGGGCCCGGCCTTGGAAGAACTGCGGAGGCAGTGGTTAGGCTGACCCAGACATGAACCTCATGGCCACGTTCCGTTCGCTGCTCGCCGGTCGCCGGCGAGGGCTTTCGGGCGTCCTGCTGATCGCCGCGCTCCTGCTGGGCGTCGTGACGATGCACGCGATGAGCGGGTCGGCCAACACGCACGTGGGTCCCGCGGCGGCGATCATGACCAGCCCCGACCACCACGACGCCCCCACCTCAGAGGTCGGGACGCAGGAGGCCGGGGCGCACGGACACGACGCGCCGGGCGGGTGCACCGACTGCGGGGGCCACGAGATGGCGTCGGCCATGTGCTTGATGGTGCTGGTCGCGCTGCTGGCCTTCACCCGCCCGGGAGCGAGCCTGCTGGCGCGTCTTGCTCCGGTGTGGTCGTCCCTGGTCGAGGCTGGCCGGACCCCGACGGTCGCCGGTGGCGCACCGTCGCTGCACGTCCTAGGGATCTCTCGGACGTAGGAACCGCACGCCGTCGACGCGCGCGTCGACCGTTTCACGCCCCCTTTTCTGCGGGGCCCGTGTGTGGTTCCTAGTGCTGAGTTGAGAGGTCCTTTCCCATGAACTTCAAGCGTGTGCTTGTTCCAGCGATCGCGCTGGTGACCGCCGCGAGTCTTGCGGCGTGCTCGAACGACGACGATCCTGGGCACGACATGGCGTCGATGTCCTCCTCGACCGAGGCCGGGGAGCAGGAGAGCCCGGCAGAGGGCGACTGGTTCAACCAGCAGGACGTCGACTTCGCCCAGATGATGATTCCTCACCACGAGCAGGCGATCGAGATGTCCGACGTCATCGTGGCCAAGGAGGGCGTCGACCCTCAGATCACCGACCTGGCGAACCAGATCAAGGACGCCCAGGGACCCGAGATCGAGCAGCTGACGACCTGGCTCGGGGAGTGGGGCTCGCCGCCGCCGGAGCCCGACTCGATGGACTCCATGGACCACGGGTCCATGGACGGGATGATGAGCGAGGAGGACATGCAGGCCCTGCAGGACGCGCAGGGCGCCGAGGCAGGACGCCCATTCCTCGAGCAGATGATCGTCCACCACCAGGGAGCCATCGAGATGGCTCAGACCGAGGTGGCCGAGGGCAGGAACGAGGACGCTGTCGCGATGGCGCAGCAGATCGTCGACACCCAGCAGGCCGAGATCTCCACCATGGAAGACCTGCTCGCCTCATTGTGACCCTCGCCCCGCGGGGCGTGCTGCGTCGCGCACGCACCGTGGGCCCCTTGACGAAGGACTGCCTCGATGGACCTAAAGAGATGGGCGAGTAGGTGGGCAGCAGCAGGAACCGTGCTGCTGCTGGCTGCCTGCACCCCGACTCCGCCACCTGCGAACACCCCCACGAGCCAGCCGCCGCAGGACGTGGCCGAGTTCGGCCACGTGCACGACGTACAGGTCGGCCCGGTCGACCCCACCATCTTGGTCGCGACCCACACCGGGGTGTGGACTGTGCCGGGTCCGTTCGGCGACGAACCAGTGCGGCCGCAACGCACCGGAGAGGGCCGGCAGGACACGATGGGCATGACTCTCGCGGTCGATGGCACCATCTACGCCTCCGGCCACCCGGCGCCGGGTGAGCAGACAGAGTTGAAGGCGCCCAACCTGGGCCTGATTCGCAGCACCGACGGTGCCGCGACCTGG
Source organism: Cellulosimicrobium sp. BMG9.23 (assembly GCF_059159985.1). Classification (NCBI taxonomy): domain Bacteria; kingdom Bacillati; phylum Actinomycetota; class Actinomycetes; order Micrococcales; family Promicromonosporaceae; genus Cellulosimicrobium; species Cellulosimicrobium sp. BMG9.23. The sequence continues at coordinate 90,128 of NZ_JBZGBZ010000006.1, forward strand.
GAGCAGGTCTCCCTAGCCGGGGAGGTCGACTTCCACGCATTGAGCACAGCGACTACCAGCGCGGGCACCGTGCGCGTCGTCGGCCTGGACTCGGCTACCTCCCGCCTGCTGATCAGCGACGACTCCGGAGCGACCTGGACACCGGGGGCAACCGTGCCGGCTCGCGACGTGCACGTCATCGACGCCGACCCGGACACCGTCCTGGTCACCACACCGACAGGCCTACAGGTCAGCCACGACGCGGGACAGACGTTCACCCCGGACCGGGACGCACCCGCCCTCTCGCTCGTCGAGGCAGGGCTCGGGGCCGAGCTGATCGGCCTGGACACCAACGACACTGTGTGGACCAGCGCCCCAGGCCTGGAGCCTTGGACCGCGCACGGAACCGCTCCCGGCCAGGTGCAGGCCATGACCTACGTGCCCGACGACAGCCCCGGGAACCAGCCGTGGATTCTCATCGTCACCGACACCGGCCTGTTCACCAGCCACGACCTCGGCGCGAGCTGGGACCCGGTGCTGAGCCAGGAGGTCGGGTGAGACGCCGGTCGATTGCGCGGCGGGAGACGAGAACCGTCCCACCTGCCGCGATCCACCCGTGCCCGCACGGTCGCGCGCGGCGAACCACCCCATGCTCCTCGCGGGACATCCGCGAGGGATCCAAGAGAGCGCCGAACCCTGTCACCTCTTGGAGCACACCACCAACACCCATGACAGGGACGGGGGAACCACTCAACCGGGCACCACGGTGCCCTCGGGGTGAAGCCGCACCGCACCCAGCGGTGAGGCCGGGTCACTCTCCGATCCGAACCCGACAGCTCACCCCGCAGGCGCGAAGGAGAACACCATGACCGTACGAAAGCCGGGACGCCACCGCGCGTCCCACCGACCCATCACACCCCTGACCCCGATAGCCCGCGCAGCCCAGGAAGGAGCAGCCAACACCGCCCGTAAGGGCGCCCTGCTCGCGGCCGGATCTGGCCTGCTCGTGTCCGTGTTCGCGGCACCGGCCAGCGCCGCACCGAGCACCGACCGCCCCAAGGCCGTCTCCAGCGTCGACCTGAGCGCGCTGACCGAGCCGGCCCGCCAGGCGCTCAGCGCCGCCCCAGCGGTCACCGTCTCAGCCGACGCCGCGTTCGCGATCGAACAGGCACCGGTCGCGGTCACCCCCGCCCCCGAGCCCGAACCCGAGCCCGAACCGGAGCCGGAGCCGGAACGCCAGGACCGCTCGTCCCGCAACCAGGAGCGCGCTCCCGCCCCGCAAGAGCAGGCGGGCACCGCTGCAGCCCAGGCCCCGGTCGAAGCTCCGCCGTCCGCGGCGGGCTCGGGCGTGGTCAGCGACGCGATGCAGTACCTCGGCGTGCCCTACCAGTGGGGCGGCACCACACCGGCAGGGTTCGACTGCTCCGGGTTCACGTCCTACGTGTACGCCCAGGTCGGCATCAACCTGCCCCGCACGTCCTCCGAGCAGCGGTATGCCGGCACCGTCATCTCCCGCGACCAGGCACAACCCGGTGACCTGATCTGGAGCCCGGGCCACATCGGCATCTACGCCGGGGACAACATGCAGATCGAGGCACCCTCACCTGGCAAGACCGTCCGTTACGGGCAGATCTGGCAGTCCAACCCGACGTACATCCGCGTCGGCTGACGCGTGAAGGGCCCCACCGGCCAGGTGGGGCCCTTCGTCGCGGGAATACCCCTAGGGGGTATAGTGTTCTTGGCGTACCCGGTCGCACTGTCAGGAGAGGAAGGTCGATCATGAAGCCTCACGGTCACGACGAGCATGGACCGAGCACGGCCCATCATCACCACCCCGCACCAGCCTCCGTCGACGCCGACGGCGACGACCGGGCCCCCTCGGGTGGTGCGCCCGACCCGGGCCACCACGGCGAGGTGCACCCTGGACGCGCCGATCGGCACAGCCAGGGCCACGAGCATGCGCAGCACGGCAGCCACGACGGGCACCCTGAGCCCGCCGGCCACGAGGGCCACGAGGGCCACGAGGGCCACGAGGGCCACGGTGGGCATGGCGGGCATGGTGATCACGTCGGGCAGTTCCGCCGGCTGTTTTGGATCATGCTCGTCCTGGCGGTCCCGGTGGTTGCGACGTCGAGCATGTTCGCGATGATCCTCGGGTACGAGCTGCCCGACGTGCCAGGTCTTGGTCTGGTCTCTCCGGTGCTCGGCACGGTGATGTACGTGTGGGGCGGGCGCCCGTTCCTGACGGGCGCGGTCTCGGAGGTCCGCTCGCGCAAGCCCGGGATGATGCTGCTCATCGGCCTGGCGATCACCGTCGCGTTCGTCGCCTCGTGGGGCGCGAGCCTGGGCCTGCTCGACCACCAGCTCGACTTCTGGTGGGAGCTCGCGCTGCTGATCGTGATCATGCTGCTCGGCCACTGGATCGAGATGCGGTCCCTGGCGCAGACGACCTCCGCCCTGGACTCCCTGGCCGCGTTGCTGCCGGACGAGGCTGAGCGGCTCGAGGGTGATGACGTCGTCGCCGTAGCGCCTGGCGATCTGCGAGTAGGAGATGTCGTCGTGGTCCGCCCCGGTGGCCGGGTCCCGGCCGACGGCAAGGTCGTGGACGGCGCCGCGAGCATGGACGAGTCGATGATCACCGGTGAGTCGCGCACCGTGCGCCGCAGCAACGGTGACCTGGTCGTGGCCGGCACCGTCGCGACCGACTCGGGTCTGCGCGTGCAGGTCACCGCGGTCGGGCAGGACACGGCACTGGCCGGTATCCAGCGCCTGGTCACCGAGGCGCAGAACTCCACCTCGCGCGCCCAGCGTCTGGCGGACACCGCGGCTGGGTGGCTGTTCTGGTTCGCCCTCGGCGCCGCGGTGCTCACCGCTGCGGCATGGACCGTCCTCGGGATGCCGGACGACGCCGTGATCCGCACGGTGACCGTCCTCGTCATCGCCTGCCCTCACGCCCTGGGCCTAGCGATCCCTCTCGTGGTCTCCATCGCGACCGAGCGCGCGGCGCGCGGCGGCGTCCTGATCAAGGACCGGCTCGCGCTGGAGAGCATGCGCACCGTCGACGCGGTGCTGTTCGACAAGACCGGCACCCTGACCAAGGGCGAGCCCACGGTGACCGGCGTCGAGGCGACCGGCGACCACGACGAGGACACCGTCCTCGCGCTGGCGGCAGCCGCGGAGTCCGACTCCGAGCACCCGCTCGCCCGCGCCATCGTCCGCGCCGCCCGCGACAAGCGCCTGCCCGTGGCCTCCGCTCAGGACTTCCAGTCGTCCCCGGCGGTCGGCGTGCGCGCGAGCGTCTCGGGCCGCAGCGTGGAGGTCGGAGGGCCCAACCTCCTGCACGAGCGGTCCGTCCAGGAGCTGGCGATCGCCGATCGGTGGCGCGAGTCGGGAGCGATCATCTTGCACGTCCTCATCGACGGGCAGGTCGCGGGCGCTCTGCGCCTGGCCGACGAGATCCGCACCGAGTCCCGCGAGGCGGTCGCCGCGCTGAACCAGCGTGGCGTGCAGGTCGTGATGATCACCGGCGACGCCGAGGCCGTGGCGGCATCCGTCGCGAACGAGCTCGGCATCGAGCGGTACTTCGCCGGCGTGCGGCCCGAAGACAAGTCAGCCAAGGTCCAGCAGCTGCAGAGCGAAGGCCGCAAGGTCGCGATGGTCGGAGACGGCGTGAACGACGCCCCGGCACTGGCCCAGGCGGACGTCGGCATCGCGATCGGCGCCGGCACCGACGTCGCGATCGCCTCGGCCGGAGTCATCCTCGCCAGCGACGACCCCCGATCCGTGCTCTCGGTCATCGAGCTGTCGCGGGCGAGCTACCGCAAGATGAAGCAGAACCTGTGGTGGGCAGCGGGATACAACCTGATCTCCGTCCCGCTCGCCGCCGGAGTGCTCGCGCCCATCGGCTTCGTCATGCCGATGTCTGTCGGTGCACTGCTCATGTCCGCATCGACCGTCGTCGTCGCGCTCAACGCCCAACTCCTGCGACGTCTGGACCTGCGCCCCGAGACGAGCACCCGGGCCATCCTTCGCCAGCCCGCCGTCGATGCCGAACACCAGGACGTTCACGCATGACCGCTCACCCTTCCGGCGCCCGCGCGCAGCCGCCCACCGGCGGCGCTCGGCACGCCGTCCCCGGCCTGACCGCCTGCCGCCTGTGCGCTGGCGAGACCCTGGGAGAAGACGACCCCCGCCCCGGTGGCCAGCTCGAGCGAGTCCGCGAGATCGCATCCAATGGTCACGCGCACCTGACACTCGTGGACTGCCTCGACGCGTGTGAACGTGGAGACATCCTCGTCGTGCGACCCACACCTGAGGTGCGGGCGAGGCAACGCCCGGTCTGGTTCGAGCGCCTCGCGGGCGACGACCTCACCACCGAGCTGCAGAACTGGCTGCGCGCCGGAGGCCCTGGGATCGCTCCGCTGCCCGAACCCCTGCGTCCCCTCGTTCTGCACCTCCAGCAGCAGCTGCCGCCCGACCGCGCCCCGGGGCCGGCAGACGTCAACGCCGGTGTGTAGCGGGCCCACTCGCCCGATGGAAGGATGCTCGGATGGCGGACCCGGTGTGGGAGGAGATCGACCTCGAGAGCGCTCGGAACCATGCCCGGGCGGTCGTCGACGGCGCCGCCCCAGCGGACGAGCGCACCATCGCCCACCACGTCCGCAACAACGCCTCAGTCGTGCTCGTGCGGGCCGACCCCCACGGCGCATGGGGCTTGCTCTACATGTGCACGACGGCGGGAGCACGCGCGGACTACTCGAGCACGCTGCTGGACCTGGCGGCCGAGCACACGATCCACGTCGGAAGCGCCGCCCCGCAGTACGGGCAGGGGCCACGACTGCACTACGCGGCAATCCGAGCCGCAGGCATCACCACCGCCCGAACCCGGCAATCGGGTGAACCGTGGCGCACCCTGACCGCAGACGACAGCGGCTGGATCTTCGACGTTCGCGTGACCGACGACTTCCACGATGCGACTGCGTACGAGTTCGAGGCTCCCGACGGAACCTGGCACCCAATCACCTGACAGCGTCCGACGCGCGACGTGCGACGCCTCGCAGGCGAGGTGAGCGCCGGACCGCCACGACCACAGCACCACCTGCAGAGCGAGGAGGATAGACCGATGAAGGTCGAGCTTCAGGTCGTCGATGCGTGTCCGAATGAGGCACCCGCCCGGGACGCGCTGCGCCGGGCTCTGGACCAGGCCGGCATCGACGTGCCGATCGTTACCGTGGTCATCGCGGACGACGAGCAGGCCCAGAGGTACGGCTTCCACGGGTCGCCGTCGTTCCACGTCGACGGGCAGGACGTGTTCCCCCTGCCGGGGGCTCGTCCTGGTGTGGCGTGCCGCGTCTACCCCACGAGTGCAGGTCTGCGCGGTGTTCCCGACGACGAGACGCTGGCCGCCGCTGTCGCGGCCCGGGCCGCGCGCTGACCGAGCTCGACCGACCCGACCTACGGTGTCGGCGCCGGTTCGCGCGAGGCTGTCGGGTGGTGTGGGCGGTGTCGTCGCATCGCCCAGACCGTGAGCGGTGTCCCGATCGCCGCGGGCAGGAGCCAGAACGACCAGGCGGGCAGCCGTTCCCACACCGGCAGGTGCGGTCCGTTGTCGACGTAGAACGCCGTCAGCATCGCGATGTAGGCCAGGCCCATCCACGCGATGTGCGCGCGGTCGCTGCCGCCTCGGCGCCGGTTGCGCCACCCGAGGGCCGCGGCGGTCAGCGCGACGCCTCCGAGCGCGGCCAGGTGGATGGTGGCGGGCCAGCGGATCACCACCATGACGACCATGGAGCCGAAGAGGGCAGCGATCCCGCCGAGGAAGACTCGCCCTGCCCCGACGTGCCACCGCCCGCCCTTGCGCGCGACCATCGCCACCAACCCGGCGAGGACCGCTGTCAGCCCGGCAGCGATGTGCACCAGCAGCGCGAGGTCGAAGATCGGGCCCGCGTCCGGCTCCGGTAGCCCGGGGATGTCGATCACCGCCGCCTCCAGGAGGCGAGTGGTTCTGCTGGGTCAGCTGCTCGGGGCTGTGTCGGTGAGCGAGGTCGCGAGCTGGCCGAGTGCGCCGGGGACCAGCGAGTAGTAGGCCCATCGTCCACGCTGCTCGCGGTGAAGCAGGCCGGCGTCGACGAGGATCTTGAGGTGGTGGCTCACGGTGGGCTGAGCCAGACCGACGGGTTCGGTCAGGTCGCACACGCACGCCTCCCCACCGTCGTGCGCGGCGACGATCGAGAGCAACTGCACCCGGGCGGGTTCGCCGAGCGCCTTGAACACGCGGGCCAGGTCGCGCGCCGTCTCGGGGTCGGCGGCGTCGCGCACGAGCGGCGCGCAGCACCCGCCCGTCGCAGAGGTGTCCGGTGCCCCGAGGGGGAGCGCGGTGGTCGTCATGGCCCTATCTTGCCATGTATCGACGTTTATGGATACGGTGGCGTCCTGTCGTTGATCGAAGTTTGTCGATGCGAGGAGGCGTGATGGGCGAGGTAGTGCGGAACGAGCTTCCGGTCGTGGTGATCGGTGCGGGTCCGGTGGGTCTGGCGGCGGCGGCGCACCTGTTGGAGCGCGGCCTGGAGCCGGTGGTGCTGGAGGCGGGTGAGGGTCCGGGCGCGGCGATCGCGTCGTGGGGTCACGTGCGGTTGTTCTCGCCGTGGCGGTACGACGTCGACGCCGCGGCGCGGCGCCTGCTGGAGCCGACGGATTGGGCCGAGCCGGACCCGGACACCCTGCCGACCGGCGGGGAGTTCGTCGGGCGGTACCTGGCGCCCCTGGCCGCGACGCCGCCGATCGCCTCGCGGCTGCGCACCGGGACGCGGGTGCTGGCCGTGGCGCGTGACGGCGCGGACAAGACGCGTTCCCTCGGGCGCGAGCGGAGCGGCTACCGAGTGCGCACGGTCGGTCCGGACGGACAGGTGCGCGACGTGCTGGCCCGCGTGGTGATTGACGCGTCGGGCACGTTCTCGACGTCGAACCCGCTGGGCGTGTCCGGGCTTTCGGCCGCGGGCGAGGTCGAGGCGGCCCGCTTCGTGACCGGGCCGTTGCCCGACGTCCTCGGGGCGCAGCGCGACCGGTTCGCCGGCCGGGACACCCTCGTGGTCGGGATGGGGCACTCCGCGGCGAACACGCTGCTGAGCCTCGTCGAGCTCTCCGAGTCGGAGCCGGGCACCACGGTCACGTGGGCGATCCGCGGCGGCTCGGCGCGGCGCCTGTTCGGCGGTGGGACCGACGACGAGCTCCCCGCCCGCGGGCTGCTCGGCACCCGCCTGCGGGCGGCCGTGGAGGCCGGGAGCCTGACCCTGCTCACCCGGGTCTCGATCGAGCGCCTCGTCCCGGGCGGGGACACCGTGCAGGTCCTGGGCACCGCGCGCGACGGCGCCCTGAACCTTGACGTCCACCAGATCGTCAACGCGACCGGGTTCCGACCGGACCTCGACATGCTGCGCGAGGTGCGCCTGGACCTCGACCCCGTCGTCGAGGCTCCGACCGCGCTCGCTCCGCTGATCGACCCGAACCAGCACTCGTGCGGCACGGTGCCGCCGCACGGGGAGCATGTGCTGTCCCACCCCGACGATGGGTTCTACCTCGCCGGGATGAAGTCCTACGGGCGCGCGCCGACGTTCCTGCTCGCCACGGGGTACGAGCAGGTGCGCTCGATCGCCGCGGCGCTGGCCGGGGACCGCGCAGCGGCGGACGCGGTCGAGCTGAACCTGCCCGCCACGGGCGTCTGCTCGTCCGACCTCGCCCTGGAGGCCGACGGCGAGTCCGCGGGCGGTTCGTGCTGCGGCACCGCACCTGCAGAGCCGCAGCTCGTCACGCTCGGCGTCGGGGCGCCCGTCGGCGTTGGGTTCGCGACCGGCGTGGTGCACGGGCGTTCGGGCGACGGTTTGGACGCGTGAGCCTGACCGTGCGGAGTGCGACCCCCGCCGACATGGCGGGGGTCGCGCGCATCTACGACCACTACGTGGCGACGTCGACCGCGACGTTCGAGCTCATCCCACCGGGTGAAGGCGTGTGGGCGGACAAGTTCGAGGTCCTGCAGGGTGCGGGCTGGCCGTTCCTGGTCGCCGACCTCGACGGCGCCGTGGCCGGGTTCGCGTACGTGGGGCCGTGGCGTCCCCGTCCGGCGTACGCGCACACGGTCGAGGACACGATCTACCTCGACCCCGCCGCGACCGGGCGCGGGATCGGGACCCGGCTCCTCGCCCAGGTGCTCACCGGCGCCGCGGAGGCCGGCGCGCGGGAGGTGATCGCGGTCGTCGCCGACGGCGAGACCGACGCATCCCTGGCGCTGCACCGCCGCGCCGGGTTCACCGACGCGGGACGGCTCGAGCGCGTGGGTCGCAAGTTCGACCGGTGGCTGGGCACGACGCTGCTCCAGAGGACGCTGGCCTGACACGCGCGTCGGCCGGGACCCACGGCGGGGTCCCGGCCGACGCCGTCGTTGTGGAGTGGGGTCAGGCGGTCGCGGTCTGGACGGGCGTGACGCCGAGCTCGTCGAGCAGGGTGAGCACGCGGGTGCGGATCTCGTCGCGGATGGGGCGCACGGAGTCGATGCCCTGTCCGGCGGGGTCGGCCAGGGCCCAGTCCTCGTAGCGCTTGCTGGGGAAGATCGGGCAGGCGTCGCCGCAGCCCATGGTGATGACGACGTCCGAGGCCTGCACGGCGTCGGTGGTGAGGATCTTGGGCTGCTCGGCGCGGATGTCGATGCCGTCCTCGAGCATGGCCTCGACGGCGACGGGGTTGATCTGGTCGGCGGGCGCGGACCCGGCGGAGCGGACCTCGACGGCGCCGCCGGAGAGGGCGCGCAGATAGCCGGCGGCCATCTGGGAGCGGCCGGCGTTGTGCACGCAGACGAACAGTGCGGACGGCTTGACGGTGCTGGTGTCGGTCATGGGGTTCTCCTGGTGGCTGATGGTGGTCAGGCGATGGTGAGGGTCAGGCCGGGCAGCAGGTCGGCGAGCAGGCCACGTACCCGCGCGTCGAGGTCGTCGCGGATCGCGGCGACCCCGGCGGCCGAGGCCAGGGCGGGGTCGCCTACGAGCCAGTCCTCGTACCGCGTGCCGGGCAGCACCGGACAGACGTCGCCGCAGCCCATCGTGATGACGACGTCTGCGGCGCGGACGGCATCGTCGGTCAAGGGCTTGGGGAACGCCTCGCCGTCGGTGGTGCCGAGCGCGGCGAGCTCGGGGCGCACCGCGGGGTGCACGTCCGCGGCCGGGGTGGAGCCCGCTGAGCGGACCACGACCCGGTCGCCGGCGTAGCGGCGGACCAGGGCCGCGGCGAGCTGGGAGCGGCCGGCGTTCGCGACGCAGACGAAGAGCACCTGCGGTCGGGCGTCGGCCTCGCGGGACATGTCCGCGAGGCGTTGGCGGGCGAACCGGTCGGTGAGGGTGAGCAGGTGGGCCGAGACCGTGGCCGAGCGGGCCAGGGCCGTGTAGGACTCGCGCACGGTGCGCAGCACGACGTCGGCACCCAGGCCCGGATGGCGGGCCGCGAGGTCGGCGGCGAGGTGGTCGAGCGCTGCATCGACGTCGTCGAGCCCGGTGAGTTCATGAGGCGTGACGAGCGCCTCGAGCGCGGCCGGGGCGAAGGTCTCGAGCAGGGTGGAGACCGCCCCCTTGTAGCCGGGGGTGATGCGGTACCAGACCCAGGTGCCGCGCCGCTCGGAGGTGAGCACGCCGACGTCGCGCAGCACCTTGAGGTGGTGCGACACCGTCGGCTGTGACACGTCGGTGAGAGCCGCGAGGTCGCACACGCATGCCTCCCCGGCGGGAGAGGTGGCGATGAAGGACAGCATCCGCAGGCGCAGCGGCTCCGCGAGGGCCTTGAGCGTGGTGGCGACGGCGCCGGCGACCTCGGTGCCGATCGTGTGGGACTCGATCTGCGGGGCGCAGTCCGGGTCACGGGCGGTCAGGGGGTTGGTGGTCATGACCTCACCTCTTCCAGCTCACGTGCAGGGGTCGTGGCGGCGTACGGGTCGACGCCGAACCAGCGGCGCGCGAGCCACAGGGAGACGTAGACGAGGCCGACCAGGACGGGGACCTCGATGAGCGGGCCCACGACGCCGGCCAGGGCCTGACCCGAGGTCGCGCCGAACGTGCCGATCGCGACGGCGATGGCGAGCTCGAAGTTGTTGCCCGCGGCGGTGAAGGCGAGCGTCGTGGAGCGGGCGTAGCCGAGCGCGAGCATCTTGCCGACGACGATGCCGATGCCCCACATGGCGGCGAAGTACACCAGCAGCGGCAGCGCGATGCGGGCCACGTCGAGCGGGTTCGAGGTGACGGCCTCGCCCTGCAAGGCGAAGAGCAGAACGATCGTGAACAGCAGGCCGTACAGCGCCCACGGCCCGACCTTCGGCAGGAACCGGTCCTCGTACCAGGTGCGGCCCTTGGCGCGTTCCCCGACCAGGCGCGAGGCGAACCCAGCGGCAAGCGGGACACCGAGGAAGACCAGGACGTTCAGCGCGATCTGCCCGACCGAGACGTCCAGGCCCTGGGTGTCCAGGCCGAGCCACCCGGGCAGCACGGTGAGGTAGAAGTAGCCGAGCAGGGAGAACGCGACGACCTGGAACACGGAGTTGATCGCGACCAGCACAGCGGCCGCCTCGCGATCCCCGCACGCGAGGTCGTTCCAGATGACGACCATCGCGATGCAGCGGGCGAGACCGACGATGATCAGACCGGTGCGGTACTCGGGCAGGTCGGGCAGGAAGATCCAGGCCAGGGCGAACATCAGCGCCGGGCCGACCAGCCAGTTCAGCACCAGCGAGGAGACCAGGAGCCTCTTGTCGCCCGTGACCGCGCCGACGCGGTCGTAGCGGACCTTCGCCAGCACCGGGTACATCATGACCAGCAGGCCGAGCGCGATCGGGACCGAGATCCCGCCGACCTCCATCGCCGTGAGCACCTCGGACAGCGCGGGCACGAACCGGCCCAGGACCAGGCCTGCGACCATCGCGAGCCCGATCCACAGCGGCAGCCACCGGTCGAGCGTGGACAGGCGCGGCGCAGTCGCGGTGGGGTCGCTCACGCGAGGACCTCCTCGATCTCGGCGACCAGCGCCGGCTTCGGGCGGGCACCGACGACGGACTTCACGCGCCGGCCGCCGGCATAGAAGTTCAGCGTCGGGATCGACACGACCCCGGCCGCGGCCACGGTCTTCGGGTTGGCGTCGGCGTCGAGCTTGGCGATCGTCAGCCTGCCCTCGTACTCCTGCGCGAGCTCGGCCAGGATCGGGGCGACCTGGCGGCACGGACCGCACCAGGTCGCCCAGACGTCCACCAGGACGGGGATCTCGGAGGCCAGGACCACCTCGTCGAAGGTGTCGTCGGTGACGGTCACGGTGCTCATCGGATCTCCTCCAGCGCCAGCGGCAGCTCGTCGAGGTTCGGGACCTCAGGGGTGCCGGCGAGGTCTTGCAGGCCGGCGGCGTCGGCGAGCTCGGTGAGGTAGCGCTGGGCGTCGAGCGCGGCCGCGCAGCCGGAGCCGGCGGCGGTGATGGCCTGGCGGTAGGTGTGGTCGACGGCGTCACCGCACGCGAACACGCCCTCCAGGTTGGTGGCGGTGGTGCGCCCGACGACCTGGATGTAGCCCTCGTCGTCGAGGTCGATCTGTCCCTTGACGAGCTCGGTGCGGGGCTCGTGGCCGATCGCGACGAACAGGCCCGTCGCGGGCAGGGCGCGCTCCTCGCCGGTCACGGTGTCGCGCAGCTTCAGCCCTTCGACCTTCTTCTCGCCCTCGATGCCGGCGACCTCGCTGTTCCACGCGAACTCGATCTTCGGGTCGTTCAGGGCCCGGTCGGCCATGATCTTCGACGCCCGCAGCTCGTCGCGGCGGTGGACGAGGGTCACCTTCTGCGCGAAGCGGGTCAGGAACGTGGCTTCCTCCATCGCGGAGTCCCCGCCGCCGACGACGGCGATGTGCTGGTCGCGGAAGAAGAACCCGTCGCACGTGGCGCACCACGAGACGCCACGGCCCGACAGGCGCTTCTCGTCGTCCAGGCCGAGCTCACGGTAGGCCGACCCCGTCGCGAGGATCACGGCGCGGGCCCGGTACGTCTCGCCGTTGCCCGTGACCACGGTCTTCACAGGGCCCTGCAGGTCGAGCAACGTCGCGTCGTCCCACTCGACCCGCGCGCCGAACCGCTCGGCCTGCTTCTGCATGCTCTCCATGAGCTCCGGGCCCATGATCCCGTCGGGGAACCCGGGGAAGTTCTCCACCTCGGTGGTGTTCATCAGTGCACCGCCGGCGGTGATCGAGCCCGCGAGGACGAGCGGGGCAAGGCCCGCCCGTGCCGCGTAGATGGCGGCGGTGTACCCCGCCGGCCCGGAACCCACGATCATCACGTCTTGCATCGACATGCGTCTATGTTGACATCTATCGATGTAGGCCGCAAGGAAGGTGAGACGGTGAGGGGTCCCTGGTAGGGCAGGCCACCCAAGATGACCCCGCCGGGGTCGGCGGTTCGTTGCACGTACGCAACCCGGGTGCCTAAGACTGGGGCAGCTCACAGCAGTAGCGGCGAGAACTGAACTCGAGACCCTTCCGGACGGATGTGGCGCTCGCGCTTCGCGCTGTCTAGAGCCGGACGATGCCAGCGGCCAGAGGCTGCGCTCGTGGCGGGATACTTGCGGAGCTCGTCGATGAACGCCCAGGTCTCGTCGACGTCGAGGAGGCGGTACAGGCGGATGCCGAAGCGACCTCGAGGCCCCATCCTTCGCGTCGTGCTCGACGACCGAGACGTAGCCGTTGTGCTCAGTCCAGTAGCGGCACCGGGAAGGTCCAGGCGTTGTGACCCGATGTCGTTGCGGGCTCCTGAAAGTACCGCACGTGCTGGCGTGACAGCCGGCCCCCAGCCGAGTTCCGCGACGAGCATGTAGCGCAGCGGCTGCCCTGCGGGGTGCCGAACCCGCTGGAGAAGTCCGCGTCCGGAGCCCCGGCCTCCCGGCGCACCATTTCCAGGCTCGCCTGGTCGTAGTCCTCGGCACGATGGGTTGGCCGTCGCGACTTCGATGCGTGCGTCCTGCAGCTCTGGTGACACACGAAGATGGCCTCTGACCCGCGTTTCCGCAGGTCAGAGGCCACTTTTGAGGTGTCCGGAGGAGGACTCAACCGACTGCGTTACACACCTTCGTAGTCGATCTAGCCGCCTGACCTGCAAAGACGCTCTGATCAGTGCTCTGGAGCAGCGATGAGATCGAGCAGCTCAGCACCGAGAGACAGCGTCCGACGTTCGAAGACGCCCGCAGCGGTCATCATCGTGTTCAGCGGTACGTCCGAGAGGTTCGAAGCCTTGAGATCGCCGACGACGTGGCCGAGGAGCGTCTTGTCGCGGGCGAGCTCGGGGTAGGCAGACTCGACGACGACGTGAGGGCCACCCATCATGATGTTCGGCATCGCGGTGCCCGTCGACTCGTACCAGCCGCGTGGGTCGTCGAAGAGACGCAGGACCTTGACATGAGTCGGCGTGAGACGGACGAGGATGTCCATGAGCAGCGCACGTCGGTCTGCATCTGTGTCGGGCCCGAGCGTGCTGTTGAGGACCGCGTTGCGGAGTGCCTCGACCTTCGTTGCGTCGGCAGTCTCGAGCGCAGCACGAGTCGCGACCGCGATCGTGTCCAAGAACGCGTCGTCGTCGGAGAGCGCATCGAAGTCAAGACCACGCGGCAGGAGAACGTGCTCGTTCACCGCATCCGTCATCTCCGCCACCCAGCTGTCGAACCGCGCCTGTCGGCCACGTCCGACAGCGAGCTGAAACAGCTCCACTGCCGCGCCGCCGATGATCGGAACGGTGCTGAGTGCTGCCCTGGCGATGGCCTCACCCGTTGTGCGAAAAGGCTCGGCTCGGCTCGGGGGCTCGATCGTCATGCAGGAAACGTAGCGCGCTCATGGCCGAAGCGGGAGAAACCACGAAGCGACCCCACATCGTGAGGTCGCTTCGCGTCCGCTGTCTCAACGGTCTCGTACCGGCAGGAGTGATCACCACCGGAAGTCTCACCGCTACCATACCGCGGATGTGCGAGGCCCTGCCCCGGACCAAGCTGCGGTCTTGGCAAGCGTGTTCTGGGCCTCGACCAAGCGGTCGGTGCCAGCCTCGAGCCGGGCGAGCAGGTCGTCGAGCTCGGTCTTGAGCAGGTCCGCATCGGCGTGGGAGCGCGGAGCAAGGTGCGCGCGTGGGGTAGGTGGGCTCGGCTCCATGCGGCGTGCGCCGATTCGTGCGACGGTGCGCGGCGTGATGCTCAGGTTGCTCGGCCATCCGTGACGGTCGAGGCCGATGAGCAACGGCGAGCCGGGGTGGGGCTGCCGTACAGGTGTGCTGCAACGGTGCCCGTCGGGCTCGTGGGCGAGCACGACTTGCTGGGCCGCGCCGCGCGAGGCGTTGGGGACCAGCGCGCGGTGGACGTCAATCCAGCGCACCAGGACGCACCGCCCGCAGGCGGTAGCCGGCAGCGTCCTTGCAATGTCGCGTCCGGCGACGCGCCACGCGAGCAGGTCGATGTCGTTCGTGGTGAGCCTGGATACCTCGGCCGCGGTTAGCCCCAGCTGTTGGTGCAGGAGGAGGGCGAGCGCGTCGCGCCGACCGCGGACTCCGGCCCCGCCCGACACCGGGCAGCGTGCCACGGCTTCCTCGACGTCGAGCCACGGCGCACCACGGCGCGTAGCGGTAGTGCGCGCCGGCTTCTTCATCTCGCCAAGCGTCGGCGTGATGAGGAAGCCGGCGCGCACGTGTGCGCGCCGGATGGCACGTACACGGTCCAGCACCGTCGCTGGGCGGGCTGGGACCTGCTCCACGAACGCTGCCACGGTCCTGCTCGATGCGGGCAGCGGCTGGGCCCCGGTGGCCTCGCACCAGTCGACGAACAGTGCCCACGCTCGCCTGTCCTGCGGGGTCACAGTCCGAGCCTGGTCACGGCGTTGCCCGACAGAGGGTCGTTGTCGCGAGAGTAGATGGCGACTGTCGACGGGTCGGTGTGCATGGTCTGGCGCATGACTTCCAGCGTCGAGGCTCCGGAGCGCACTGCCTGTGTGACGAACCCGGCACGCAGCGAGTGACTCCCGAAGCGTGTGGGGTCCAGCCCAGCCGCCAGCACACGCCGTTTCACGACGAGGTTGATCGCATGCCCGCTCATGGCGTGCTCGCCCGGGAGCCCGCTGCGGTGCACGACGGGAAAGAGCGGGGTGTTGGCGAGCAAGCCCACGTCGGCCTGACCGGTGCGGCACACGTGACCTTCGAGCTCGGCGAAGCGGAAGAGCGAGCCCATGACGTCGGCACGGTCGGCCGCGCCAAGGATGTGGGTCCAGCGCATGAAGGCGCAGGGCGGACACGTGAGCGGCCGCTGCCCGTACGGCAACGCCTTGACCGCTCCCCGCCCGCCCTGGTCGGTCTTCGATCGGCGCACGAGCACATGCAGACCGTCGTCGCGGTGCACCGTCACGTCACCGACCTGCAGCGACGACAGCTCGTCGCGACGAAACGCCCCCGCGAACGCGAACAGCAGCAGGCAGGCGTCGCGAGCAGCATGCACCCCAACGGGATAGGTGTCGTCGCGCGCGGCCTCGAGCGCAGCAGCGAGGTCGTCGCGCATCAGCGGGAGCATGCGCCGTGGCTTGCGCTTCTCGCCGAGCACACGCCTGACGCCGGACAGCACGGTCTTGACGTGCGGGTGGCTACCAGGAGGGACGAGCCCAGCGCGTGCGTGGGCGGCGTTGATCGACGACACCCAGCGCGAGATCGTCGCCGCGGAGTAGGTCGGCCGCTCGTCAGGGTCCTCGAGCGCGGCATGCTCGGCGATGTACTCCATGACGTCGCGGGGCTCGGCCGGTAGCGCCGTACACCCGGCGGCTTCGCACCAGCGCACGAACCGCTCCCAGTCGGCGGCGTACGCGACCTGGGTCCGCCGCGACAACGACGCCTCGGCGAACATCCGCACCGCCGCCGTCGCGCCGGCGGTCGACCACAGCAAGGAGTCCTCGCGTGCCTGCTCCGGCAGGAGGTTCTTCCCGCTCTGCTCGTCCATACGTTCGAATGTAGCCGGTCCGTACGACGGGACACGGGAAACCACGGCCGCCCCGGCTGACTCGCATAAGTGTGATTAGCGAAGCCGTCCACGACGACCCCTGACACGAGGCGGGACCACGAGGCGAGCACCACGACCACGGCGTCGTGCCAGTTCAGGGCCTGTACAGGGGCCGCGTGGGGGAGTGCGTCCCACCTCATGGGCAAGCAGGAACCGAGCCCAAGGAGGTCCCATGTCCACGCCGCGCTCGCTCGCCGAGACGATCACACCGCTGACCATCGCAGGACGGACGCACCAGCCCACCGCGCAGCCGCTCGACCTCGCGATCACCGAGGTCGCCCTCGACGTCTGGTTCGCGTGGGACGCCACGATCACGTGGGTCCTGGCAGCGACGACGCCCACCGGACCCGAGCTCATCATCGGCCGTGAGGCGGTCGGCCCCTGCGAGAAGGCCCTCGCGATCTCCGCGCGACGAGCCACGGACGCGATCAACGAGCGGTTCGAACGGTGGGCCCGCACGAGCCTGGTCATGGTGGGCCTCGTCGCGAACCCGTGGGTCCGCGGCAGCGACCTGCGTCGCGCGGCCGAGGGCAACGCCTACGGCGTGCACGTGCAGGCGGCCTGGCGCGACTGGCCGTCGCAGACGATGCGCGCCCTGGCGACGGCACGGGACGCGATCCGCGGTGACCACGCGCGGCGATACCAGGCACGGCCCGTCGTCGTCGCCACCGACGCGTCGATGCGTCGTGGTCACGACGTCGCAGGGATCGCCTACGTCAACGACGTGGGCGACGTCGGCCACGACGTGGTGCGCGCACGTGACGTGTTCGAGGCCGAGGTGCTCGCCATCGTGCTCGCGCTGACCAAGTCCCGCCCCCGGCAGGGTCGACCGCTCGTGATCCGTACCGACTCGCGCTGCGCGGAGCGCTACGTCCGCGCCGTGCTCACCGGACGACCGAGCGACCATCTCGGTCCTGCGAGCCCCCGGCGATCCGGACTGGCGGCAGAGATCGTGGCTCGGGCCCGCCGGTTCCCGGACGGGGTGAGCATCGAGTGGACCAAGGGACACGCAGGAGACGTCCTGAACGAGGCCGCCGACCGGCTCGCCGTCCTGGCACGCCGGTCGAGGACCGACGGCGGAACCTACCCGCCGGCGGTCATCGCCCGCGCCCGACGCGAGGCCGCGGCCGATGCGCGGGCCAGCCGCTTCACGCCGACCCCGACCGCGATCTGAGAGGATCCCGATGACCAAGCCCACGCCGACCGAACCGCCGCGCATTGGCGCCGTCGTTCGTGACCGCGCCGGCGACCTCTGGCGCCACGGCCGCACCCGCTGGACGTGCCTGACGCCCGTCGACGGCGTGCGAGTCCAGCGGGTGGCCCGCCTGCCCTGGTATGCCCTGGTCAGCCAGTACGGGCCTGTCGAGGTGGTCGACCTGAACGACCAGACCCTCGGGGACGCAGTGACTTCCGCAGGCGACGGCCACCCGGCGTGCAGGGGAGCGAGGAGGAAGAGCCGTGGTTACTGACATCTCGGAGCCGATCTGGCGCTGCGACGTGTGCGGCACCCGACACGGAGCGGACCGCACCCGCGCCGAGACGTGCGAGGCGGCGCCCGTACCGCCGGTCCTCGAGGTTCTCCTAGCCGCGACCCACGGCGAGTACGGCCTGCACCGGCTCGAGCCCACCGGTGTTCTCGGCCGCACAAACTCCTACGACCCCGAGGGGCACCGCCGCACCTACCGGTGGGCTGGGGCCGGGACCGTCGACAGCGCCTACCTGTCCCCGGGGCTGCCCGGCCACGTGCAGCTCGACGTGAAGTCCACCATCTACGCGCACGCGACCAAGGCTGAGCCCGCGAGCGTGACGCTGACGTCCCTCGCGCAAGCCACGGGCCTGAACTACGGCGACATCGACACGGCGACCGCGTGGGACTGGTCCACCGCGCCCGTCGTGGGACCGATCACCGACGAGGTGCGCGAGGTACTCACCGTGTTCGAGGCGTACCTCGACCGGCGCCGAGTCTCGGCGTACCGCGACACCCTCGTCGCTGCGGCCTGGTGCCGGATCGACGCGCCGGCGAAGTCCGCAGCGCGGGCGATCGTCCGTGCCCGCCGCCTGGACGACGTCATGACCGAGGTGAGGGACGCGACCGAGCGCTGGTGGCGCGGCGAGGACGAAACCGTCCCCACCCCGCGGGTCGCCTCCCGCTCCTCGCGGACCTTGTCGTCCCTGACGAAGGCGCAGCGCGCGCTCGTCGAGCGCGTCGGGGTCACCTGGCGGCCACGCACCGGCGCGGACGAGTACGTGCGCGCGGTCATCGAGGAGAAGCTGGAGAAGAAGATGAGTGACGAGGACCGCATGTTCGACGGGCGCCCCGTCGTCGCCGTGGGCGGTGTGCGCGGAGGTGTCGGGAAGTCGACCACCGCGAGGTGGCTCGCCCAGGCGCTGGCGGACGACGGCATCGACACGGCGTTGATCGACCTCGACGTCGCGTCACCGACCCAGCATCACGCGTTCGGGCTGGGGCCCGTGCGCGTGGACGCGGAGCGGCTGCGCATGCTGCCTCAGCGGGTGGGGGAGCACCTGACCGTGTTCTCCCCTGGGCAGCTCGACCGACCCGCCTTCCCGGGCCGGTGGTCGCCCACGGACGTCGAGGCGTTCGTCCAGTTCGTCGGACAGAGCCTGGACCTCGGGCCGGCCAGGGTCGTCGTCGTCGACCTGCCAGCGGGCGACGGTGTCGAGCGACGGATCATCGCCACCGAGCATCGGGCCGACCTCGTGAGCGAGGTCGTCGTGACCACCGCGGACGACCACGCGCTGTCGGCGGCTGCCGTGGCGCTCAACCGACTCCTCCACGAGAACCACCCGCGCATCCTGGTCGAGAACCTCTCCCAGGCAACCGGCACGGGACCCGTCGGCGCGCCGGTGACGGTGCGGCTGCGGGGCGACGGCACCGAGGTCAAGGCGCTGGCCGCCCGGACCCGCACCCTGTACGGCGGATCGCTCCCATGGTCCGCCGGGGACGTCGTCCCGGACGAGGTGCGTGCGATCGCCCAGCAGCTGACGGTCGACCATCTCTTCGACGGCGCGCGATCCGCATCCGCAGCTGGCCGGCGATGAGCCACCAGGCGATCGAATCGTTCACCGGCGAGCACCTGCTCCTGTCGAACTTCTCGCCCGACCAGGTGACGTGGTCGGGCGAGAAGTTCGCCACCTCCGAGCACGCGTACAACGTTGCGAAGACCCTGGATCCAGCCGAGCGGGAGACCGTGGCGTCCGCTCCGACACCGGGCCGGGCCGGGCGTGCTGGCCGGCGCGTCACGTTGCGCCCCGCGTGGGACGAACGTGTGCGGTGCGAGGTGATGGCCGACATCGTGGCGGCGAAGTTCACCAACGCGGCGCTCCGTGAGCGTCTCCTTGCGACCGGGGACGCGTTGCTCGTGGAGGGCAACAGTCACCATGACCAGGTGTGGGGTGACTGTCGGTGCGACGAGCACCGGTCCTGGCCGGGGAGGAATCACCTGGGCCGCACCCTCATGGCTGTGCGAGCGACGCTGCGCGGCGACCGGCCCGATCACTGGCCGCGCGTCATGGTCACCGGTCACCGGCCAGGGCGCCTGGACTGCGCCCAGCGAGAGTTCGCCCAACGCGAGCTCTCACGCCTCGCCGCCAAGATCCGCGACGAGCACGGAGCGCGGGTCGCGATCAGCGGTATGGCGATCGGCGCCGACACCTGGTGGGCGCAGTCTGCGCTCGACGCCGCGCTCGACCTGTGGGCGTACGTGCCTTTCGCCGCCCAGCCCGAACGGTGGGTGCGCAGGGACAGGGACGTGCGGGCGCGGCTGCTGGAATCCTCGGCCCGGAGCGTGGTGCTCGCCGATGACTATGACGTGCGGCTCCTGCACGCTCGGAACGAGCTCATGGTGCGCGACACCGACCTCGTGATCGCCGTCGTCGACCGAGAGGCGACGTCTGGTGGGACAGTCGCCGCGCTGCGTACCGCCCGTGCGTACGCGCGCCCGATCGTGACCGTCGACATCAGAGCGCGTCGGACGAGCATCGCCGCGCCGAAGCAGCGCCCATGAGGCAGCGCAACCCGACGGCTGACGAGGAGTTCGGTCCAGCACAAGGCCTCGGATGCTGCGAGCGTCGTCGAGTTCGCCGGTCACCCTCCCGCCGCGGGCACGAGCCGACTGGGGCCGTCCACCGAGGCTCGTCCTACCTGATGGGTGACATCCCCACGGGAAGAGAAGCGGCATGGCACATCTCGAGCAGAGCGAGACGGGCGAGCGCACGGCGGCGCACGCCTCCTTGAGCGCGCGCCCGGTGTGGTTCCTCGACGTCGACGGCGTGATCGCCTCCTGGAACGCACCCAACCCGCGCCGCTTCCCTGGATACGAAACCATCGAGGTCGCGGCCGCCGGGAGTGCACGTGTCATCCACTACAGCCCGGCCGTCGTCGAGGCGATCTCCGCGCTGTCCGAGACGGTGCAGGTCGTGTGGCTCACGTCCTGGGTCGAGCACGCGCGCGACACCCTCGCACCGGTGCTCGGGCTGCCCGAGTTCGAGGTCGCCGGAGCCGACCTGTACCCCGTGTCCGGCCCGCCGCACGTGGCCAAGCCGTACACCGACCGACCCCTGGGGCACTACGACGTCCCGCGACACCGGGGTGCGGAGTGGTGGAAGTGGGTCGCAGCCAGTCGGTGGCTGGGCTCGACCGGTGTCCGTCGGGTGATCTGGACCGACGACGAGCTCGTGCGCCGGTACAAGGACCTCGCGCGCGAGGCGTTCGACGGGCTGCACCTGCTCGGCATCACGACTCGTAGCACGCCTGGGCTGTCGATCACCGACTTGGACCGGATCGAGGCGTTCCTCATCGACGGTGTGGCCGCTCCTGGCCAGGTGCGCCTCGCAAGCCACTGAGCCTGTGTGCGAGGATCGCAGCGCAGGAGGTTCAGTCGTAGGGGGAGCACATGGGCGGCGACACGGTCACAGCGGCGCAGCTGCGACGGGCAGGTGCCGACGCGGTCTACGCCCGGCTGCTGGCGGTACTCGCCATGGTCGCCACGGTCGCGACCCTCACCACCGGTGCATGGACAATCGCTTCTGGCTCGACGTCCGACAGTGTACGAGCGGTGCTCGTCGGCACGGGAATCACCTGGGTCGCGGTGTGTCGGTGGGCGCAGGTCGCCCGGCCCGCGACCGCGCTCGGCCGACGTGCGGGCACGCTCCTTCCGTTGGCAGCCGCCGGGTTCCTCGGCGTGTTCCTCGTCCCGTCCTGACAGCTCGCCCCGGTGACGGGGCCGAGGTCTCGTGAGCGTCCCTTTCCCGGGGCAGGACAACCGGGGAGGATCACATGAGCACCACGACCACGACGCCTGAGCGCCCCAACGTGCGCGAGCTCGCGACGCAGCAGTTCCCGCGGGACGTCGACGAGCACAAGCTGCATGTCCTGCGGGACGACGGCCTGTACCGGCACCTGCGCTTCCGGCGCGCGGAGTCGAACCTCTTCTGGTTCGACCTGGTCACGTGGCCGGGACACCTCGCGATGACGGGCGACATGGGCGAATGGCTGTTCGCGCGAGACCTCGACATGGTCGAGTTCTTCTCCGCCGACTCGATCGACCCGAGCTACTGGGCGGAGAAGTGCCGGGCCAAGGGCGGGGACATCCGCCGGTACGACGCTGACGCCGCACGCAAGGTCGTCAGCGACATTGTCGACGAGTGGGTCGATCAGCTCGACGACCTTGAGACCGCGGAACGTCTGCGCGCCACGGTGGCCGAGCGTGTGCTCACTGAGGCGAACGACGAGGTCGAGCTGCGCGCCGCTCTGGACGACTTCGGCGCCGAGATCGTCGAATCCGACGCCCGAGCCGAGCCGTCCCGGTTCACCTTCCACGACACGTGGGAGCTGGACCTGACGGACTACACGTATCGGTTCTGGTGGACATGCCACGCGATCCGCTGGGGCGTGGCGACGTACCGGGCTCAGGTCGGGCGATGACCTGGCAGAGGAACGGCCGCTCGTCGGGTCGCGGCGGCGCCGTTCGGCACCCGCGGCCGAACCCGACGTGGGGCAGGGTACGGGCGTGAGCGCGATCATCGAGGCCGCGTTCGCCTACCGTGCGCAGGTGCGCGGCGAGTTCCAGGACGTGCTCGAGGCGAAGTACGCCGCCGCCGAGCGGGACTGCAACGCCGTCCTGCTCAACGCCCGCGGCCGGGAGAGCAAGGTCGACCCGTTCTCCCTGTTCTACGGCCCGTACGTTCGCGTGGCTGCCTACGCCTCGCCCGAGCTGATCGAGTGGTTCGCCGCCCACGGTCGGATGACGTTCGCGCAGTTCGAGCGGCAGTACCTTGACCACGGTTCCCTGATCGACGCCCGCGACGACACCTGGAGCGCAGCCTCATGACCACTTCCCTCGAGCCCGAGGCCTTCTTCGCCCAAGGGTTGGTGCGGGTGATGGACAAGGAGTCCTGCCAGCGCTCCGGGACGTCGGCCTGATCTAGCAAGGGTTCAGCGGGTGCTATCCACTCGCGGGTGGCGAGGGTCTACTGGCCGGCCTCACCGGCTTCCGAGAATCTGCCGGAGGACGCTCATGACGGCGTCGGTCTCGGCCGTCGATGCGAACGGGCCTGGCATTCGGAACACCTGTGCGCCCCAGTCCGTCTGACCAGGTTGAAGGCCCGGAGGCCCCTGTGCGCCCAACAGCGCTTGGACGGGATGGCGGAAGACGCACACCACCAGTTCGACGTCACGGCTGCCGAGCTGCTCCTCCAGCCGAGCACGTCCGTACTCGATCTCCGCCCGCGACACGTCGTTCTCGCCTGCGGTCGGCCGCTTCACGATGTCAGTGAAGCCCACTCCTGCCCCGAGCGCCGCGTCCTCGAAGTGCGGGCCCGCTGGGCGATCAAAGAGCCCTGCCTCCGCAAGTCGGTACAGCTGCCGCTGCCCGACTCGGCCTTGGTAGTAGTGACCGGCCTCGACACTGACGGGGGCGGGGTTCAGCCCGACGATCATGGCACGAGCAGGCGAGGGCGGCCAGAGGTCTTGGAGCGTGAGCACACGCTCTCCCATCCAGTCGGTGTTTGCCTGATACCCGCGGCGGGCTGACTCGGTCATGAAGTGTCCTTCCTCCAGCAGCCACGCGCATCCAAACCGGGTCGCTCACGGCCCGGCTAGGGGGAGCGTGACCCGCGCATCGACGCCTCGGCACTGGTGCGGCACCGGCACCACGCGGTGGCACCGTGCCGCGTACACAGCATGCGTGGCGGGGAGCGCGGCCCGCAACGCGTGCGGCCGGGCTTGGCGGGACCCGCCTGAACCTTCGCGGACGCGCGCGCCCGGAGCGGTCGATCCCAATCGGCCGGGATAGGACAAGGGGAGGTATCCGGGGATGGCATCTGCTCGACGCGATGGGGCCGCGTAGGTCGTTCCGTCCTACTTCCTGCACGAACGCGAAACACGCGCAGGAAGGTGCGACGAGATGGTCAGCAGTTCCTCGACGCCAGACCGTGTCGCCGTCGAGCACAAGCAGCACCGCACGACGACGCGACAGGTCTCGGTGAGCGACCCCGTGTCCCAGCCGCCGTGGCTGACGTTGACCCCGCGCAACCAGCTGCCCGCCCGCGGGTGGGGCTGGGCGTTCACGATCGGCGCCCGGCGTCACGAGGGCGTCAGTACCTCACGCTCCGCGGCGATCCGAGTGGCGACCGCCCGGCGGCAGGCAGCGCGCCGGGCGGTCGACGTCGCCGCAACCCGCCCGGTGGCGACCAGATGACGGCGCTCACTCCTGCACGCCTCGTCGAGCCGTATGCCGCGCGCGTGCGCCGTTGGCTCGTTCTGCACCCTGACGGGGCGGCGACCGGCATCGTCGCGACCAGCACCTGCACCACCTGCGGCGTGCCGATGCAGTGCGTGCTGAACACACGCCGCGACGACACCTCGTGGCGCGCGGTCGACGGCACGATTCGCGGCGGCACCCCACCCAAGGGCTTCGCCGACCCGTGGGACTGGGTCGAGTGGGCCGCCGCGAACGACGTCGCGGCCTACTCACGCGCGGTCGCGCACCACGACATCACCAGGTCCTGGACCTGGCAGCACACTCACCAGCCGGCTCCGACGGAGACGTCCGTGAGCGAGCAGGACGCCCTGGACGACTCGTTCCGCTCCACCTATCTCATCGACCCAGACCACCTCGTCCCCACCGACCACGTCCTCGACGTCAAGGAGAGCTGACCATGGCCGCATCACCAACCCGTCGTCCCGCGCGCGCCGTCCCCACCGGGTTCGTCGTCGCCGCGCTAGGAGGCACCGTCCTCCTGATCCTCGCGTCGTTCATCCTGTCCTTCGACGCCCTCACCGACCTTGCGCGCCGCGCGGGCGTCGCGGCCGACCTGGCGTTCCTGTGGCCGCTGATCGTCGACGGGCTCATCGTCGTGTCGACGATGGCGATCATCGCGCTCGTCGGGCACCCGAAGCGGGTCGTCTGGTTCCCCTGGGTGCTGCTGTTCGCCGGGGCGATCACCTCCGTCGCCGGCAACTCCACGCATGCGGTGCTCGTCGCGCGAGAGATGAACGACGCCTTCCCCGTCACGGTGTCCGCTCTCGTCGCGTCCGTCCCGCCGCTGGTGCTCCTCGCGGTCACGCACTTGCTCGTCGTGCTGATGGACAACTCCATGAGCCCGCCGGCCAAGGGCTCGAAGTCCAAGAGCGGCACGACGAGCCCGAAGCGTGTCAAGCGGGCTGCCACCCGGCCCGGCCCGTCGGTTACGCCCAGCGGGGACACCACGGACACGAGTCCTGGCCCGGTCCTGTCGGACATGGACGTCCCCGCAGCGGCTGACGTCGACGCGACCACGGACAGCCCCAGCGCCGAGGAGCCTGCGGACGAGACGGACGGCGCCACGGCCGACAGCGAGACAGACCCTGCCCTGACCGCAGCAGTCGGCGAGGACACGACCGTAGTTCCCGACCGCGAACCGGAGACCGACCGCGAACCGGAGACCGAGCACGGACGCGAGCTGATCTCGGCATGAGCACCACAGGAGGCACCGTGTCCACCCCCGTGTTCGACGTGCGAGAGGTTCTCGCGCTCATCCCGTTCCTGCTCGGGTTCCTCCCCGAGCGATCCCTGGTCATGACCACGGTGCGCACTACCGGAGGTCGATCCTGGGTCGATGAGGCCACGCGCGTGGACCTGCCCGGCGCCGTGCCCGCAAGGCCCGAACGACGTGACGCCCACCAGGTCCTCGTCGTGTACGCGGACGACAAGCAGACCGCCCTGCGGTACGCCCGTGCTGCGGCCGAGAAGCGCCCTGCCGCGACGGTCGTGGCCGTAGCGGCAGGGGCCTGGGTCCAGCTGGATTCCGACCGACACGGTTCGGTCGCGGATCTCGACGACACCGCGGCCGCCGCCCGCATGCTGCTGATCGGCGAGAGCTACGACGGTCGCCGAGCGCCCAGCGTGCTCACCCGCGGCAGCGCCGAGGCGCTCTGGGACGCAGCCCAGAGCGCCGCACGGAGCGAGCCTCGCGGAGTCGTGCACGTCCTGCAGTCCAGCCTCCGAGGCGCGGCGCGCCCCGAGCTCACCCCGAGCGACCTCGGGGCTCTGGCGGTCGACCTGGCCGACGCTCGTACCGCCGCCGACCTGCTGCGGTACGTCACCGGTGTATCCCCGGTCGCGAGCCTGGTCGACGTCGGGCGTCGCCTGCTGGACATCGAGGCCGGTCCCGAGCCGAGCATCGACATCGCCCGACTGGAGGACCTCGCGTTCCGCGTGGCGCAGGTCGCACCGGAGCAGCTGGTCTGGCGCGTGCTGGGCCTTGCCGCGGTCCTCGGGTGGTGGACTGCGCGACACCCTAACCGTGCCGGGCGCGCCGCCCACTCCGCCGACCAGGCTGAAAGAGGTACGGGCATCGTCGACCTCGCCGCAGACCTGTTCGCCACCAGCGAGGTCCCTGGTTGGCTGGTCCGCCACAACGCCCAGTCCTGATGGGGCCGTGCATGTCCCGGCGTCCCACCTGACTCGATGAGGGCAGACAGCCCCCGCAGACCAGGAAGGGCCGCCGGGACATGCCGAACACCATCAGCGCGATCAACGCGCAGTTCGTCGCAGCGCTCACCCTCATCGTCCTCGCCACGGTCCTCGGGCTGAGCGCGGACCGTGTCGACGGTCGTACCTTCGTCGCGGCGGTGACGATCATGGTCGCCGGGGCGTGGGCGCTGCACATCAAGCACGCCGCCGCTGCCGCGGCCAGCCACCAGCGAGAGGATGACCTGTGACGAACGAGGACCGACTGGTCTGGATCGACGTCGAGACGACCGGGCTGGCCCCGCACAAGGGCGACCGCCTGCTCGAGGTCGCGTGCCTGGTGAGCGACACCGACCTGAACCTGCTCGACGAGACCGGCTTCCACCGCGTCGTACGTCACGATCCCGAGCAGACACGGGCGCTGCGTGATGCGGCAGTTCCGGTCGTCCAGGACATGCACGAGCGCACCGGCCTGTGGGGACGGCTGCCAGCCGGGACGCCGCTCCACCAGGTCGACGCCGAGCTCGTCGACTATGTGCGCACCCTCGTGCCGCAAGCGCGACAGGGGCGTGTCGCCGGGAACTCGGTGCGCCTGGACATGAACACGCTCGACGAGTACCTGCCGAGCGTCGCTTCACACCTGCACTACCGCTTCATCGACGTGTCCACGCTGACCGCCCTGACCGGGTGGTGGCTGGGCGAGTCGGCGGTCCCGACGAAGGAGACACCGCACGAAGCGATGGCGGACATCCGCGGCTCGCTCGCCGAGCTGCGCGCGCTGCGCACCTCCTGGTTCGCCGCCCACTGAGCGTCCGGGCCACGCGGGCGCCGTCAACACCCGCTGCATGACGACGTTCGACGAGACCCAGCACCCGCGCGAGACCACCGGGAAGTTCGCCACCAAGACCACGGTCGAGGCCGACGGCGGTCTTGGTGCGCTCGACGGCGAGCCAGCCCCCCTGGCTGCCGCGGTGGTCGCGCCGATCAACGGGCTCGTCGCCCGCCAGACGAAGGCGGGACGCTGGGCGCTGCACGACGTCGAGACCGGCGCCTCGGTGTTCGGACGCGGCATGGAGAACCGGCGCCGGCACTCCCACGGGTCCCAGGAGGAAGCCGAGCAGTGGGCGCAGGAGACGTACCCACTGGTGCGCAAGACCCGCGACCGGCTCGAGCACGCCCACCCAAGGTCCGCGACGTGCGCACGCTGCGGTGGCCCGCTCGACCAGGACCTCGACGGAGGGGTCGACAGCGCGACGTACGTCGTCTCGACCTGCCCGCGCTGCCGCACGACCGTCCCTGAGGGCAAGGCTGCCTGAGCGGACGCCCGTTCGACACACGAAGGGGGCGGCACGGATTCGTGCCGCCCCCTTCGTGTGTCTGCGGTCAGGCAGCGACCGCGGCCTCGGCGCGCACGCGCTCCACGGCGGCCTTGACCTTGTCGTCCTTGAAGCCGGACCAGTGGGTCCCGCCGTCGGGCGTGGTGACCACGACGACCGGCGCGGCGAGGTATCCCAGGCCGCGCACCATGTCCAGGGCGTCCGGGTCGGCGCTCATGTCGACGATGCGGAACTCGGTGCCCTCCACGGCGCCGAGCTTCGTCAGGAGCCGAAGGGTGGCGTCGCACTGCACGCAGGCCGGCTTGGAGTAGATGGTGATCGGGGGGTTGGGGACGGGCACGGTTACTCTCCTCGGTTCTCGTTCTCGTCTGGTAGGGGGTGTGTTGACGGCGACGGTGAGGCCCGGACGGTGCTCATCCGGCCGCGCCCAGCGCGCTGCCGCGGACACGACCCAGCACGGCGCCCGCGGCGCGCGGAGAGAGCTGGGCGGCGTGCGCGAAGATGTCCGCGACGCGCAGCACATCCGTGGGCTCGAGTCGGCGGCGACGGTCCGGCCTGGTAGGCCAGACGTCCGCGCGCACGAGCCCGAGCTCGACGCCCAGCCCGTCAGGCAGCACGTCGTCACGGGCGAGCACGTCCTCGTCGACCACGAGCTGCAGGTCGCCGAGCGCGTCGATCGCGACGTGCAGCACGGCCTCCACGAGCTCGGCCGCAGTGGTCGTCGCGAGATAGCGCGCGTCCTCGGCGCGGTGCTCGAGGGCAGCCGACAAGATCCCGGTGGCGATGAGCCTGGCCTCGGGCTCGCACACGAGCTGGGTCGCGTAGCGTGCGACGTCCGCGGCGACGTGAGCGGAGCGCCGGGCGCTGTCGAGACGGCTCGCCACCAGCTGCGGCTCGCCTCGCTCGAGGGAGTCCGCTACCAGGGAGCCGGCAACCTGGTAGGCGGCGCGCGCCGCCCGTGCCGCGACCTCCCCAGGGGGCGGGTCGCTCACTCGGACCGCCGTCCCGTGGAACAGGTCGTCGACGAACCGGCGCGCTTCCAGCGACTGCAGCACCTGTGCCGCCCTCGGCGCAGGGATGCTGGCCCAGGCGTCCGCGTAGTGCGTGTACCCGCGTGTCGCTGCCTCGATCAGGTCGAGCGCCTGCAGGTCCGCACGATCGGGGCTCACGCCGCATCCTCGGCGCTGGCCCACAGCCCGGCGGCGCTCAGCAGATCTGAGAACGCGTCGCGGGCGCGCTGGGGCAGGAGGGCGCCAGGCGGCTGGTTGCTCAGCACACGCCGCATCGCGTCGATCGCGACGTCCGGCTTCCCGGACTCGGCGCAGAGCGTCAGCGCCTGCACAGCGCCCTTCCACACGCGCGTGTCGCTGCCGTCGACGAGTGCGGCGATCGAGCGGCACAGCACGGCGAGACGGTCGGGACGTGCCTTGGACCAGTCCACCGAGCGTGGGTCGCGAATCACCTCGCGCGGGTCGGCGAGGTCACGGCTGGCCAGGAAGCGGATGAAGTCGGAGCCTGCGCTCTCGCCTACGCACCCGACGACGACAAGGTGCTGTGCTGCGGTGTCGTCCGGGTCGAGTTCGGCGAGGACGTCGGCGAGGTTCGTCCATGACCGCGGGCACGGATGGGGCCGCCCGGCCGCCTCAGGGTCGCGAGGCGCATCGGGAGCGATGAGGGACGGGTGCGCGGCGAGAAAGTCGCGGACCGCGATCTTGGCCGCCCGCCGTTCGTCTGCTGTGCGCTCACCGAGCAGATCCTTCATCCCGGGAACGGGCAGGGTGTCGAACCCGTCGACGAGCCCGGTGAGCCAGCGCTCAGCGTCCAGGACCCACTGCAGGTGCAGGAAGCGCGTGGTGACGGGTGCCGGAAGGTCGTACCCGTCGACGGCGACGTCGACAGGGTTGGCCGCGGCGACGATCGCGACGTGTCGGCCGAGGGCCTGCTCGCCCACGAACCGCTCCTGCACGACGCGCAGCATCCCCTTCTGCACGGCGGGCGCCGACGTGGTGAGCTCGTCGAGGAACAGCAGCCCCGCGCGCGCCGCGGCGAGTCGGAGGGCCCACGCCGGCGGGGCGTATCGCACACCACCCTGGTGCTCGACGGGGATGCCGAGGAAGTCGGTCGCCTCCCGGTTGGATCCAACGACGGTCTCGACGTGGCGCCCCCAGGCGGCGGCGTAGGACTCGATCACGGCGGTCTTGCCGTTGCCGGGCATGCCCCACGCGAGCAGCGGGACGTCGGCGCGGACGGCGGCCGCAAGCACGCGCATCATCTCGGCGGCCGAGCCGGCAGGCAGGCCTTGGCTGGTTCCCATCTGAGCCTCTCCTCGTCGTTCTCTGTCAACCGGTGGATGGGACGGGACCGCTGGACCCGGCCCCGTCACGGCGCTGGGTCGACCTGCACGACGCCGCGCGCCCAGGACGGGACGGCGCGCGCCACCCGCTCACGGTCCCGCTCGGTGCCGACGAGGACGACGACGAGCGGGGTGGGCGTGGGCTCGCTGGGCCACGGGGTGTACCCGTCGGTCGCGACGACGATGACGGACGGGCGAGGGCGCGTCTCGAGCGCTGCGCGGATGCCGACCCGCATGTCGGTGCCGCCGCGCCCGTGCACGGTCTCGAGGTCCCGCGCGTGCGTGTAGCGCCGCACCGAGGCGACGTCTGCGTCGACGTCGAGGACCGTCAGGTCGCGGCCGCGGACGCCCACGCGACGTGCGATTGCGTCGACCTCTCCGGTGACGGCGGCGAGGTCGCGCGCGCTCATCGAGCCGGACGTGTCGCGTACGAGGGCAACTCTGGGCTTGGGCGCGTCGGTCGCCGGCCACACGATCCGCTCCCCGCTGCCGCCCATCCGGGCGTGGTGGTGACGGCGCGAGCGGCGCGTGTAGTCGGTGTCGACCAGCCCTGCCGTGCGGGACGCCCCCGCACGGACCAGCCCAGCCAGGATCTGCTGCCAAGGGGTCGGTGACGGCGCGAGGTAGAGATGTGCGGTCTCGACGAGACCGGCGGGCGCCAGACCGCGGTTCTTCACGTGCTCGAGAACCGCACCGGACACCTCGATGAGGATGCGGTCGATCTCGCTGCCGCTGGCTGGTGGGGCGTGCCCGTCGACGTCGTCGCTGCCGATCTCGAAGGGACCGGGCTGCGCGCCGGCTCCCGATCCGCAGCCCGAGTACGGCACCCCGTCCCCGTCGTCCCGTTGAGGGGTGTCGAGCGCACGGAAGTAGTGGTGCGGTGTGCGGTGGTCCGGCTCGTCGATCATCGACGGCAGCAGGAAGTCACCGCCGTCGGCGAACACCGCGCACCCGGCGTCACGGAGGTCGTCGTTGAGCGACATGTCGGT
This sequence comes from Cellulosimicrobium sp. BMG9.23, assembly GCF_059159985.1. Classification (NCBI taxonomy): domain Bacteria; kingdom Bacillati; phylum Actinomycetota; class Actinomycetes; order Micrococcales; family Promicromonosporaceae; genus Cellulosimicrobium; species Cellulosimicrobium sp. BMG9.23. The sequence goes on from NZ_JBZGBZ010000006.1 coordinate 120,829, forward strand.
CGCGACGTTCAAGAGGCGGCGCTTGGAGTCCGGCACTCCCAACTCGTCGACGATGAGGTGGTGGCGGAAGTACACGTGACCGACCTCGTGGAGCAGCAGCTGCGCCTTCTCGTCAGCGGTGTACGCCTCGAGCGTGGCGAAGTCGATGTACAGACGCATCCTGTCGTCGACCGCCATCGTCCCGTGACCAGGGGCGTCCAGCACACGCATCGCGAAGAGCAGGCTCGCCATGTACGGCATCCGCTCAAGGGCGAGGAAGCGCCACACCTGCAGGTCCTTGGACTGGCGGTCGGTCGGAGGTCTCACGTCCATGCCGCGAGGATCGGACGACGACCCGGCCTCGGGCCGGGCCGGGGACCAGGAACCGACCGATCCGTGAGGCATGAGCGCACAGAACCCCGGTGGCACGTCGAGCCCGCTGGACGAGTTCGACCTCCGGCAGCGGCAGGTCGCGACGACACGCGGACGGCCCGTCCCACGCATGGAGCAGCCCGTGATCCCGGTCCATCGCGGTGAGCCCGAATCCGGACCACCCGTCCAGCCGTCGTTCGTGTGGACCGACCCGCAGGACGACATCGCCCGCATCAAGACCGCCGACGCAGCCGTGCGACGCCTGACTCGGACCGGGCTGCTCGAGATCCTGGCCGACGAGTTCCAGCTCGTGGTCGACGACCGTACGACGGTCCGACGGATGGCGACCCTGCTGTCCGGCGCACGAGGTCAGGAGCACGGCCCCTCGGCGCGACGAGTGCTCGCCTACCTGACCGGACTCCCGGTCAGCTCCCGGCTGGTCATCATGGCGGACGTCCTGGCTCACGCGCGGTGGGCCCCGCTGGGCGTGGACACCCGCTCGTTCACGCACTGGGCCCAGGCCTACCAGGCACAGGACGAGCCGGTCGACGACCTGCTGCGGCAGATGCTGTCGAGGTTCTCACCGGCCGTGCGGTCGGGCCGCCTGAACTCCGTGGGCCGCATCGAGTCGTTTGGGGTCGACAAGGCGCGATACGGGGGCATGTCGAACGCCTGCCACACGTTCGCCACCGCCGAGCAGATGACGAGCACCTGGCACGCACACCAGCGCCTGGACCCGATCCTGCGTGAACGCCTCGTCCTTACCGGTGAGGTCGCCGTCCTGAGCCGCGCGCACGTCTTCGAGGACGCCGTGAGCGGCACGCTCAGCGTGCCGTTCAAGTCGCGTGTCGGGCGCGACGTCCTGCTCTGCTCGGGGACGAAGTCGGCGTCCTGCGTCCTGCAAGGGCTCGACGTCGACGGCGACGCCCTGCTCGGGTCGTTCAGCATGCCACCCCCGCGCAGCCCGAAGCGGACGTGGCTGCTGAGCGCGCTCCGGCAGGGAACCGACCTGTACGTCACGGACCGCCCCTTCGACGCGGCGCCGACCAAGGGCAGCAAGCGCCGGTGGGCAGACCCGGCGTCCGCGCACCTCGACCCTTCGACACGACGCCAGGTCCCGATGGACGTCGCGATGGCCGGCACGGCCTGAGGGGCCGCGCAGGCCCGGTTGTCCCACCCTCTGGGTGCACGACCGGGCGAGAGGGAAGAGGTAGACGAGTGCTCACCGCAGGAGCTTTGCGACCAGGCGTGGCGGTCGACAGGACAGCGACGACGACGGTCGACCAGCCTGCGCACGGGCCGAGGCCGCTGACGCCTGGGTCCCCGCTCGCGCGCGCTGTCTTCGAGGTCTGGTCCGGGCGACCCGTGACGGTGATCGACGCGCCTCCCGGGTCGGGCAAGTCGAGTCTCATCGGCGACACCGTCGCGCACCTGTTCAACCGCACCGACCTGACGATCGAGGTGGGTGCGTTCACCCGTGAGGCCGCGGTTTCGGCCGCGGAGCGGATCGCTGCGCTCGTCGGTCCGGGCATCGTGATGCTCGGCATCCGGTCCTGGCCCGCCGAACGCCTGCCGGCCGGTGTGCTGGCGTGGGATCCGGTGCGCGACGGGGACGAGCGCAGGATCGAGGTGAACACGCTCGCGTCGTTCTCCCGCCGCGCCGACCGGGTCGTGGACGTCCTGGTGATCGACGAGGCCTACCAGGCGACGTTCGAGCTCGCGTCGGGGGCTGCGGACCCAGCGAGCCAGGTCCTGCTCGTGGGGGACCCAGGTCAGATCGGGCCCGTCGTGACCGCCGACACCACGGCGTGGAACCTGATGCGCACCGCCCCGCACGAGCGGGCCCCGCGCGTGTTCTCGACCTACCCCGAGGTCGCGCACCTGCACCTGCCGAGCACGTACCGCCTCGGACAGGACACGGTCGACGTGATCGCGCCCTTGTACGACTTCTCGTTCGACTCCGCGCGAGCCGACCGGCACCTGGCAGGGCGCCGCGAGATCGAGACCTTGTCCGTGCCCAGGACGAGCGACCCGTACTCGAGCGCCACCGCCCGGGCGGTGGCGCGACGAGCCGCGGACCTGGCCGAGTCCGTCCTGGTCACCGCGTCGGGGCGCGAGCACCTGACGACGCAGGACGTCGCCGTGGTCGTCTCTCACAACGCGCAGCAATCCGCCGTCGAGGCGCATCTGGCCGACATGGGGGTGATCGGGGTGACGGTGGGAACTGCCGACCGCCTGCAGGGCGGGCAGTGGCACGCCGTGGTCGCGCTCGACCCCCTGACCGGCAAGGACGGGGTGTCCGCGCACGCACTGTCGTCGGGGCGGCTGTGCGTCATGGCGTCACGTCACATGACGCACCTGACCTGGGTCCACGACGGAGCGTGGCGAGGGTCGCTGACCGAGACGGCCGGGCTCGAGGGCGCAGAGGTCGCGAAGGGCCTCGCCGTGCGTGAGCGCATGATGCGGGCGGGAGCGAGGTGAGGCGGTTGTGGCCGACGGCGTTCTACGTGGTGAGCGGCGACCGGGCGGTGCGCCGCCTGCTCCTCGGCCCGTTCGACGAGAAGTCGTTGGCGGAGTGCGCCCTGCCCTACGCGCGCGAGCTCGCCGCGGACGAGCCGCACGCCCACCCGGGAGACATGGCCGTGTGCCGGGTGCGTGTTCGGCGCGGGGCAGCGGTGCTGCGTGGTGGGGAGTGGAACGAACGAGCCAACGCGCCGTACGCACTGACGGGGACGGGGTTCAAGCGTGGGTGATCTCGACGACGTGCAGTACCGCAGCCTGCTGCGCCGGTCGATGAACCGCAGCGACGAGGCAGCGATCGCCCGGCTGCTGGCGGCGTGCACGCCCGATCCGGACCGACGCCGCCAGCATCAGGCGCGGGCCGAGAGGCTCGACGGTGAGGCGCGTGACCTGATGCAGGCCGCGGACGCGCTGCTCGACCCTGCCCTCGTCGCGGCCTGAGTCAGCGGACGAGCGGCACCGGGTTGGCACGGTCGATCGCGCCGGCGGCGCGTGCCCGCACCATGTCCGGAGGCCGCTGGTGCGTGGTGCGCTGCACCCGGTCCGGGCAGGTGTGCTTGGCCCCGGCGAGGACGAACCGTCCACAGGCGGGGCAGGTGTCGACCTCCGCGCGTTCGGACCCCTTCACGAGCCGGTTGAACATCGCTCCGGGCGACGGCGCGTCGCGCACCTGCTGGTAGACGTCGGGCGGAACGTGGTGGGCGTACGCCTGGTCACGGACCTTGGTGACCATCGTCTGCGTGCTCGGGTCGTAGCCGACACCGCTGACCCAGCTCGAGCGCACCTGCTCCATCCTCACCCCGGTGGTGCGCTGCCGGTAGGCCTCGATGATCGACGTCGTCTCGGCGAGGGAGTGCGTCGGACGTGTGGACTCCAGCGCCGCGTTCACCGCGGCACGTGCGACGCGCGCCTGGTCGGTGTCCATGTTGAGCGGCTGCACGGACCAGGACGTCGGCGAGGTCCGAGTCGCCCGGACCCAGCCGGCGAGCTGGCCGCCCGGGTGGGTCAGCGAGATCGGGATGTCGATCGTGTCGTCGCCCTGCTCGCTCGAGAAGTCACGTACGCGCTCGACCGCGGGCATCCGGAGCCGGTAGCCGCGCCCGGAGTAGTCGGCTACGTCGACCGTGTCAGGCACCTTCGCCGGCTCCTCGCGACCGAACTGCGCGGTCACGGACTGCACGTCCCACCAGCCGCCGGGGGAGTGCGTCGACAGGTCGTCGTTGATGACGGCCGCGGGGATGAAGGCGTGGGAGTCAGCCAGGGCGCGGTAGCGGCGTTCGAGGGCGGGGGTCATCGCGAGCAGGGCGAGCTCGTCGGGCGCCCCGTCGGGGACGCGCTGGTCGGCGGACATGCCGTCGAAGTCCGCGGCGCGGATCCGCGACTCTGCCCCGAGTGCGTCGAGGCCGCCGTCTGCCTCGACCGTCGTCTTGGTCGCGAACCGGCCGGTCTTCTCGCGCGGGTGCGCACTCTCGTCGAAGGTGTGCGTGCTCATGCGAGGGGTGTTGACGGCCGCGCGGTCCGCCGAACGGGGCCGGGTGCACCGACTCGTCCGTTCAGACGGGTGAGCGACAAGTTGACGGTCGCCAAACCGCACAGATCACGGAGCTGTCGCAGCACGCGACACCCCGGGAAAACTGGAAGGAGAAGAATCGGGAAAAGGTATTGCATGACCGACTGTGGCGATGTAGCCTTCTTCTCGAAGTTGAACTGGACGACGAGACGAAGGCAGGTGATTGGGATGGGCCAGCAGATGCGCAAGCCCGCCGCCCTTCACTCCAGCCTGCCGTCGCAGCCGGAGCGCTTCCGCGTGCACTCGCTGGTGAACAGCGGATACGCGAACGAGCCGATGACCTGGGACGAGAGCCCCGAAGCCGCCGTGACCTGACCCCGTACGGGGGACGAGTCGAGGCCGCTTCGGGATCACCCGGGGCGGCCTTTCTCATGCACGGCCGTCCCCGGAACAACCTCATATCGAGTGGACGTGGCGCAACTGGTAGCGCAGCGGTCTCCAAAACCGAAGGGTGCAGGTTCGAGTCCTGCCGTCCGCGCTTTTCCCATGCATTGGCATGGTGCATTTGATCTGCCTTCGGGCAGGCATTGTCAACTGCACAGTGAACGAGAAGAATGACCGGCACGACGACTCGTCGTGGCGGCGCCCGGCGATGAACCCGCACGACGCGGGGGAGCCTGACTGCGCCACCACGCCGCGAGCTCGTCGACTGGTCGACGCCCGGCGCCCGCGGCCACGTGTCGCTCGCGCCGGGCTCTCGGGGGTGTCGCGTAGCGGCCATCGCAGCTGGCTGTAACCCAGCCGTCCACGGACATCGCAGGTTCGAGTCCTGCCACCCCCACGAGGCGTCGTCGCGGGAAGCAAGGCCCGCGACGACGCCACCGGTGACCGGGCGCCTCCCGGTGGCCGTGCCCTCACGAGGAGGCGTCGCCCCGGCGACGTGAGGCGGGTTCGATTCCCGCGGGGGAGAACTCCCGGACCGGGACCCGCCCAGACAGGCAGGGCGGCGCTCACGTACGCAGAACGGCACCGACGCGAGGTTCGAGACCCCGGGGAGCGTCGTGAGCGAGCACCACGGCCCGTGCAGAGCCGCGATCCGCGCACGCCCCGCTAGCTCAGCAGGTCAGAGCAGGCGGCTCTTAACCGTCGGGTCCGGGGTTCGAATCCCTGGCGGGGCACACAGGGCAGGCAGCGCGGGTTCGCCGCCGCGCGACGGGGAGCACCCCGAAGCTGTACTCCGTCCGGGCGGACACCTGCCGACACCACCCGGACGAGGACGACGAGGAACCACCAGGGCTGGCCCCTTGGCAGGCCCGACGTCTGCGCCGGGGGAGCACGGCAGGTTGTGCGGCCGACTCATGATCGGCAGGTCGCAGGTTCGATCCCTGCCCCCGGCACACCTGGACCGACCAGGTCCAGCAGCCCGCCACGCCGATTCGGCAACGGTGCGCACGCACGTCTAGCTCAGCGGCAGAGCAGCTGGCTTACACCCAGCCCCGCGGGGGTTCGAGTCCCTCGACGTGCACCAGGTCGCCGGCAACGCGGCGACCGAGCCCCCATGGTCTAGATGGTCGAGGACGCCTGATTCTCAGTCAGGAGGTATCCGGTTCGAGTCCGGCTGGGGGTACCAGCGCGGTAGAGCAGCTCGGTCAGCCCGCCGGCCTCATAAGCCGGAGGTCCCTGGTTCGAATCCAGGCCGCGCCATCACGTCGTCCCGGCCACCAGGCCGACTGGCGGCACCTGCCTTCGTGGTCCAACGGACACGACACCGGTCTACGGAACCGGGGACGGAGGTTCGACTCCTCCCGAGGGCACAGGGCCAGCGCGACGGCCTCGAGGTCGCGCCCCACGCCCCTGTGGTGGAACTGGAAGTCACGCCGGACTCAGACTCCGGTGCGCGGGAACGCGCGTGCGGGTTCGACTCCCGCTGGGGGCACCTCGCCCGCCTAGCTCATCAGGAAGAGCGTCCCCTTCGTACGGGGAAGGCGCCCGGTTCGAGTCCGGGGGTGGGCCCCGCTCTCGTAGCCCAACGGGTAGAGGCACACGGTCGAGGGCCGTGACAGTGCGCGTTCGAATCGCGCCGAGAGCACCATGACGACGCCCTCGTAGCCCAACGGGTAGAGGCAGCCGGCTCAAAACCGGCACAGTGCGCGTTCGAATCGCGCCGAGGGCACTCCTGCGAGACCTACTGATCAGACGCCCCCGCGGCGTGGTCTCGCCCACGACGGCACGCCCGTCGAACCTGCGCCAGCACGGGGCACGGCGCAGCACTGGAGGAGCCAGCCGACAGACGGCGGCGGCACCTGGTTCGAAAGCAGGCTGCGGGCATGGCCCGCGTATGGGTTCGACCCCCATCTCCTCCGCACGACCGACGAGAGACCCCGCCGCAGTGGTAGCGGGGCGAGCCCGGCACATGAACCGGGACGCGCAGGGCACGCGCGACGTCGGCCAGGTGCCAAGTCGTCCCGACTGCAGCGGGGCGGCCACGGGCTCGTAGCTCACCAGGGAGAGCGCCTGTCTTGCACACAGGAGGTAGCCGGTTCGAGTCCGGCCGGGTCCACGCAGCGCGACGTCACCTGATCGTCGCGCACCACCGCCAGGTGGCGCGGCACCGCAGCGCGACCTGCTGCGGTACGAGCTCTCGCAGGGCAGATGGAGTGCCCGCCTCGTTGTCAGCGAGGAGACCGCCGGTTCGAGTCCGGTCGAGAGCGCGGGGACCACGTGTCCCTCCCCTCGGGGCCGGTCGGTTTCGACGGGACGATCACGACCAGCAGAGTCGAGCCGGGGAAGGCGACGTCACCCCGTCACCAAGCCGTCGCAACCCATAGTCGCCAAGGCCGACTACACCCTCACCGCGTGAGGCGTCCCAGACGCGTGCAGCCGCACCGCGCGTCACCGGGGCGGAATCCAGTGCGGCTGACCGGCCGGCCCGTCGCAGGGCTCGGGGTTGGCCGGGACACCGCTCGTCCGCACCACCATCGCCGCCACCCGGGTCCCTCGGGCGATGGGAGACCGGACCCGGGCACGCTCGTGAACTCCTCTGCTGTCGCCGACGCCCCGGACCCGGGTTCGATTCCCGGCGGCTCCACGCTTGATCCCGACCCGCTGAGCGAAGCAGCGGGTCGGGCCCGCCCGCCTAGCTCAGCAGGAAGAGCGCGCCCTTGGTAGGGGCGAGGTCGCCGGTTCGACCCCGGCGGTGGGCTCCGGTCGTCGCACCCGCGACAACTCGCCTCCCTAGCTCAGCAGGTAGAGCAGCCGCCTTGTAAGCGGCAGGTCGCCGGTTCGACCCCGGCGGGGGGCTCACGGTGACGACCGCACCTGCCCCCATCGTCTAGCGGCCCAGGACCCCGGGTTTTCAGTCCGGTTGCGCCGGTTCGAATCCGGCTGGGGGTGCTTCACGTCGACCGCGCGTCGACGTCCGATCCGCGGTAGCTCAGCAGGCAGAGCGTCCGGTTGTTACCCGGCAGGTCCCAGGTTCGAACCCTGGTCGCGGAGCAGGGGATGGTTGGCAGAGCGGACGATCGCACCCGTCTTGAAAACGGGAGCCCGCGCGAGCGGGTCGAGGGTTCGAATCCCTCACCATCCGCGCACGGAGAGTGAACCGGCCAGGGGCCGGCGCCGGTTGCTAGCCGGACGGGCCGCGTGAGCGGCAGGGGATCAGGACCTCCTCTCTCCGCACGGTCAGCCCACGTCACGGGCTCAAGGAGGATGAACCGGCCAGGGGTCGGCTCCCGTTGGAAACGGGACGGGTCGCGCGAGCGGCTGGGGATCGAGACCTCCCTCCTCCGCCAGGTCGCCCGAGCCTGCGACCGGCGCGCGCTCCCACCGCGCACCGGATGCGAAGAGGGCGCGACCGGCGCCGCGGAGCGAGGTTCGACACGGTGTGCGACCCGGCGTCCGCACGTGTGGGTGTAGCTCAGCAGGTCAGAGCGCGACCTTGCCAAGGTCGAGGTCGCGGGTTCGAGTCCCGCTACCCACTCTCGAGCGCCTTGTGTGCCCCGTCTGCCCGACGAAAAAGGGTGCCAAGCAGACGTCGTCCAGCGGCCAGGACGCGACGCTTCCAACGTCGTCACGCGGGTTCGAGTCCCGCCGTCTGCTCCGGGGTGTAGGCCTGTCGGTAGGCCGCCTGCCTTGGGTGCAGGAGAGCGGGGGTTCGAGTCCCTCCATCCCGACGTTCGGTCCCCGGTGCTGCGCAGGCGTCGGCAGCCGGGCCTTGACCCCGGCCTTCCCAGGTTCGAGTCCTGGTCGGGGAGCACCGCGCGCGTAGCTCAGCGGACAGAGCACCGGCTTCCGAAGCCGGGGGCCGCAGGTTCGATCCCTGCCGCGCGCACCATGCACGGCTGGCTCAGCGGTAGAGCGCCCGCCTGACACGCGGGAGGTCCCAGGTTCGATCCCTGGGTCGTGCACCAGCGCCCGCAGAGGGCGCGGTCCTCGTGGCCGAACCTCTCGCACGCCGTCGTAGCTCAGCTGGAAGAGCGCTCGCCTGAAGAGCGAGAGGGCGCAGGTTCGATCCCTGCCGTCGGCACTGTGTCCGTAGCTCAGATGGCAGAGCGCCTGGATGTGGCCCAGGAGGTCGCGGGATCGAGACCCGTCGGACACCCCACGTAGCCGAACGACCAACCACGACCCCACGAGGAGACCGCGCGACGCGACAGGCGCCGACATCCCGGTGCCCGACGTACGGGACGTGGACTTTCTCCGCCCCCTCGGGCGGTCCACCGCGCTGTGGCCGAGAGGCAAGGCAGCGGCCTGCAAAGCCGTCCACGCCGGTTCGAGTCCGGCCAGCGCGTCGCCTCCGTAGCTCAGCGGACAGAGCACCCGGTTCCTATCCGGGAAGCCCGGGTTCGAATCCTGGCGGGGGCACCACACCGGCAACGTGCCGGTGCTCGATCGGGGTTGGTGTGTTGGCTCGCCAACGGGACTCTGACTCCCGCCTGCCCAGGTTCGATCCCTGGACCCCGAGCTCGGTCGCCGTCGACCATGGCGACCGCGACTGGCTGTAGCGCAGCGTGGCAGCGCGCCCCGTTCGGGACGGGGAGGTCGCAGGTTCGAGTCCTGCCAGCCGGACCATCCTCGTCTAGCTCACCAGGTCAGAGCGTCGCCCTGATAAGGCGGAGGTACCAGGTTCAAGTCCTGGGGCGAGGACCACGTGCCGGGCCCGCGTGCGGGGCCGGCACCACGACCGGGGAAGCCTCGAGCGTGGGCGACTGGGTGTGGCGCAGCAGGTAGCGCGCCCGGCTGGGGGCCGGGAGGTCGCAGGTTCGAACCCTGTCACCCGGACAACTTCTCGTTCACCGTGCAGTCCGCCGACGAGACGAGAAGGGAGCAGGGCCGTGGCCGACGTTCTGGTGCTCAACGCCGGCTACGAGCCGCTGCACCGCGTCTCGGTGCAGCACGCCATCCGCATGCTCGTGCGCCAGGTCGCCGTCGTCGAGGAAGAGGTCGACGGGCGGACGTTCGGCCCGTTCCCGATGCCTAGGGTGCTGCGCCTGGTGCGCTACGTCGCCATGCGGTGGCGATACCGTCGATCCCACGCGCCGGCGTGCACGAAGTCGGGCGTGCGCCAGCGCGACGGCCGGTGTGCGTACTGCGGCGGCCCGCCCGACACGGTCGACCACGTCGTCCCGCGCTCGCGCGGCGGGGACTCATCGTGGCTGAACCTCGTCGCGGCGTGCGCGGCGTGCAACGGGTTCAAGGCCGACCGAACCCCCGACGAGGCAGGGATGATCCTGCGGCTGGTGCCGCACGTGCCGGCGGTGGTCCTGGCCGCGTGACCCCGGATGAGGTCACGCGGCCAGGATGGAACCGTTGCTGGCCGGATCGGCGGCGGTCAGCCTTCCTCTGGGCTAGCGAGTAGCCTTCCCGCACGGTCCGGCACCTCCGCGTGGATCCTCACAGGCGCGTGAAGCGCAGCCGTCGCTCGATCGCACCGACGGCGGACTGTGCCCGATCCCTCGCCTCGGTGATCACCGCGGTGTTGCGCCGCCCGGACGACCGGGCGGCGTGCTCGGCCGAGGTCAAGGCGTCCACGAGGGACCGTGCCTCGACCAGCTCTTCCTCCCCGACGCCCGGCCCCGGGCCCTGCTCCTTGTGGGCGCGGTCCACGAGCTCGTCGGCGCGGGCAAGGTTGTACGACCCGCGGGCCGCGGTCTCCATGGTGTCGGCGAAGCGCGCGTAGGCGACGACCTTGGCGTGGTGCGCCTCGAGCTCTCCGACGTTCGGCGCGCCGGCGGCCAGCGCCTGGTCGAGCGTCGCCCTTGCCTCCTTGCGCAAGACGTACGCGTTGTCGACCGCCTGCGTCCACTGGCCCAGCGCGGCGGACGCCTGGTCGCGCACGTGCTCGCGCCGGGCCGCGTGCGCACGCTGCGCAAGTTCGCCGGAGTCCACGGCGACGACCGCCGCCGCGTCGACCAGGTCGCTCGACAGGACTTCGGCAGCGCCCTTGTCGCCGTCCGGGTAAACGAGGGCCGCGGTGGCGTCGCCGTACCCGGTGATGCGCCCCATCGACCTGTGCATGCCAAGGTTCTTCTTCGCGCCGTTCTTCCACCACTCCTGCTCGTGGGCGAGCTGGTCGGCGAAGTGGTCGATCGCGTCGGCGCGACGATCCTCGTCCAGACCCGCAGCCTGTGGCAGGCGGCCGCGCGCGAAGCGGTGGCGAGCGAGCTGGGCGACGTCCTCCGCGACGAGCTCGACGTGCTCGGCTCGCGCGGTCGGGGTCTCGTGCCCGTCGAGGATCGTCGGGTCGGCGAGGACCGCCGAGAGCTCGCTGAGCGCTTCCCGGCGACCACGGAGCATGCTGATGGTGCTGTCCGAGCCCTCGGGGGGCTGGTGCTGCTCTCGCTCCCACGCCTCGACGAGCAGCCCGTGCGCCCGGTCGTACTCCGCGCGCTCGGCGTCGCTGAGGTCCTTGGTCCGAGGCAGGTCCTGCACGAGGGCCTCGGTGCCGACGGGATCGAGTGCCCCCAGCCCGCCGTCCGCCTCGTCCACGGTTTTGGTCGCGAACCGACCGGACGTGTGCTCGCGCGGATGCTGGGTCTCGTCGAAGGTGTTCATGCCGGGGGTGTTGACGGCGCCGTGTGCTCACGGACTGCGCGCCTTGGCCCGAGCAACCGGTCGAGCACGGGAGCGACCAGCTCGTCGTGGAGATCCTCGATGTCCCCGCCGCTGAGCCGGTCGAGCTGGGCCGCAGGGACGACCCCGCGGTCGCGCACGACGTCGAGCATGGCGGCCACGGACGGGTAGCCCTGATCCCGCGCGGTGCGTGCGTAGTCCGCGTCGGGACGGGTAGCGCGCGCACGCGACCGCGAGGTGTCGCGTGCGAGATCGCTGACCGCGTGCTCGACGGCGTCGATGACGGGCCCGACGTCCTCGGTGTACATCCGCTCGACGTCGTCCGGCGTCAGGGAACCGAGCCGATCGTCGGCCCGGTTCCGGTTCGCCGCCGCACACAGCACGTCGTGCATCACCGGCAGACCCGCCCGCTCGCACGTTGTGTGCAGTCGGTCGCGCGCGGTGGGTGCCTCGTACCCCTCGTTCACGCGCCACCGGCGCAGCTCCTCCCTGTAGCTGTCCGTGCTGGTGTCCGGCGCCGGGCGCCCGGTCGATCCCACCAGCCTGGCGACCTCGTCGAGGTCGTCGGCAGACCACGACGACGTGCCGGCCAGATGCAGGGCGATCGCGTCGAGCGTGCGCTCGTCATCCGCCGGGCCCGTCAGACGCGGGTGCGCAGCACGCCAGCGTGCGAGGTCGGCCGCGTACCGCCCGGCGGTCGAGTCCCCAGGGTGGGGACGTCCGGTGGCCGCGATCGTGTCGGCCACGTCGGTGAGATAGTCGCCGGCGCTATCCCACTCATCGTCCTGCCCGAGCGTGAACGCGATGGTGTCCATGGCCCGCACCGCTGGAGATGCTCCGACGGCTCGGCGCTCCAGCTCGGCGACGCAGCCGTCGCACAGACCGTCGCTCGACAAGGTGCCGACGGCGTCGGAGCACGATGAACACTCCTGGCCTTCGTCTGCGCACAGCGCGCCCATCCCACCGTCGGCCTCGAGCGTGGTCTTCGTGGCGAACCGGCCGGTGCTCTCGCGCGGGTGCAGGGTCTCGTCGAACCTCTCGGTGCTCATGCCTGGGGTGTTGACGGCCGCGACGCGATCCGCACTCCCGTCAGGACAGCGTGAGCTCACGCTGCACCTGCCGCAGGAGCGACTTCGCGGGACCGGGCACGCTGGTCCAGCCGCCGGTCATCCGGGTCGAGAGCTCTCCCAGCGCCGCGTTCTGCTCCCAGTCCGGCACGGCGGACCCATCGGCACGCAAGAGCTTCAGGCCCCGCTCCTCGTGGAACTCCGACAGCGTGTACTCGTGGGTCCCGTCGACGACGATCCGCAGCCCGCCGTCACCCTCGTGCAGGCGGGTCCCGTCCGGCAGGCCGCCGCAGCGCGTGGCTGCGGCGGCGACGCGCGCCTGGCGCTCTCGAACGACGGTGCGCGTGGTGGCGAGGACCTGGTCCGGATCGAAGTGCAGACCGACGCTGGACGAGTCCGAGGTGAACGTGCCGTCGTCGCGCAGCTGCGCCGCGACCGCTTCGGGGTCGCCGCGCCCGTCCGCCGCGACGTCGATGGCGGCGGCCACGACTCCCTTCTCCGCGCCGCCGTCCACCCACCACGGAATGCCCGGGTAGGTGGACGGCGCGACGTCCGGGTGTCCTGCCAGCCTGTGTCGGAAGTCCTCCTGCTGGTCCACGCCGCCGTGCTTCGTCTCGCTCGAGGCGGCCGCCAGGGGTGCGGGCTCTCGGCTGAGCGCGCCGAGCCCACCCTCGGCCTCGACCGTGGCCTTGGTGGCGAACTTCCCGGTGGTTTCGCGCGGGTGCTGGGTCTCGTCGAACGTCTGGATGCTCATGGTGGTGATGTTGACGGCGCCCGGGTGCCGCAGACCGGGTGTCCCCGGCTGCGCCTACCCTGGCCGTGGCGAGGGGAGATCCGAATGAAGCCGGTGGCGTGCCGACGGTGCGGGACGCAGACTCTGCGCCTGGCCTGCTTCGACGGGGTCGTGCGCGAGTTCCACGCCTGGGAGTCCACCAACCCCGACATTCCCGAGGTTCAGCGGTGGTACGTGCACCTCAAGCGCGGGATGGTCAGCGGCGGTGAGGTGATCCGCCCCGCCGACGCGCCGTTCGTGACCGTGCACGCGTGCCGGCGGACTCGAACAGGGGGAGGGGAGACGCAGCGGGTCGACGAGGCGGGCAAGATCTACGCCGGTGGGGCGATCGCGCTGCGTACGGACGAGCCGACGGTCGCCCAGACGCCGCTGGGGATCCAGGGGTACCGCTGGACGTACCGGTGGCCCTCGAGCTACGCCCATGTCGTCGCGACGAGGATGCCGAGGTCGCTGTGCGGCAGCGCGGTGCTGCTGCCGGAGGAGATGAGCGCGCGTGAACGTGCGCGGGTCGACACGATGCGGGTGTGCCCGAGGTGCGTGCGGGTGAACGCTCGCCGGGAGGCGTCGCTGACCTGATTCCCGTCGCCGTGCGGTCGCGGTGGGCGGGCAGATGTGCAACGCTCTCCAGCAAATCCAAAGACTGCAAAGGAATCCTAACGTGGTCGCTCGCAACCCGTTCAAGCCGACAGCCGGCGCGACGCCGCCCCTGCTCGTCGGGCGCGACGACGACCTCGAGGAGTTCGCCGAGTCCCTGGACGACGGGCCCGGCGCGCCGGGACGACTCACGATCTTCACCGGGGCACGCGGGGTCGGCAAGACCGTGATGCTCACCGAGGTCGCCGACACCGCGCTCAAGCGGGGCTGGGTCACGATCGCCGAGACCTCGACCCCAGGCCTGATCGACCGCCTCGCCGCAGCCACGACCACCCTGCTGCACGAGCACGACCCCAGCCGTCGCAAACGGTCCATCACCGGCGTCTCCCTGCCTGTCGTCGGCGGGGGAGTGACGTTCAGCGAGGCACCGGCGGTCGTCACTGCATGGCGCGACGACCTGGGACGGCTGCTCGACGTGCTCGAACGTCACGACACCGGGCTGCTCATCACCATCGACGAGGTCCACCACGTCGCGCGCAACGACCTGCGCGCCCTCGCCGCCACGTTCCAGCACCTCGTGCGCGACGAACGCGACGTCGCCCTGGCATTTGCAGGTCTGCCGTCGTCGGTGTCCGACCTGCTCAACGACGACGTGCTGACGTTCCTGCGGCGCGCGACACGCGTCCACCTGGAGGACGTCCCGCTCGACGACGTGAGGACCGCGCTGCGCGAGTCCATCACCGCGAGCGGGCGCTCGATCACCGACGCCGCCCTTGACGATGCTGCGCGAGCAACCGGCGGCTACCCGTTCATGGTCCAGCTCGTCGGCTACCACGTGTGGCGCAAGGCCGACGGGGACGTGATCGACGAGCGAGCCGTCCGGCTCGGAGTGCCGGCGGCGCGCAAGCGGCTCGGGTCCACCGTCCACGCGGCCGCCCTGGCGGACCTGTCCGACGTCGACCGGACCTACCTGCTGGCCATGTCCCACGACGACGGGCCCTCCCGCACGAGCGCGATCGCGAAGCGGCTGCAAGTCACCGAGTCGTACGCGTCGACCTACCGGGGCCGGCTAATCGACGCCGGGATCATCGAGCGCGTCCGGCACGGGTACGTCGACTTCGCCCTGCCGTACCTACGCGAGTATCTGCGCGAGCACGCGGCGCAGATCGAGATGGCGAACCGCGGGGGCACCTGAGCCGTGCTGGCCCGTTGGGCTCAGGTACGCGCCCGGTACACGTCCTCGCCCCACGCCTTCGCCTCCTCGCGTTCGGAGAACCCGCCGACGGTGGACAGCTGGTTGAAGGGGTGCTCCAGACGCCACTCGGAGCCGTCGCGGTAGACGCGAAAGTCACCGATCTCCGTGCACGCCAGCAGGTCGCCCGTGTCCCCGTCTGGGGCCCACCTCAACGCGCCGGTCACTGACCGCCCCACGCGAGTGACGTGCCGGTCGAGGTCAGGACCGTCGTCGCGCCGTCGGCGCACGTGACGTCATAGGTCCCGAACGGGACCGAGTCCCCGATCTCGAGCGTGACGCCTTCGACCGTCGGCTCGGCGCAGGTCGCGTCGTCCGCACTCGTGAGCTCGGGTCCGGACACCGCGGCGAGGACCGCGGGCTCGCTGCTCTCGTCGACGGTGAAAGACAGCACGTCGTCGTGCAGGTCGTTGTCCGCGTCCGAGACGCGCGGGGTGACGACTCCGGGCCCGGAGTCTCCGTTGATGAGGTCTCCGGCCCAGGTCGCGTCCGTGTACGGCAGCCAGCGTGCGCTGCGTGCAGCGGACTCGTCGGCTCCTACCAGCAGGACGTCGAGCGTGCCGTCATCTGCTCCCTTGCCCATCAGGGTGGCGAGCTTGATGCCCATGTCGGAGGCATTCACAGCGGGCTCACCGGCGGGGGTATCGGGGTCAGCCTGTGGTTCTTTCTCCTGGGTGGTGGTCGACTCCGGCGATGGCGGCGCAGGGGGGCTGTCGTTGTCCGTGCTCGAGCATCCTGCGGTGGCGACGAGTGAGATGAGCGAGACCGTCGCCACGACGAACCCCGGAAAGCGTTTCAATGCGGACATACACGTCATCCTCCTAGGTGTGTCGACAGAACGCATGTCGATCTCGCTCAGAACGCCAGTGCGGCGAAGTTGTACACGGCGTGCCCGACGATCGCTGGCCACACCGAGCGCTGCACGACGACGACCCACCCGGCGACCAGGCCGCCCATCCCGGCCGACCACGCGTTCGCAGGCGACCAGTCCAGGTGCGCCAAGCCGAACAGCACGGCGGAGACGAGCACGGCGACCACGACGACCAGGCTGCGCAACCACTTCGTGCGCACCTGGGACGAGACGACGGCAGCGACGACCAGCACCAGGCCCCGCCACGCGATCTCCTCCCACGCGGGGGAGTAGATCGCGAAGTGCAGGCCCTGCACGACTGGCGAGGCGCCCGCCACCGACTCGTGCCGGGCGTCGGCGACCGCGGTCACCGACAGCGACGGGATCCGCAGTACGACCCAGGTCGCCGCGCCGAAGCCTGCTGCGGCGACGGCACCGCCTCGAAGCAGCGCCAGGAGGCGGTGCGTGCTGGTCACCTCGAGGCCCAGGACCCGCATTGTCCGCGCCCACATCTCCCGCGTCGCGGCGCGGAACGTTGTGAATCCTGCGACCACGAAGTGCAGCGGAACCGCGCTGAACCAGAACAGCGCGCCGAACGCGGCGAAGAGGACGAGCAGCGCTGGTGGGGCCGGGTTGAAGTCGCCGACGCCAGGCAGGTTCGTCGCCACCAGGTGGGAGGCGACCGCGACGACCATCGCCAGACCGACCACGGCGCACGTCATCGTCAGCAGGTCCAGCCAGCGCCACCCGTCGACACCCGGCCTGAGCACGCGCCCGGCCGGCGCGCTCGATCCGCTGAGCCCGAGGCGGCAGCTCCAGAGGGGCCTTCTCGGCGCTTTCCGGCTCGTCGGTCACGGCGAACCTCAGTGGCCGCCGCCGTATGCGCTCAGGTCACGCTCGTCGCGGACCTGGTCGCGAGCGAGCTGCCGCATGCGCTCCTGGGACACGACCTCGTCGTACGACGGGCCGGCGGGGACAGCCTCTGCCGCCCGCCGATCCTTCTCGTCGCCGACGGCGCGGTGTACGGCGAGCGCGCGCTCTTCGGTGATCCACGGCGCGCGCTGCTCGCGCCGGACGTCCAGCAGCGAGACCCCCCAACGCTGGTCGAGGTCCTCGACGCTCACGTACTCGTCCGGAGCGATCTCGATCGGCATGGTTCGTAGGATCTGTGCCTCGTGCGCGCTCAGCTTCTCGGCGTCACGCAGCATCCGCGTCACCCGGAAGGCGGTGCGTGCGTGCGCGCCGCGGGGCACGGTGTACTGCCCGTGCTGCTCGCCGTGAGCCTCGTAGAAGACACCGCGCGACTTGGCGCGCCACAGCTCGTCCTCGTCGACCTCGCGGTCCGGGACGACGACCTGCGTCCAGAAGGCGTGCACCTGCGCGGCCGACTGCGGGGGCGGCGGATACCCGAGCGTCCCCTCGGCGTTGTAGCGCGCGATCCCTGCCTCGCTCAAGGCGTCCAGCCCCCCGTCCGCTTCGGACACCTGCTTGGTGTCCCAGCGGCCGAGAGTAGTGCGAGGCTGGTCGACGCGCCCGTTCGCCACGCCCATCAGGTCCACCGTGCCCTCTCCGCGTCGGCGCGCTCCGCAGCGACGCGGCCCGCCTCCTCCGCGTACGCCTTCTCGAGCGCGCTGTCCGCCGCCCGGCTGGCTGCGGTCCGCTCGTCACCGGTCAGTTCAGCGCTCGGGTCCTCCTTGCGCTTCGCGCGCAGCAGCTCGGCCTCACGCTCACGCACGAGTGAGTCCCGCTGCGCCGCCAGACGCTCTCGCGCGGCAGCCATGTTCGACGACTGGTCTCCGCGAACGGCGTCCGTACGAGCCTTGAGCCTGCGGCCGAGCGCCTGGTCCACCTGGGCCTGACGCTCACCGCGCGCCTGGCGGACCCGGTCGACGCCGCCCCGGACGGCCCCCACACCCTTGTACGCGCCGTACCCGGCGAGAGCCACGCCTGCGACCGGCGGCATCGCGACCAGAGCGCCGCCGACGAGCGCGGCCTTGCCCGCGGTCTTCAGACCCGCCCGCGCGGCCAGCGCAGGGTCGGCCTTGATCCGGTCCAGCCCGGTGGCGAACGCGGTCCGGGTGCGACCGAGCGCGACAGCAGGCACGCGAGTCGCCTTGTCGCGCAGACGCAGCCGCCCGTTCGTGCCCCGCTCACCCTTCCACCCGGCAGTGCGGGCCGCGGCGTCACGCTCGGCCTGGCGACGTCGGCGGGCCTCGTCCCGCGCCGCGCGCAGCTCAGAGGCGCGGTGCGCGACATCCTGCGCGCGCTCCGCCTTCGACTTCGTGGCAGCCGCCACCTGAGCGCGACGGCGCTCCTCCGCGGTCATCTGCCCGGCACGCTGCAGCCGGTCTGCGGCCGAGCCGTTGCGACCCCGGGCTCCCGCGATCATCCCGGCACCGGCCCCAGCCGCCGCGGCACCGGCAGCCCCGGAGTACCCCGCCTTCTCGCCGCGACCGTCACCGCGAGAACGCGCCTTCCCGGTAGCGCGCGTCGTCGCGGTGCGGGCAGCGGCCTTGCCACGGTCCGACCAGCCCTGCACGGTGGAAGCGGCAGCACCGCCGACGGCGCCCATCGCAGCACCCCAAGCCATCGCGGAGTTGAGCTTGAACGGCGACGGCGCTCCGGCGGCCTTGAGGATCATGTTCACGACGATCACCGCGATGAACGGCCCCGCTCCGGTCCACAGGATCGCCATTGCGGTCCCGCTGCCGAAGACGGCGACACCGGCAGAGATGATCGCCCGAGAGAGGATCGCGAGCACAGCGAACAGCAGCGAGCCGATCGTGATGAAGACCGTCACGCCGAGGAAGTTCCGGGCGTACTTCGACACGACCATGTCGTCGGCCTTGCCCGCCCACAGCGACGCGAGCAGCGCGAAGATGAGCAGGATGATCATGACGACCTGGATCACCTTGCCGATCAGGACCGCGAGCGAGAGCAGGCCGAAGCTGAAGAACATCGCGAGCCCCGATCCGAGGTACGCGATCGACGCCGTGGACCCGTCGGTCGTGTCCACACCGGACAGGTGACCGAGGAAGGTGCGTGCCTCGGCGTTGCCGCCGCCCTCCGTCGCCTCCCTGATCTGCTGCCCGTTCTCGTGCTCGAGCGCCGACGCCTTGGAGTTCCACCCCGCGTCGGAGTACCACGCGCTGCACATCTCAGGCGTGACCTTGCCGCCCTTCATCCCGTCGACGCCGTCGTCGCGCGTCACCTGCGCCCACCGCTTCTCGACCTGCCACTCCTCCTCGCCGGACACCGCCCGGCACGCACCCCAGCCGATCAGTGAGTTGTCCGTGGCGACGTCGTCGGCCGGGTCGAACGCGTTCGTCCCGTACGCGTCCTCGCCCTCGGGCGGGACGAGGTCACCGGACAGCGCCAGGTCGGCCTCCTTGGCCGCGTTGCCCCAGATGAACGCGTGCCCCGACGGCGTGACCCCGCTCTGCATCTCGAGCTGGTGGCACGAGACGAACCGGGAACCGATGTCGCTACGTCCCGAATACTGCGCCTGCGACCACGACGCCATACCCGAGTCGACCCACATCGAGCTGATGATCTTCGCCACGGCCGCGTCCTGGGAGTCGGCCTGCGAGGTCAGGTAGGCGGTGTAGGCGTTGCAGTCCATGGCCTTGTCCGGCGAGACCGTCGACTTCGTCGACGGCACGGCGATCGAGGACGCGACCGAGGAGAACACGTCCGTGAGCACGCCGTTCGTCTTCGACACGACCCAGCCCGGCGACCCCTTCCCCGGCTTGTAGTTCCACGCGCCGTTCTCCCCCTGGGACGTCGTGGAGTTCATCGCGCCGTTGACCATGACGACCATGAGCGCCAGGACCCCGAGGGTCCCCAGGAGCTTGCGCAGCACGCTCCCGCCACGCTTGCGCGCGCGAACGACGACCATGACCAGGGACAGGGCGACGACGAGCCCGACGACCATCATCCCGCCGTCCATGCCCAGCACGGATCGGCCGATCTTGCTGAACGCCCTGTCGGCCTCGTACCCGGCCCGGTCCAGGACGCAGAAGCGCTCGGCCGCGGTCGCCATGTCGGCCGAGGTACGCCAGAAGAAGTTTCCGACCTGCATCAGCCCGGACTGGGAGTACCGCTGGACCTTGTTCTCCGGGTTGTCCCACAGGTTCGACCCCAGGCGCATGTGGAACTTCGTCGTCGCGTCCGACCAGCGCGACAACGGCAGATACCGCAGTTCGGACTGCGGTGCACCGGTCCCGCACTGCGTGCCCTGCGTGGAGCCCGAAGGTGTGGAGTCGGGCGTCACCGGTGCGGCCGCGATCGCCTCACCAGAGGCGAGCACCAGAGGCTCGACGGCGTGCGCGGGCATGCTCGTGCCCACGACGCCGGCCACCGTGATCAGGAGGGCGGTCAGCGCACGCACGATCGGACGCATGGCGATGTTCACGAAGCGGTCTCCGGGTTCTTCGGGATGATCACCGAGTCGACGTCGACGGAGTCGTCGAGCGGTCCGGTGGCGTGGGCCAGGCGCGCGGCGTAGCGGGCGCGCATCCGCTGCCCCGGAACCAGGACGCGGGTCACGAACGCGCGCCCCGGGACTGCGCCGGTGGGGCCACGGACTCCGCGGCGATGAGCCTGCGCGCGGCGGGCGGCGCGCACCATGGCGGGGGAGGAGAGAGCGCCCGCGTCGACCTCGTGGTGTGGGCGTGCGTTCGACGACGAAAGAATGTCGTCCCCAGTCATGGTCGATGACCGGACGGGCACGGTGGAACGCACCACGACGCCGACCTCGGTCCCGAACGGGTCGACGGGCTGCCCACAGAGCGTGACCTCACCGGGGGTGTACCGGACCCGGTCACGCATCGTGCGCAGATAGCGCTGTTGCAGTCCCGTGCGCGAGCGACCGATCAGCAGCCACATGACGATCCCCGCGACGACCAGGGCGACCGACAGGCCCACGCCGATCCCGGCGAGCGAAGTCAGGGTCCCGCCGACGACGAGGGCCGCGATAACGGTCGGGATGAGCGCGAGCGCGACGGGACGGGTGAGCTCGGTCGTGCCGATGATGACGGGTCGCTCGGCGTCCGCCTCGATCCCCGTCATGTCGGTAAGCACGATCAGCGCTGGCAGCTCGGTGCTCATCGTCGTGTTCCCGTGTCAGCTCTGGAACGCCTGGAGGATCCCGATGACGAAGTTGACGACCCACGAGGCGATGTCGAGGGCGATCGGGATGATGAGGTTCGGCAGCCCGACGAGCGCAGCAAGGGCAAGCACCCAGCCCAGCTCCTTCGGGTTCCCGGACGACTTGCGCTTGTCCTTGATGAACTTGCCGACCGCGACTGCCGCGAGTGCAGCTGCGATCACGCCGAGGATGGTCTGCAGGTTCGGGACCGACCCGGTCAGCGCGTTCCAGATGGTCGACCAACCGGCCGCCAGGTCGATCTTGTTCACGAGGTTCTCCTTGTTCGTCCGGCGGGCTCGCCGGATGCGGTTTCGCGCTCTCGTGGTAGATCAGGCACACGAAGCGACGTCACGCCGCGCCGATCTCCTGCAGCACCGCGGCGACGTCCGGTTGGGCTGCCACTCGGGAGCGGATGTCAGGCGGCAGGTCCCACCCGGCGGTGGCCGCAGCCCGCACCACGGGGTCGGGGTCACCTACGGCCCGCAGCGCGACCCCGGGGTGGGGTGTGGTGGCGACGGTCAACCGCACCCCGGTCGGGCGGTCCCCGCCCTGCAGCGACGCGATCTGGTCGTCCGTCGCGTAGGGGTCGAGCAGGGTCTCGACGTCGACCGGCGTGATGTCAGAGATCCGGGTGACGTCGGCGAGGCGGCCGCCCGGGTCGCTCGCCTCGCCCCCGCCGAGCGCCGCGAGACCGCCGTCGGCCTCTCCGACGTCCTTGGAGCGGAACCGGCCGGTGTTCTCGCGGGGGTGCGCGTTCTCGTCGAAGGGGTTGCCCGACGTGCGTGGTGTGTCCATGACCTGCGTGTTGACGGCGCCGGCCACCGGCGGACTCAGGCCGCGGCGCGGTGCCGGTTCGAGGTGCACGCCAGCGCGCTCGCCCACAGGTCCGCGGCGCGCTGCGGGTGCTCGGCGAGCACATCGACAGCGGCGTCGCGGTCGTCCACGGTGGACGTCTCCCACGGGGCGACCAGCGCCCTGGCGTACGCCGAGTCGTGTCCGTTGCTGTAGTCGCGCATCCCCTGACGCACACCGCCTTCGACCCCGTCGGGGTGCGCAGCCAGCACCTTGCCCACGGCCGTCACCTTGTTCTTGGACAAGCGCGCGCTCGGCCGCGGGGCACCGGTGGCGTCGGCATACCGCAGCCACGCGGTGCGGCGGGCGACGAGACGTTCCGGGGCGCTGAGCTCGGCGACCTGCTCGATCGCGTCGTCGAGCCGATCCTCACGAGCGTGATCGACCTGGTCGACGACGCTCGTCGAGGCGTCGACGACGTGAGCACGGTCCATGAGGAACGGGGAGTCGCCGGCGTAGGTCATGCTCGCGATGGTCGAGACCTGGTGGAAGGCGCGGCTGGGGCGATCCTTCGGGTTCGGCCAGGTCGTCCGGATGTGCTGGGCCTGCTCCTCGACCTCGCGCTGCGAGGGCGCGCGCCCGTTGTCGCTCTCGAACTGGCTGCGCCACGAAGCCAGCTTGCCCAGGGCCGCGCGGTCGCGTCCCGCCAGGTTGTGCAGCGGGGACGCCAGGCGTCGGGTGACGACCGAGACGTAGGCAGGGGTGATGTCGACGCCTCGGCGGCGCGCGTCCATGCACACGACCATGACCTCGCTCGCGAGGTCATCGGGGGACTGCGCGTACCAGCACATCGCGCTCTCCCCGTGCACGGCCGCGCGCTCACCGAACCGTGCGCGCGCCCGGGAGCGTGCGACGTCGAGCAGCTCGGCGTCCGTCAGTACCCGGCCGTACGGGCTCTCGTCGTCCGCGGCCGTCTCGTCCTCGACGTCGGTGACGACGTCGAGGACGCTCAGCCCGCCGTCGGCCTCCGCGGTGGTCTTGGTCGCGAACTGGCCGATGCCCGTGCGCGGGTGAAGTGCCTCGAAGTCGTGGTGGTTCCGTCCCATGCACGTCCTGTTGACGGCGCGCACGAGCGACAGACGTGGGGCGGGCTACCTGATCGGGCGACCCCGAAGCGCTGGGTGTGGGCTGGCCGCTGATGCGAGCCTGGACAGCGCGACGCAGGTGCGGCGGACGTCCTCGACGTCGTGCGCGTCCAGGCCCGCGACGAGTGCGTGGGCCATGCACTGTGCGCTGGCGCCGAGCAGCGGGGTGGTGGCGAGCACGGAGCGGGTGGCGCGGCGGAACATGCGAGAGTGCGAGCCGGCGGCCACGACCAGAGAGACCTCATCCAGGGCGCTGCGTGCTCCCGGCGTGAGGCGCGGCCCGAACAGGTCGATGACCGGCCCGCGGAGCAGCGCCAGAACCGTGGCTCCCAGCCCCGCGACGAGGACCAGCAGCGGGTGTGCGCCTGTGGCGATGGCTGCCGCTGTGGTGACGGCGGCGGCGAGCGCGACGAGCGTCGCCGTGTGCATGAGCAGTCGGCGCGCCGTCGAGTGTCTCCACGCGAGGTGCCGCACGGCGCGGGCCATGTCCTGCGGCGCGGTCTGCGGCGGCAGCACGTAGTGGACGTCGCCCGATCCGGTGTCGAGGGCGCTCAGACCCCAAGGCGCGCGCACAGCCCGCATCAGGAAGCCCCCTCCCGCCCGGGCGGGCCGGCGAGCACAGCGAACAGCGCAGCTCCGGTCAACGTGGTCGTCTCCACGAGACGGGCGGTGAGCTCGTCGAAAAGTGCCTGGCGGTCTGCGAGGATCGCCGCGGCGCGCTTGGTTGCCGCGGCGATCAGTCCGTCGCTGGTCAGCGGGCCCTCGTACCCGTCGGGCCGGTGTCCGCTCGACACGGTGACCGCGGCGCAGTCCAGCGCGTCGCGCACGTCGCTGCGAGAACCACCGTCATGGATCCCGGCGCCATGGTCAGCGGCGCGCCCGGCGAGACCGGAGACCATGGCGATCCACGCCTCGTCGGGCGGGGCGACCCGGGGCACGGGGAGCGTGTACTCGACGAACCCGAACCGCGCGCCGCTGGGTGCGATCGTCGCGCGGGTGACGGTGCATCCGAGTGCGTGACCGACGACGGCGTGCGCGGCCTCGTGGCGGGCGGAGGCGTGCACGTCCCGCTGCAGGTTGACGAACTCGAGCCACGGGGCGTGCACCGTGTCGGCGTACTCCAACGCTTCGGCGGGGCTCGTCATAGCGCACACTCGGGAGAGCACCCAGGTGACGAACCTCGGGTCGGGGTACTTGGCGAGGAGGGCGGCAGCTCTGGGATCGTCCGACTCGGGGTTGGCCGCCAGGGCGATGGTGCCTCTCAGCGCCGCAGTCCGTGCCGCTGGAACAGCCCGCAGGGCAGAGTGTGCGCGTACCACCGACCGCACGCACAGGACGGTGATGACCATCGCGCCGAGCACCGCCACCACGATGATCTGGACGTCGGCCGGGGCGTCTACCAGCCGGTGTCCAGCCACGACCACGGCAGGTGCGCCCGCCAGCAGCCACACGTAGGCCAGCAGGACCCATGGCAGCAGACGCACGAACGCGACCCCCCATCGCATCAGGGTGTCGCGCCGGGTCTTGGCGTTTCGTTCCGGTCGACGCGCCGTCGGGCGCAGCGTCGTGCTCAGCACTGGACCAGGCCGCCGTGCTCGGTCGTCTGCCCGCTCGCCGCGGGCGCTGCTGTCGATGAGGGCTCCGGAGACTCCTCGACCTGTTCCGGCCGCGTATTCGCGAACTCGAACGCGGAGGTGACGATCTGCACCGCTCTGTCGATCGTGCCCGTGAGCACCAGCCCGATGGACAGCACGCAGACCGCGGCCACCACGGCCAGGATGTGGCGAACGATAGTCTTCATGCCCCACGGAAGGGACGATGCGGACCCCGCGGCCCGCCGTCCAGGACTTCCCGGGCGGCGACGACCTCACCGTTCGTCGCAACCCGCGTCACGCAGGGCTGGCTCTCGCCACCGAGCGACCAGTCATCGGCCGAGGACTCGTCCTCGAAGACGTGGATGAGTCCGCTGGCCTCGTCGACGATCTCGACCGTGCGGGTGGTGGAGTGCTGCATGCTCATGCTCCCGGGTGCTCGGTGTGGTTGGTCCACGTGCGCGTGGTGAGGAGCTCCTTGACGACCTTCGACACGGTCTGCGCGCTGGAACGCACGACATCGCGCTCCGCGGTGGTCCGAGCCCAGCCGGCGACGTACGTCCCGGCCGTGTCCGCGGGGGTCTTCATGCCGTTGGCGCGGCACAGGACGTGCGCGATCCCCTCGGCCTCGACCTCCATCTCGCCACGGTGCCCGCCGGCGCCCGTGTGGTACTCGCCGGTGTGCTCGAGGTGCCCGGCCTTGATGTGCGCGAGCTCGTGCGCGAGTGTCGCCGCCCGCGAGCCCGCCGAGAGGTCCTGGTCGATGACGACTCGCCGGGACTTCGGCTCGGTCCACCCGTGGTGTGCGCTGGGGATCTCGGCGTAGACGACGTCGAACCCTTCGTCGCGGATCGTGGACTCGAGGTCGTCGACGAACCCTGGGGGAGGGGTCTCGGTGAGCTCGCGCTGGGGCTCGGGAAGCGGCTCCCCGGTGGTCTGGGTGATGTCGAAGACCGACGCCGTAGTGAAGCCGACGACCTTCGCTGACCGGACCGGTTTGCCGTCGGAGCCGATGACGGGCTTGCCGTCGGGGTCGACGGCGTCCTCGCGCACCGACTTCGGCGCGAGGATCTGGATGGCCTTCTCGCCCTTGTCGACCTGTCGGCCGAGCTTCTGCCACGCGCGGTAGCCGGCGACGCGGGTGGCGTCGGGTCGTTGGGCGGCGATGAGGAGCTGGTTGGACATCGAGTAGCGGGGGAAGGTCGCCATGGTCTCGAGGTACCTGTTCCACCCTTCGTCGGTGGCGAGCTCGTCGACGTGCGTCGCGAGCTCGTCGTGGAAGGCGGCGAGCTTCTCGTCGAGGGTGTCGAAGCGGCGGGCGAACGGGCTCTGCGCCTCGGCCACGGTCTCGAGCGCGTCAAGACCGCCGTCGGCCTCGAACGTGGTCTTGGTGGCGAACTTCCCGGTGGTCTCGCGCGGGTGCAGGTCCTCGCGGAAGTCGGTCGCTGTCATGGTCGCTCCTGGCGTGGGGCTTGGAAGGTCGGTGCCGCGGTGATGAGGTCTGCGACGTGGCGGGCTCTGGCGGCGTCCGCGGGTGGAGGGTCGGGGTGCCAGGGGCGCGACCAGCCGATCTCGTCGGCGGGCAGGATGGTCACGGTGTCGCCGTCGTAGTCGTCGAAGTCGTGTCCGTACGCGTCGCACGCGTCACCCCATCTCATGAGCCAGTCGTCCTGGCTGTGGGAGCCCTCGACGTCGATGACGTTCCCGTCGGGTGCGAGGACTCCGGCGTGCACCCAGCCCACACGGCCCCCGGGCCCGTCGCACACGAGGACGACAGGCCAGCCGGTTCGCGCTCCGAGCTCGTTGGCCAGGGCATCGCACCGCGAGTTGGTGAAGAGGGCGACGTCGGTGTCGGTGATGCCGGGCCAGGTGGTCTCGGCGGCGGGCTCGGTCGCTGTGGCGAGTGCGCGGAGACCGCCGTCGGCCTCGAGCGTGGTCTTGGTGGCGAACTTGCCGGTGGTCTCGCGCGGGTGCAGATCCTCGAACGGGGCCCGGCCCGTGGCCGCCGTGGTAGTCATCGGGGTGCGCCGCTCTCCCGGCCGAGCGCGGCGCGCGCCTGGTCGTAGGTGCGGGCGACGTCCTCCGGGGGTACGTCGTCGAGGTTGCCGGCGCCCTGGTGGGAGGCCCAGTGCGAGGCGGCTACCTCGCGTGGGAACGTCGCATCGACCACCGCGCAGTGCTCGCCGACGTAGAGCCCGTCGTCGGATCCGTAGCAGCCGCCTGCGCGCAGTTCGTCCGGGACGCGGGCGTTGCGCGCGGCGGAGAGGTGGATGACGCGAGCATCGCGGTCGGTGTGCGCTTCGTCGATCCCGGGCGCGACCTCGACGGATGAGGCGGTGATACCCCCGGGAGTGGAGTACGGGACGTTCGCGTGTCCCCACGCGGCCGCGTACGGGGGGTGCGGGTGCGCGGTGTAGGTCAGCGCCAGCGCGCGCAGGTGCGCGGAGACCTCGTACGCGTGCTTCTCGGCGTCGGCGCGCTCGTGGGCTGTGCGCGGATCGTCGTCGTGCTCGTGCGCGAGGGCCCGCGCGGCACGTTCGGCGGCGCTGCGGTCGGCCTCGTGCAGGACCTCCTCGCCTCCCGCGATCGCTGCCTCGGCACGTTCGTCGCGCCAGCGGACGAGTCGTTGGGCACGCAGCTGGGCGACCTCGTCGGCGATGGCCTCCACGTCCGGATCAGGCCGGGTCGCGATGAGGCGGGTGAGGCGGTCGACGTCGTCATCGTCCTGGAGTGCGCGGAGACCGCCGTCGGCCTCGACCGTGGTCTTGGTGGCGAACTTGCCGGTGGTCTCGCGCGGGTGCTGGGTCTCGTCGAACGTCTGTGTGCTCATGGCCGGCGTGTTGACGGCGCCCGCGCGGCGCGGACGGCGACCAGCAGGACCAGCGCAGGACCAGCCCGCGGCTGGTCCAGTGTCCGCGCAGGTCAGACGCCGAAAACAGGGCGCGTTTCGGGGTGGACCAGCCGGACCGGCCCGGGGGTAGGACCTATAGGGGGAAAGGGCATATGTATATACCCCTGGAAGATCCCCGAGAATCTATATGCCTAGCGCGCATAGCGTATGGGGGTATGGGCTGGTCTGACTGGTCTCATCAAGATAGATAGAGAGATAGTGGTTCTGGCCTGGTGTTTCACCGTCGAGAAGTGGACCAGCCAGCGGATGGTCCAGGGCTGGTCCCGGCTGGTCCACACCCCGCGGTATGCCAGATTTCGACCCGAATCGCCGGTCCGCGTCGGCTCAGCGCAGACGAAAGCGCGACCCCCGCGGAGCGAGAGTCAGCGTGTTCGACGCGCATGCGCCTTCGGCATCGGCAACGTCTCCGCAGCCGTGAGCTTGGCGTAGGTCGCGAACAGCGCCGTGAGCCGCGCCGCCTCGGCCACCGGGGCTTTGAGACCGAACGCCTTGTCCACGACGGCGTCCAGGGCCCAGTGCGCCTTGAGCAGCTCGGAAGCCATCGCGAGCGGGTTGCCGCTCAGGTCGACGCCCTCACCAGACCGGGCGGCGTCGACGAGCGCGACGTCGTGGTGGCTAAGGCGTTGGGAGCCGTCCAAGCCCGCAGGGTCACGCAACACGTGTCCGGGCGCGCTCATGGCATCCGGCCTGTCACACCCGAGGAGTACGCGCGGTCGGCAATGACCGCGTCGAGCCTGGTGCGCGGGCGTCCGGCACCCAGCCTTGGAACGCGGATGTCGGCCAGCACGCTGGCGAGCATCGCCCCGTCGTTCCGCTGCCCACCCGTGACGACCGCGGCCAGCGGCCGCCCGAGCACGTCGACCGCGGCATGGATCTTGGTCGTCAGACCGCCGCGGGAACGTCCGATGCCGTGACCGGCAGGCTCACGCTCTCCGCCGAGCGGGCTGTGGGCGAAACCCTCGGGCGTTGGAGTGTGATTCGACGTCGCCCCCTGTGTCCTGCTACGGGCGCGTCGTGTTCTTCGCGTGCTGGTGGGCGCGGTTGATCGTCGCGTCCACGCTCACCGCCCAGTCGATCTTGCCGTCGGCGTCCGTGGGCCAGCAGGGCCTGCAGCACCCGGTCCCAGATGCCGTCTTCGGCGTAGCGACGATGGCGCTTCCACACCGTCTTCTAGGAGCCGAACTCCTCGCGCGGCAGATCCCGCCACGGGATCCCGGTCCGGTACCGGTAGACGATTCCCTCGACCACTCGCCGGTTGTCACCGAACGGGTGCCCGCGACGGCCGGCGTTCGACGGCAGCAACGGCTCGATCTGCTCCCACTGCTGCATCGGACAACGACCGGAACCGCGACGAACTCACCCGGCGATCATGCCGCACGCCTCGCCACCCAAATGGGAGACACGCCCTAGAAGTCGTCATCCTCCACGGTGACCTTGGCACCAGCAGCGGCGCCGCGAGCTTCGAGATCACGCACGTCACCTGCGGCAGTCGTGAGCGTGACGTCGAGGCTGATGAGTTGGTGGCGCAGCGAGTCCGAGGCGGGATCGACGACCTTGGACAGCTCGCTGAGGAGCTTCCATACCTGCTCGCGGGCGTCGTGGGTCGTGATCGAACGGTTGGTGACCGTCACCCGGTAGCGCCTGTAGTCGACGGCGGCTGGTCCGGCCGGTCCGGCGGGTGCGCCGGCGACGTGCTCTCCCGCCGGCGCACCCATCCCTGTCCCACCCCCAAATGTTGCATCCCCGGTCGCCGTCGCCGCACCTTCGTGCTGGCCGGTCGGCGGCTCCTCCACCGCTGCCGTCTGGCGCCGCTGCAACGTCTGCTGGATCGAGTTGATCTGGATCTGCCCCGCGGAGGCCACCACCAGCGGGGTTCCAGAGGAGTCCACGAGCTCCCAGTCCCCGTCTGAGACGAGCTCGAACACCGCGTTGCGGATCTCGTCGGTCGACGGCACCAGCGGGAACATCGGGTTCTTGTAGAACGCCTGAACGATCTCCTTGGGTGTCAGGTCCCGCTCGAATGACGCCAGCAGGGCGGCCAGGTAGGTGCCGCGCAGGTTTCCGGCGCTGGACGCGCGCGCGTCGGCGATGAGCTGGGACCACACGTCCGCGCCGCGCAGCGCGCTGCGGGCATCGTCGTCGAAACGCCGGAATTCGACAACGAGCTCGTCGCCGACCCGAAACAGATACGCGTAGTGCTGGAACGCCTTGGCGACCTCCAGATCCAGGCGCCGGTTCGCCTCGGTGACCTTGGCGCGGGCCTCGGTGATTTCGTCGCTACCTTCGTCGAGCTGCCGCAGCACGCGCTGCCATGCGAGTGCCTCACCTGCGCGGGCGTACGCCGAGCGGCGACGCTGCGTGTTCACGCACGCGATGACGCAGGACGCGGCGTTGTCGACGGTCACGGCCGCGGTACCCAGGCCGAGCATGGCACGCACGTCCTCGCGACTGGCGGTGTCCTTCCCGTTGAGCAGCGTCCAGTGCCGAGGGTCGAGGACGACGAGACGGTTGCTGGACGAGTCCACGCCGGCGAACACCTGCCCCAAGGGGGTGTGGTCGTCCGTCGGCTGCTCGACGGGGACGACGTCGTCGAACGAGCCCTTGGTCGCGAGCCGCTGCGCAGTTGTCCACACCAGCGCCTCCCTCTCGGCCGGGTCGACCAGCGCGACTGCGGCCGTGTAGTACATGCGCAGGGTCTGCTTGATCGACAGGAAGTACCGGGCGGGGGCACCGCCCACAGCTGCGGTGACTTCGAGTGCGCCGAGCCCTTCGGCGTCGTCGGTCAGCGCGTTGAACACCTCCTCGGCTGCCGCGAACGGGACGGCGGGCTGGTGCACTGCCGTGAGTAGCTCGCCCTTCGTCGCCCCGCGGCGGGCCTGCGCGCGCCCGACCAGAGAGTAGGTGAACAGGGCGGTGGCCATGCGGGTCGCAGGTGTGGGCTGAGTCGCGTCGACCCCGGCGGCGCGCAGGGTCTGGTCGATGCCGACGGCGCGTCCGCCGGACCCGTCGCTGGAGGTGATGTCGGTGGACGCGACGGCGCGGTACCCCTGGATGGCGCGTTCGTTGCCGAGCAGCAGACCGGAAGACAGCACTTCCTCCAGGGCGACGGTCAACGGGAGGTCACCAGGCCCGATGAGGGCCGGCGCCCAGCGGCCGCCCTGGTGCTCGCCGACCCAGTGCATGACGGTGCGCGCGAAGATCGCGACGGTCGAGCGCACCCGCTGGAAGCCTTGGACCTGCGACCACTCCTCGCGCACGACGCGCATGAGCTCGGGGTGGAAGGGGTAGACGTCTTCGACGCGGTCGGTGAAGCCGATCGTGCCGCGGTTGGCTCCGAGCCGGTCGTAGACCGCCTTCCATGCCGGGTCCAGGTCGGCGAGGTAGGACCGGGCGAGGTCGGCGGCGGGCAGATCGCTGGTCTGCTCGAACAGGCGCCGGCGGATGATGGCCGCGAAGTCCTGCGCCTCGGTGACCGCGACGGTGCGACCGTTGCGTTCCAAGCGTGCAGCGACGTACTCGCGGAAGTCCTGCGCCGCCGGGGTGTAGCCGCGCTCGTCGGCTTCCGAGCGGATCATCACGATGACGAACGCGACCTGGGGGACGTCGTCGCACGCGTCCATGAGGGCGTTGAGGAAGGCCCTCTCGCCGGGCATCGTCTCAATCGCCGTCGCGTCCGCGAGTTGCTGGACGTAGTCCATGAGTTCGTCGAGCAGCACCAAGACCGGCGCACCGGCGTCTGCCAGCGCCTGCTGCAGGGTCGACTTGTTTGGGCCCATGGCGACGTACCGCTGGTAGGCATCCATGTCACCGCCGACCAGCGTCCACACGAACCGCTCGAACAGGGTGGTGGCGGGGCCGAACGCGTCGCTGCGCCTGCCCGGGGAAAAGTGGTCGGCGGTCAGTGCGACGACCTTCGTTCCCGTCAGGTCGACGTCGAGACCGCCGTGGCGTGCCTCGTTCTCGACGGCTTGCCCGAGCACGGTCGCGAAGAAGTCGGCGGACCGTGCCGCCATGTGGAACAGCCCGACCAGCGCGTGCGACTTGCCACCGCCCATGCCCTGGTCGAGGTGGAACAAGGCGCGCGCCTCGGACTGTGACCCGAGTCGGCGCGCGACGGTGCCGAGGAACCCGATGAGGCTCGGCGTGGGCTGGGTGATCTCGGAGTAGTACGCCGCCTTGCGGTACGGGACGTCGACCGAGCCGTACGCCACCTTGTGCAGCGACATCTGCAGCTCACCGACGGCACCGTCGGTGGACCGGACCTCGGGGCGCACCTGCAGGACGTCGGCCCAGTGCGGGACCGTGGTGCTCATCTCGTCGGCTCCTTCGGCAGGTCGAGCAGTGTCAGCTCACGGTTGGCATCTTCGATGCGGCTCGCCAGGTTGGCAATCGCGTTGGCATTGCGGATCGCCGCCGTGAGGGCGAGAGCGACCTTGTCGCCGGCCGGCAGCTGGCGGCTGATGTCGGCGACGACGGCCCACAGATGCTCGTCGTTCGGTGCACGGTCGGCTGCGGCGATCACCTGCGCGACCGCTTCGGTGCCGCCGTTGTTCCACGCGCCGGCCATCGCCCGAGCCACCTCGAACGTCGACGAGCCCGGGCTGACATACTCCGGCTCGTCGAGACGGAGCTTGAACCCGGCACGTGACTCGGTGAGCAGAGTGCCGCGCAGTTCCTCCAGGCGCAGGTTGTCCGACTGCGCCGCGAACCGCGCCTCGCCCTTGGGAACGTCCCCGCGCCCGTTCAGCCGCTGCCAGAAGACCGCGAACCGGGTGGGTGCGTCGAACGTCTCCAATGGGAGCTCGTCGAGGCGCAGCGCGGCGGCGTCCCGCACGGCGGTGCGGGCCAGCGCGAGGTACCGCTCGAGGGTGGCGGTCTCACCGTTGGGCAGCAGCACGATGCTGTACCGCCCGAAGACCTCCATCGCCGGACCATGGGCCGCCATGAGCTGGTCGCTGAGCGCCAGCCCGTCCCGGTCCCAGTCGCGGCACGCGGCCTTCACCGTCTTGGCGACCTCCCGGTCGACCTGGGCGGCGAGCGCGACTGGACGTTCGCCAGCGGCTACGCGGCACCCTATGGTGACGGTCACCTTGATGCTCGCGACACCGGTCGGCGCGGTCTCCGTGCGCGACGGCCACGAGCTCGTCACGACGAAGCCCGCCGTCTGCAGCGCACCGAGCAGACGTAACCAAGCGTCGGGGT
The DNA here is from genome assembly GCF_059159985.1 of Cellulosimicrobium sp. BMG9.23. Lineage (NCBI taxonomy): Bacteria > Bacillati > Actinomycetota > Actinomycetes > Micrococcales > Promicromonosporaceae > Cellulosimicrobium > Cellulosimicrobium sp. BMG9.23. Next base: position 153,628 of record NZ_JBZGBZ010000006.1, read on the forward strand.
CGGAGTGCCCGAATACGACGACGAGGTGTCCGTCGGGCCGTAGGACGCGTCGCGCCTCGCCGAACGCCCGCGCGAGCATCGCTTCGTAGTAGTCGCGGGTGCGGTGCTCACCTGCTGCGTTGCCCCGTTTGACGATGATCTCTTCGGACTTGTCTTGCAGCCCCTCGACGTCGAACAGGTCCGGCAGCACGTCGAACAGGGCTCGTTTGAGCCACACATGGAACAAGTCCGACGTGTCTGAGTAGTCGATCATGTTGTAATACGGCGGGTCGGTGATCACCGCATCGACGGTGCCGTCCCGGAACGGCAACGCGACCGCTGACGCCTGGCGGAAGCGCCCCGGCCTGCCGCCGGGTGACTCCTCAAGGATCTTGCGCAGAGCGTTGATACCGCTGGCACTCACCGACGCCCACGTTCCGGGTCCCTCCGCGGGACCCGCTTCTATGTAGTCAAAGTTGAACGAGTGCTTGCTCTCGTTGGAGAAGACGTCTCCGACCTGGACCCGGTTCTGCTGGGAGCCCCCCGCGTTGCCGTGGGAGAGAAGCTTCGCGCCGCGCGTGGCGCGCCTGAGCTTGCGTGGAAGGATCGCGGCGGCGTACGCCGCGAGGGCCGCCGCGTAGTCGGGGGTGCAGCCAGCATCCCGGAGCTCGTAGTGCACGGACCGGATGGCGGCGACAGTCTCAACGAACACGGTCGTCTGACGGGCGTTCATCAGCTCGCCGTAGGTGCCGTACCCGTAGCCGCTCGCTCGAATGGTGTCCTGGTTCCCTGGTGGGATCGCTTCGTCGGGGACGGCGGAGATGTGATCGTTGAACCGGGCGTAGGAGCTGAGATCCGCTTGTCGGGCAGCGTCGATCTCGTCGGGGCGGGGCGTCCGCCAGATCTTGCGGGTGCTGCCGATCGGGCTGTCGGCGACCGCGATGATGGCGTCCTCATACTGCTTGGCGAAGCCCTTGGCCTTGACCGCCTCAAGAGTGTGGACGTGTGCACAGAACAGGCAGCGGGCGCTCTTGCCCATGCGCCCATCTGCGGCCGCGAAGGTCGGCGCTTGAGTGCTCGGACCGTCCTGGATCTCGACGAGCCACTGGTCGCCGTCCGCGACGAGCTGGAACGACTGACCGAGGTCGGAAGTCCGCTTGTACGGGTGGCGAAGGGTGGTCGTTCCGATGAGCGGGAAGCGTCGGCGGCACTGGTCGCAGGGGATGGTCACGGCCCAGAGGTAGGCCCATGGGAAGCGACCGGAATCGTCGAGCGGGTAGAGCGCCTTCACCGCGTCGAGGACTCGAGCTCCGACCTCCGCCAAGACGGCTTCGACGTCGCGGAGAAGGCGGGGTGCGGTCTCGGCGTCCTTGAACAGGGTCGTGTTCTCGCCCGCGACGGTGGGTGAACCGAACGGGATGGCTGGTTCGTCGGACCAGTCACGTAGCGCGTAGTCGGCGAGGAGCCGACCGCCGAGCGTAGCGACGGGGCTGAGGTCGGTTCCGACTGAGACGACACCCAGGCGGGCTGCTTCGAGGGGGATGATCCCGCGCCCGGAGAACACATCCAAGACGACCGGGCGCCCCGTCGGGTACTGAGCGTTGACGAGATCGCCCAGCCGGCCAAGCGCAGCCGTGTCGCCGTCGCGAACAGCAGCATCGACGTCGGCCTGTAGGGCGGGGTCGTCGGGCAGCAGGGTGCAGAGCACGGCGGCGCGGGCCTGAGCGATGGGTCGCGACGCGAACCAGGTGAACAGGGCTTTCTCGGAGCGGCCAGAGCCAGCGGGGGTCCCGACCGCGACGTCGACGGCGTCGCACGGGAACCAACGGTCGATGAGACGTCGCGTGACGTCTGGGGGAGTGCTCGGTGCGGGGGTCACTGGTCCGTTCCCATCAGAATTCTGAGGTCGCCGATCTTGATCTGGAAGCGTTCGATGGTCCGCGGCCCGGATGAGAGCTGAGCGGCGGGGTCCTTGGCTCTGACTGTGATCATCGGAGTCTCGCCGCAGCCGGTCACGACATACAGCCAGTAGTCCTCGCCGCGCTGCTGGGCCTGCGCCCACTCGTGCTGCTCCAGCCACACCGGGCGCAGGTCGCCGGTCAGACCCTTGACTTCGACGAGCCGCTGCTCACCGGTGGACTTGTGTCGGGCGAACAGGTCGTACCCGACTCCTGCGGTCTGCCGGTCGTCGACCGCGAACCCGAGCCTCTCGAGCTCGGCCAGCACGAGCGAGACGGCGACCTTCTCGCTGTCCGGGTCGTACCCGAGATCGGTGGTAGGGGCCGCTCCTGCGACGTTCGCCCACCCGATCAGGCGCGGTGCTGTCGACGTCACCGCGTCGAGCTGCTCGAGCTGCGCCAGGCGCTGGGCCTTGAGGGAGTCGAACTGCTGGAGCCGGGTGCGGCGCACTTCCAGCGGCAGATCCTCGATCTCCTCGTAGTACCGGTACCCGACCTGGTCGAGCTGCTCGCGGGCCTTGCTCACCCACGCTCCACGCTCGCTGCGAAGCCGTGCCGCTTCCGCAGTCAGAGCCCGGTGGGCCGCGTCCTGCGCATCCTGGCGCATAGCGGGGGTCAGCGGAACCTGCGCGTTCGCCGCCGCGGCGACGGGGACGAGGGACATCAGTGACTCCCAGGCCACCTCGAACGCGCCCGCACCGGAGTAGCGAATCAGAATCGGGGTCTTGCGCCGCGACCGGCGAACCCCGTCGTGGGCTTCCACCTCCGCATCGAACAGCAGCAGCGTGTACCCCGTCAGGGACGAGGCGTCGGTCAGGTTGGTGCCGCGCACCAGGTCCGCCTCCCCGCCCCGCAGGCCCAGGTCGACGAGTTGCGCGAACGGCTCCTCCGTCGGGCCGAGCACGACGACGTCCTCGAGGTCGCTCGCTCCGGCGTTCATCGCCTCTCGTAGCGCTTTGCCATCCGAGGCGAACAGCCGCTCGAACTTGCCGCCCAGCGCCGATGGCAGCGGTGCCGTCGCGGAGCGGACCCAGCGGATCCGGGCGGCTGGGCCGGTCGACAAAGTCCACGTCTGGGCGAGGGCAAGCGTATCGACGAATCCGTCGACGATGACGGGGTTGATGGCCTCCAGGCGGTCGTCGCGGAACCGGGCCATCGCCGCGTCGGTGTCGGTGCGGGTGCGCAGCCGGTCCTCGTCGCTCACCAGCTCACGGGCTGCCGCGACCAGCCGGTCAGCGTCCGGTATGGCCGGTACTGGCGCGTCGGGTGAGGCCTGGGCCGCTAGAAGGGCCTTGGTGTAGTCGAACCCGGCACGTGCTGCAGTCGCGTCCAGCAGGTCGAAGATCCGCCCGCTGAGCGCCTCCCCGGCGCTCTCCAGGTTCGTCAGCATCACCTCCTGGACGCGGCCTTCGCGGGTCGCGGGGGCGACCAGGTGGTAGATGTGCACCGGGCTCTCTTGTCCGATGCGGTGCAGCCGACCCATGCGCTGCTCGAGGCGGACCAGCGACCAGGGGATGTCCCAGTCGATCATCACGTGCGCGGACTGCAGGTCGATACCCTCACCGCCCGCGTCGGTCGAGACCAGCACCTGGAACTCGCCTGCAAGGAATCGCTGCTGCAGCCGGTCCCGGTCGTGGTGCCCGACAGCGCCCTCCAGGGTGTCGACGGAGAACCCGGCGTCGACGAATGCGCGCGCGAGCCAGCGCGCGGTGTCGGCGAACTCCGTGAACACCAGCAGCTGGCCGTGCCCCGGGCGGATGTCGTGGCGGGACAGGATCGTGGCGGTCTGCGCCCACTTCGCGGAGTCCCCGGCCCGCTGTGCGGCGCGGATTGTCTCGATGACCGCGGCGACGCGGTCTAGCTCCTCGGTTTTGTTCTTCGTGCGCGCAGCGATGACCGACTCCTCCGCGCGCTGCCACGCGTCGTCGTCCTCGACAGCTTCGAAGTCGTCACGGCCCAGCCCAGCGAACTCGTCCGGCACGACGACGCTGCCGCGCGCGGACGCCGGCCCACGCAGCGCCTCGTGGCGCCGCCCGATCGTGGCGGCTGCCGCGGCAAGTGACGATGCCGCCCGCTTACCGTAGATGGACCGCGCGAGTGTCGCGTTCTCGTCGTAGAAGACATCGACGTAGTCCATCACCGCGGTGTATGCGGCCACCTCCGGACCTGTGAGGTCGACGGTGACGGTTTCGGCGAACCGCGGCGGAAACAGCGGGTTGCCCTGCAGATCGCGCAGGTCTTCCTTCATGCGACGCAGGAACGACAGCGTCCCGGGTCGCAGCGCCGACTCGTACGTGGACTGCCGCGGGTCGAACGGGTACAAGGTGTCGTCTAGGAGGTTCATCAAGCCGCGGAAGTAGTGCTCCTTGCCGCGGTGCGGCGTCGCGGTCAGCAGCAGCAAGTGGTGCGTGCGGGTGGCGACCTCGCGCGCCGCGCCAAGGTACTGCGACGTCGGGGTCAGCCGGTGGGCCTCGTCGAAGACCGTCAGAGACCATGACGCCCGGTCGCCGGCGACCTTGCGGCGCACGTCGACGTTGTACGTGTACAGGTCGACGCTGACGACCCACACGTCGACTCGGGGGTCCAGGTCGCGAGGGTCGCGCGCGATTTCCGGGGTGAGGCGCTCAGCCTGGATGCCGAAGTACCGACGCAGATCACGGCGCCACTTCTCCACCAGGTGCGCCGGAACAACGATGATCGTCAGGCCGGGGATCAGGCCGCGGCGGGTGCCTTCGGCCAGGTACATCCCGGTCATGATCGTCTTGCCTGTGCCGGGCTCGTCGGCGAGCAGGAACCGCAGCCGTGGCTGGCCGAGCATGTGCGCGAACACGGCTTCGTCCTGGTGCGCGAACGGCTGCAACGGGCGGGTCGCGAGGACCGCGGAGCGGATTCGCGGCATCGCGTGCTGCATCCAGCGCGACCACATCGTGGCCAAGGCCCGCGCACCGTCGCCGCCAGCGTCGTTCACCGGCACCCGAGCGGCTGCGACTTCCGCGTTCGTGAGAGCGACGTCGCCGAGCGCCCCGTCCGGCCGGCGGACAACCAAGTCCACGCCATGAGGCGTCGCCGTCGCGAGCACGACCGTGATCAGCTCTCCGTCGACCAAGATCCGAGCGCCAGGGATCGGCAGGGTGTCCTGGCCCACGGTGTTGTCCTCCTCAATCGCTCCCACCATGCGGTGGATAACAGGCGCGCGCGCCCCGACGTCCGATCGCCAAGGGGCTGCCGCCTGCGTGAACGACCGAGACAGTGCGCGCCGTTATCGTACGGCCCGCCCGCTGCCGAGCGCCGCCAGCGCCAGGCGCGCAGCGGACGCGCGTCGAAGACAGGCCTGCCTGCGTCCGCGCGTCGCGTCCAAGCGCCGCCGCATATGCCCGCCACTCAGGACGGAGTTTCCGACAGCGACGACCCGATCCTGGGCAGCACACAAGAGCCTGCACGATCGAACTCATCGAATGCCCGCACTCACCCGGGACGCCCCTCCACGATCCGGGCCAGCGCTGCCGTGACGATGTCGAGGTCGAGCCCGATCGAGGACGCCAGCGCGTCGAGCACCCCGTACAGGGCGTACAGGCTGATCGGCACCACGAGGAGCCACTCGCGCCACGACCCGGCGTTGCCCAGGATCGGCAGGCCCGTGTACCCGTTGCGCTGCCAGATGCGCGTGAGCACGGGGGTCGCGGACCACCACCGTGGCGGCTTGGGCACCCACGGCCACAGCAGCGGCACCCCTACGGTGGTGAGCATGTCTCCTGCGACGTGGACGGCGGCACCGAGCCCGACCGCCAGGGGCATCCAGTTCCACTCCGTCGGTGCGACCAGCGTGATGAAGGCCGACACGGACGCCGCGACGATCCACGGACCGAGTGCTCTGTCGCTCGTGAGCTTGAGCGCCTTGGCGGCGAACGCGACAAGAAGCAGCGACAGCACACCGGCGCCGGCGGCGATCTCGCCGAACCGCGGGGTGGTGACGGTGACCAGCCCGGCGACGTAGGCGAGCGCGGTGAACACCGCGATGCCCAGGATCGAGTGCGTACCGTTCCGGTGCCCGCCGGAGACGGCGCCGATGCCCGAGCACACGACCCGTGACACGGGCGGCAGGGAGCGGGCGATGGTCGCGCTCGCGTGGTCCGCGTCGGGTGTCAGCGCTGCTCCGGCGCAGACCACGGCGCCCGCGGCGACGCCGAGCGAGGAGGTCGGGTGCAGGCCGAGCGCGTACGGGGCGGTGGAGACGACAGCAACCCACGCGGCGGCACCGCTCGCCGCGTGATGGCCTCCCATCACGCGGCGAGCTCCGCCCTGGCGGCCCGCAGCGCGTCGAAGAACGCGACGATGTACGCCGTGGTAACCCGGCCGGCGTAGATCACGTCGAGCGGGTCGATCCTCGGTGCGCCCCCGAGGCGCTGGTCGACCGCGTAGCGGACCTCGCGCAGCATGACCGGCGTGCAGATGCGCAGGAACGGGTCCGGGCGATCGAAGTTGAACTGCAGCTGCCACGTCACCTCGTCTTGCGCATGACGACGTGCCTGAACGAGGTACGGGTCGAGAGCTTCGGCGTCCATACACCGCCGATAGGACAGGGCCGCCGTGTCGGCCCCCTCCGGTGGTCGGCTCTGCCAGGTCCAGCCACCGGTCCAGTCCTCGACGTTGAACTTGACGTTGATCGTCTCGGACGAAATCTCAGCCCATGTCCCAGTCGTCCGGGTCGGGCGTGTGGACTGCAGGGCGGGGATGCACCACCAGGGCACGCGCGCCGGCGCTGCCCATGTCCCAGGAGTCGGCGCCGTCGGCTACGGAACCGGTGCCGTCGGATGCGGGCGCCGGAGCTGGCGGGCCGGACGACATGGTCGGCACGAGGCCGGACAGCGCGCGCGTGACGTCTCCCGGTGCGAGCCCGGCATCCGGGTCGACGACCGGAGCGACGAGCTCGACGCCGGTGAGCAGGTCCGCCGCGTACTCCGCGTGGGTGATCTCGATCGGCATCTGCTCGTGGGCGTGATCGTCCAGCCACACGACGCGGCGCACGTGCGGGCGCTCGGCGACCAGCTGGGCGAGAGCGTCGAGCTTCCACCACCCGTGGCCGGCGCCGTCGTTCCTCGCCCACGACACGTCGACGCCGAGCAGCGGGTTCCACGCCTCGGCCGCACGCTCCTGGTGGTCGGTGAGCCACACCATCTCCACGCCGGCGGATGCGAGCTCGGTCAGCACCTGCGGGTCGTAGGACACCTCGCCGAGGTCGGGCACGTGGAAGGTCGGCAGGTCGGGCCGGGCGGCCGGTGCGACGACGCCGTCGACGTCGACGACCAGGAGCGTGCTCGTGCCGGCGGCCGGCGGCTCAAGAGCCTGGACAGGTGCCGGTGCAGGTGTCTCCTCGGCGAGGTCGGCGAGCGAGAGGTCCAGGACGTCGGACGACAGGTCGAGCGCGATCTCGATGACCTCTTCCTCGACTTCGGGTTCGTCGACGACGCCGACCGCGGCCGACGCCTTGGGCGTGTACGCGGACAGGTCCCAGCGCTCGGCCCCCGTCAGCGGCTCACGTCGCTTCGCGAGCTCGGCACCGAGCGCCGCCTGCTCCCCGCGGGTGAACCACGTCTGCACGATCTGCGGCTTGCCCGACATCGGCTCCCAGAGCCCGCGACCCTGCGGCACGACGTCGCCCAGGGGCGGGACCTCGTCAGGGTTGCGCAACGCAGCCTGCTTGTCCCCGTACGTCGAGTTGCCGAGCAGCATGCGTGAGAGGTTCACCTTGAGGTCGTTGCTGCCGGGAACCTTGTCGAGGATCGTGGCGGTCAGGCGCTGCGTGGCGAGCACGAGGATCACACCGGCGGAGCGGGACTCGCGGGCCAGACGTCCCGTGAGGGATCCGATGATGGCGCGGGCGTTGTTCTCCTCGATCTGCGCCAGTCGCGCGGCCTCGAACTCGGGGTCGTCCAAGGGCTGCCGCGAGACGGACTCGGGCAGGACCAGCGACGTGAACTCGTCGAGTACGACCATCATGGGACGGGGGCGCACCTCGTCGGGGAGGTCTCGGAACGAACCGACGCCGTGCTCGGAGTTGAGGTCCTTGCGGCGCTTCACCTCGGCGTACACCGCGCGCATCATGGCCGCGGTCTGCGGGACGTCGCGCGTGATCGCTCGCGCGTACGGCTCCACGAACTTGAAGTCGGCGGCCCCCTTGGACGGGTCTCCGACCACCAGGTCCCACGCGTGGTTCAGCGCCCCGTACACGAGGGTCTGGACGCACAGCGACTTGCCGGTGCCTGTCCCGCCGACGATCAAGATGTGCACGTCGCGCTTCGGGTCGAACACGATCGGTTCGCCGTCGACGCCGTCGCCGAGCGGTACCCCGCCGCTGGTCTCGATCAGGTCGAAGTCGTGGAAGGCGGGGAACGGCAGCGGGTCCTCGGCGGCGCACAGCACGCGCACGGTCCCGGCCCCGCGAACGCTCGGCCGGAACAGGATGAACGCGTTCCCGGTGGAGGTGCGCAGCTTGTCGACGCTCGCTCGCGCCTGCGTGTCCGACACCGACTTGGGCAGCTCGAAGTCGAGCACCTGCACCTTGTCGTTGTGCTCCAGGCGTCCGGCCTCGATCAGGCGCGGGACGGCGCCCGTCGACCAGTTCTGCACCTTCGCGTCGACCCACGCCTGGCGCCAGTCGAGGTCGGTGACGATGAACTCGTCCTGGTCTGGGTTCGCCAGCCGCACCGTCTGCGGCTTGGCCCCGGCGAAGATGGTGACGGTGTCCGACGGTCCCGACTCGTCGAGTCGGATCCAAGCGACGCCCCAGGTCTGGGCGATGGCCTGGATCTTGGAGCGCACCTGCGGGGTGGTGACGCCTCCGTAGAGGCGCAGACGTACCCGCCAGATGTGCTCGCGTGATCGAGCGCCCGTGAGCGGCGCGACCTCGACGACCTCGGGCCGCGAGAGCTTCGCGGCGTCGAACGCGGCGTTCACCATCCCGGTCAGCACCCACCGCTGCGCGTCGTCCGCGCCACGTCCGAGGTCGCGCGGCGGTGCGAGGTTGGTCGGCGACGTCGGCACCTGGCGGTCGGAGTGCAGCAGGACCACGCCCTGCAGGTCGCGGTCACCGGGTCGGGCGCCCGGGGCGCGGGAGGCGAACCCAGTCGTCGTCATGAACCTGGAAGCGGATGCGGTGGCGAGCCCGGTCTCGTACCCGAGGTAGTCACGCATGTCCTGCCCCTTGCCGATGGCGAACGGGCGGTAGTGCACCTCGGTGCCGTCGTTGAGGCGCGCGCTGCGCGCGACCGAGGGCTGCACGACGGGCGGCTTCATGTTCATCTTGATGGCCGCGGCCCACACGGACGTCCAGTGCGACTCGAGCATGACGAGCTCGAGCTTCGCGACGTGCTCGTCTGCTGCGGACTCCAGGTCGCCGAGGTAGAGCGTGCCGCCGCGACGGTCGACGAGGACGTCGCAGCCCAGGTGCGACCCGACCGCCCCCTGGATCTGCTGCAGGTCGGCGTAGGAGCCGCCGGCGGGGAACGTCACGGTGGCCGCGTACGCGAGGCGGGGTGGTTCGTCGTCCGGGTCTGGGGCGGGAGAGACGACGTCGAGGGAGGCGAGCATGACGCGGGGCAGCTTCGCGTCGTCGCACGCGCGGGCGAGCGCGCACTCGACCAGGAGCCGGACCTCGGCCTGGTCGACGGCGGGGTCGCTGACGTCGATGTCGACGCCTGTCTGCCAGGCGATGACACGGAACCGCCACGGGTGCACCTGGTCGTTGATCTCCTGACCGGTCGAGTCGGTGTTGGCGGTGGGCAGCACGTCGACCGCGGTGCCGGCGCCGAACGCGGTCGTCAGCGCCTCACGCGACTTGGGCGACCAGAAGTCGCTGGCGGGGGTGGTGGCGGGTGAGGTGAACGTGTCGATGGACGCCGACCCGAGGGTGCTGTGCTCGGTGAGGGTGGGCGCGGGGTCGCGCTTGAGCAGCTGCCAGCGCGGCGTCCACTGCTGGGCGGTCGCGACGAGCTCGCGCCATGGGCCCAGCGCGGTGCCGCGCAGCGCCCATGCGCTCACCAGTGCGGTGACCCCGATGAGGGTCGCGGCGATGATGAGCACGCGTGCCGCCCCCCATCCGGACGGGGTGTACCAGGCGACGACGAGCGTGCATGCCGTCGCGACGGCGGCGGCGGCCGTGGCCGTGATGGCCCCTCGGCGCGAGAACAGGTCGGTGAGTCGCACCCCGGGAGAAGGGTAGGACGGGGACGCGGTGCTGCGCTTCGACGAGGTGATCTGGGCGAGGACCGCGAACGCGTAGAGGCCGCTCAGGTAGCGCAGATCCTCGGCCCGCGGATCGGCCGGCACCGCGGACACGATGAGCCCGACGCAGAACGCGACGACCCACGACATCGCGACCGGTGGCTTGCGCCACCACCGGGCGCCGGCCTGGCGGATGTCGACGAGCGTGAACGGCAGCCACCCGCCGTTCGGCACCAGCGCCCGCCAGCGCAGCGTGGTGAAGAAGCGGTAGCGGTTCATCGCGGTCTGCTCGACGGCGTTCGCCGCCGTGGGTCGCCGCTGGGAGTCGTTGGGTCCCGTGAAGGTCGGCGGCTGGGTGAGCCAGCCCGAGAACGTGGCCGCGACGGCGGCCGCGATACCGCCCGGCCAGCCGAACCACACCGCGGCGAGTGCGACCAGCACCCCTGCGGCCAGGACGGTGGTCGGCAGCACCCAGGCCGCCGACGCCGGTGTGGGCGGTGCGCTCTTGGCCGCCATCGGTGCGTCTCCTTCGTTGGTGTGCGGTCGTTCAGTCCATGGACCAGGTGTCGTCGGGCCCCTCGCCGTCCTGTGGGTCGACGGCCCGCGACGAAACCGGGTCTCGGCGGGCGGGGGTGTTCACCAGCCGGACGAGTGCCTGCACCACGTGAGGGTCGGCGGCGTCGAGGCGGCGCAACCGACCGGCGAGTCGTTCCCCTCGCAGCGCGCGGACACCGCCGACGGCGCGGACGAGCGAGCACCGCACCACGCCGTCGGCTCGGGACGGCCACACGACCAGGCGCATGGGTCGCACGTCCACGTTGATGCCGGTGCGGCCGAGCAGGGCACGCAGCGCGTCGACGGCCATCCGACCGGTCGACTTGTCGACGTGCGGAACTCGCTCGGCGCCGCGGCGGGTGCGCCCGGCGAGGGTCCAGTACCGGCCGGGACGCCACACCTTGGAGTCGTAGATGTGCACGGTCCGCCCGGACACGACGACGTGGTCGATGTTGGCGCGGACCCCAGCGAGCGGGATCCGCAGGTCGTGCAGGACGCTCGGCCCGCCCGGGCGGGCAGCGGCGGCGTCCAGGACCGCAGCAGTCCGAGACTCCCCGGCGCGCCCAGCAGCTGCGGCGCCCGCGTTGCGCACCCAGGCGGCGTCGTCGCGGATCGTCCCGCCCGGGGTGCCGACGACCAGGCCGGGGACCTTGACCGTGCTCACTGGAACAGTGCCACGACGAGGGAGACGCCGACCGCGGCGAAGAACGCGATGACGGCCAGCCCAGCGAGGTTGCGACCGGCGGTGGAGTGCATGAAGTCGCGCACCTCCTGGTCCGCCTTCTCGCGCTTCTCGTTGTTTCCTGCCTTCGCCACGGTTCGCTCCTGTCGTCCGGTGCGCGGGCCTCGGACGGCCCTGCGCGCTCGCCATGGATCAGGCACACGACGGAGTGGCGAAGGCGCGCCCGAAACGAGCGCGCGGGACCGTCCGGTCTCGATGGGCCACCTCACACCAGTAGCGACGGCACGCCCGCGCGACCGGCCGCCCCGCGCGCGGCACCAGTCGGACGTGACGCCGTGGTGCCTGCCGGCACCGGCACGTCGAGAGACCCCGACGCCTGCAGCGAGAGCGGCCACAGGTGCACCCTGGGCTCGGGCGAGCGCAGCCAGTACGGCGTCGACCAGAGCAGGTCCGCGTTCTCGAGGATCGCCGCCGGGTCGTGGTGCGCGGCGGGGCGGAACGGGACGTCGACGACGTCGAGCAGACCGACCCGTTCCCACGACGTGCCCCACGCCCCGGTCGGCCGGTAGGCGTCCAGCGAGAGCCAGGACGAGTCGACCAGACCCGGGCTGGGAAACCAGTCGCTCCAGTCCATCACGGCGATCCGCTCCGACACCGGGTCCGACACCGGCCCGGGGTGCCTTTTGACGGCCTCGGCCACCGCCTGGCGGATCTCGGTGACCAGGTTCAGCCCGGGGGTGTGACGGCCCGGCCGGGGTGCGGCGACGAACATGACGACCAGCCCGCTGTCGGACAGGGGGGTGGAGGACAGGACGCGCGCCCACGCGTCGACCTTGCGAGCGAACGACGCCGAGGTGTGCGACGTCATCTCGACCGCGATCCGCATCCCGTCCGAACGCACGAGCACCGCGTCCGCGACCTTGCCCGGACTGCCGTGTTCCTCAGAGCCCGGGGTCGCCCCGTGAGAGGTCAGGTCGACGACCTGGGCGTGCTTCTCACCAAGGACCGTCCCGACCTCGCACCACTCCGCAGCACGCAGCGCGAGCTCGCTCGTGAGCAGGTTGTGCCGGTCGAACTGCGACCCTGCGCGCCACGGACGGCCACCGCTCGTACGCACCCACTGCGAGTACGTCACCCGTGGAGCGACGTCCCGGTCGAACACCTTCGTCGCGGACGGGCGCAGCACGCGGGCTCGTGCCGAGCCGTGAGCCGTCGCGCGCAGCATCGTGGTGTACCTGCCGACGTCGAGCAGGCCCGCGCAGAACGCGCGCGCGAGCGTGACGGAACGGCCCGAGAGCAGGGTGGGGTCGCCGGTGAGGGCGGCGAGCTGCTCGACGGACACCGTGCGCCAGGCGTCGACGACCGCCAGCGCGCGCAACGACCGCTCGACGTTCGCCGGGGCGAGCATCGCGTCCAGCGACTCCTGCTGGTCCGCACCCCACAGGCCTCCGCCATGAGCCAGCCCGGCGTCGACCATCTGGCGTGCGGAGGTTCGCGTGGTCCACGACGCCCCGGATCCCGACGCCCACATCCCGCCCCAGTACGGGTCGACGCGGTCCGCCGCACCGAGGCCGGTGCCGCCCAGCGCGGACGGAACCTCAGCGAACGACGCGTGCTCAGCGCTCACGACGGACCTCGGCGGTCAGGCCCTGCCGGGCTGCGAAGCCCTCCCGGTCGACAGCGAAGTAGTCGACGGAGAACGTGAACGCCTGCTGTCGCGCGCCGCGCACCGACGAGCGCGCGGCGGCGTTGAACGCGGGCAGGTTCACCAGGTCGTGCGGTGCCCACGTCGATCCGTCGGCCCCGAGGTCGGCGACGATCGGTGCCGCGGCCTCGGTGTTGGCCTGCGAGAACGCGATGACGGTCGAGGAGTCCATCGCGGACTCCCGCACCTGAGGGTGCAGCTGCGTGGGTCGCTGCGTCGCCCACAGGGTCCGCACCCCGAACGCGCGGCCCTGGTCGTGCAGCCACGTGATGACCTCCGGCGAGGTCCCGGCCAGCAGCGCGAGCTCGTCGCCGTACAGGTGCACCGCCCGGCCCGCGGCCTGCCATCCGGAACAGTGCCGCATGATGGCGTCGCGCAGCGAGTACATCAGCATCCCCGACAGCTGCGTGGTGATCTCCTCGGCCAGCATCTGGGCGTCCGTCCCGCCGCCGACGGGCGGGCCGGTGTTCACCACGACCGAACGGTTCATGGTCAGCACCTGCGTCCACGTGATCTTGGGTCGGCGCGGAGACCAGAAGTGGTCGACGGCGAGCAGGGCGTAGATCTTGTTGCGCGGCGGCGTGATGGCCTCCCGGCGTGCCGAGACCGGGTTGCCCCCGTAGTACGGGCGCAGCTGCGCGGACGCGACGTCCAGCCCAGCGTCGGGTGTGCCGGCTCGACGGAGCCGATTGGCCTCGGCGGTGATCTCCGCGTCCAGCGAGACCGCGACGTCGTCCCCGCGACCCCCGACGAAGATGTAGGCCAGCTCCATCACCGACGTCTCGGGGGTGGTGTGCTCGAACCGGTCGAGGAGCTCGCGGCCGCGCTCGGACTCCAGCAGCGCCAGGGCCGCGGCACCGAACGACCCGAGCGCCATGAACGAGCTCGGGCCGATCGCGCCGTCGGCCAGGACGTACTTGAGGGCGTTGGCGAAGAACTCCCCGCGCTGTGTCCAGGTGCCCCCGGTGGCGAAGATGTCGACGGCGTAGGACCCCGGGTCGGCGGCGTCGACCAGGACGGACCGATCACCGAGGGCGTGCGCCCACTCGAGGTACTTGCGCGCGCCCTCGCCCTTGTTCTCGAACGCGATCTGTGAGGCGTTCGGGCCGACCGACCCCGCTGCGAGAGGACCGTGCAGCCGGTCGATCGCGTCGTAGGCGAAGACCGCGTTGACGAGCTCTGTCTTGCCCGACCCCTTGCGCCCGACGAGCATCACGCCGCCGGGTCGGTCGGTCGTCGCGATGTGCACCGGGGCGTCGCCCTGGCCGTGGCCGATCAGGACCCCGACCGGCTCCCGCATCGGCCCGGGCACGGGGCGGGCGTTGGTCTCGGCCTGCCCGGACAGCGCACCGATGGCCGGGGCCACGAGCTGCACGGGCAGGTGCGGTCCGACCCGGAAGGTGTCGCGCGGCATCGGGTAGTCCGCGACGCGTTCCGGTCGCGGCTGTCCGTCGGGCCCGGTGCCCGCTGGGCGGGGTCCACGCCACGGTGCCAGCATCGACAGGGCGGGTGGGGTGGGGAAGCGGCCGCTCGTCAGGGACCGGCGCACCGCGCCGCCGCCGGCGAGGTACATGAGGGTCGCGAGGGTGCACCCGGTCAGCGCCGCGAGGACACCCAGACCGGGCATCTGGGCACCGAACACCAGGCCCGCCCACGCGGCGAGGCCCGCGCCGAGGACGGCGAACCGTGACAGCCGGGGGTGCGCGACCCGCACGTGCGTGTCGAGGTCGAACCCAGGCAGCGCGGCCGTGACCTGCGACCCGAGGGTGCGTGCCTCGGTTCCCGTCGCGGCGCCGACGTGCATGCTCATGACCACCGCGGACGCGAGCGTCGAGTGGTGCGTCCCGGTCGGCACCCGTGGGTCCAGCCAGCGCGCGTACCGGCGGGACTCCACCTGGCGGGCGGCCCGCACGGTGACGGCGACCCACTGGCCCGGGCGCATCGACTGGGCCAGCAGCCGGGACGCCTCGTTGGGGTCCAGCCCGGCCTGGGTCTCGCGCCCTGACCCGCCGTCCCCGCGCAGCGACACGGTCGCCGTGACGACGCCGTCACCGACGAGGTCGGGCAGCTCGGACGGCACCGCGCGGGCGCCGGTCGCGTTCGCGAGATGGTCGGCGACAGACCGCGACGCGGTGCGCGAGTCCATGACCAGGAACGATGCCTGCTCCGTCTCGGTGCGCGCCACGATCAGCGTCATCGAACGGGCCGCTGACAGTGCGGTCGACATGAACGTCGCGGCCCTTGCCTGTACCGACTGAGGGTCCATCCCCGACCCGCCGGCCGGGAGGAGACGCCACACGGAGGTGCTGCTCGAGTTTCCCATGCCCTACATCAGGCACACGAGACGCGACGCCGCTCCGGCAGCGGGAAATGCGGGCCGCGACGCTGCACGGGACGACACCGACACGACCCGCATTCCCCGCAGAACGGACATCGCCGCCCGCCCCTCGCCACCCCCAGTTGGTCTTCGCGTGGCTCGCGTCGTGGTGGGGGTGCGCCTGCGGCGGGCTGCTCCGGCCCTGGGGGCCGTCGCGGTGCCGCGCTTCGCGCGTCATGACGCTGCTCGCAGAGCTCGCCTCGTCGCCCCGTTGCCGCACCGCGAACCCCGCCCTTGGCTGCCGGGTCGGTCGCTGCGCGACCTTCCCGGGTTGTGGCTGGGTGGTGGCGCCCTGCGGGCGCTCACCCATGGTGGCTGCGGTCGACCTGTGCTGCAGTCCGGGGCCCAGTCCGAGCCACGGAGTGCGACGTGTCGTTCGTCGTGGCGTGATGCGTGACGAGATCCGCGTGCCGTCGCCCGAACCGGACCCTTGCCGTGCTGCCTTCAACCGGAGTGTTGACGGCCCCGACCCGGAACGAACACCCCACCCGCCACGCGGCCGAAACAGCCCCACCCATGCGGCCCCGCCCCGGAACACCCACCCGGAGGAACGCGAGCCCACCGAGACCCGCGAAGCGACACGCGAAGCGTGACCGCCTGCGCAGCAGGAGAGCAGAACACACCGCCGCGACGCGACGAACAACGACCCGCCCCGCGCAGCGGCCCAGCACCACGAACCGTCACCCGCCCCGACACACGACCCGAACCCCGAGACGACCAACGACCCGACCCCCGCAACGACCACGCGAACCCCGCCAGGGGTTCCCAGCACCACGCCCCGAACAACGCAACGCCACCAACCCGAACGAGGGCAAGGGCCGCCAGGCCCGAAGCCCGAGCTCTCCTTTCGGCCTGGCTGGTCGGCCGTCGTCGGCTCGGGCTTCGGCTACCGCCGGACCGTCTCGCGCTGCCGCGCTCGGTCAGTCGTCGCCGATGGGTGCGAGGACTTCGAGGCGTGCATGGCCGAACTGGTGCAGGACGCCTTGGGCGAGGTCGACGGCGGCGTGGTGCTGGGCTTTCGGGTCGACGCTGGGTTGGTCGACGAGCACGGGGGTGACGGCGCGGACGGGGTGGGTCCAGGACGGCACGCCCGGGATGTAGAAGCTGTCGTCGCTGGCGTTCCCGTACAGGTAGAACGCGGTGGCGTCGCCGTATGCCTTGATGACGGAGGCGCGCAGGACGGCTCCGGTCGTGACCGCGAGAGCGGAGTGCCAGGTGCGCGTGACTGCCACGGCTGCTGCTGCGACGCGTTCTACCTTCAGCGCCTGGACGGCCGGTCGCGGGTCGGTGTCGTTCTCGGGCCGGCGGGCGGTGACCGGGAAGGCCAGCACGACGCCGCCGTCGTGGTGCAGCTCGGCGTAGGGGTTCGTCACGGTCACGGCGTCCTGATCGGCGTGGGCGCGCACCGTCCAGCGACGCAGCCCGCGGCGGGGGTTGAGGGTCTCGAGCAGGTCGAGGGCGGGGCCGCGGTCACCTGGCCGGTGGAAGCGCATCGACGCGGCGCGCGACTGGAGCAGGACGTCACGACTCGTCTCGACGCCGGGGGTGGGACTGCCGAGCGGGACCGAGCCCGTCGGCCGCGCTGCGACGACGAGCCAGTGCGTGCTGAGCGGCTGGTCGAAGTCGAGGGTCGCCGTCACGTCGTCGGTGAGCGAGGCGAGCGCAGTCGCAGCGTCCTGCTGGCGGACGAACCGGTCGCGGTACGCGCGCTCGATGTCGCGCTCACGCATCATGAGCGTGCCCGACCCGTACCGGATCGGTGCGCCGGGCGGGTTCTTCGGGTCCGGGTGGTGCTCGTAGAAGTGCGGCGCGTCGGTGGAGTCCGGCACCTGGACAAGCAGGTAGCCGCCCGAACCGTCGGCGGTACGGATGGGTTCGACGACCGGCCGGATCAGGGGGCGCACGCGCGCGGCGAGCAGCTGATGGATCGGCTGCTCGGGCTCGGCCGCGAGGGGGATGGGCGCGTCGACGAGGTGCTTGTCGGCGGGGTCCTCGCCGATGCCGTAGACGATGAGGCCTCCGCCGCTGTTCGCCATCGCGGCGACGTCCTTGGCGAGCTCGGCCTTCGCGTGCTCGTCGGTGCGCAGCTGTGCCTTGAAGTCGAGCGCCTCGTCCTCGTCGAGGTCGAGGGTGATCGCGCGGGCAATGTCGTCGACGGTGAGCGGGCGCGGACCGGTGAGGGCCAGCAGCTCGTGGAGCCTGCTCCAGGTGATCGGCATGGCCAGAGCGTACGGCGGTGTCCTCAGTCGCAGCCGCACGCGCCGGACAGGGACCGGACCTGGTGGCAGACGGGGCACTTCGCGGTGGCCTCATGGACCGGCTCGTCGCGGCTGCGTCTGCTGCCCGTGCTGGCCTCGGCGCAGGTCGCGCAGTGGGGGAGCGTGCGCATCTGCTCCTCGCTCGCCCGGTACGGCGGTTCACCGATGAATCGCCCACGATCGTCGCGGTACCAGTGCGAGCAGTCGTCGTGATGACGTGCGGGTGGTGGTGCTC
This sequence comes from Cellulosimicrobium sp. BMG9.23, assembly GCF_059159985.1. Lineage (NCBI taxonomy): Bacteria > Bacillati > Actinomycetota > Actinomycetes > Micrococcales > Promicromonosporaceae > Cellulosimicrobium > Cellulosimicrobium sp. BMG9.23. The sequence goes on from NZ_JBZGBZ010000006.1 coordinate 171,597, forward strand.
CCGTGAGCTCGCCGGTCGTCGGGTTGACGGGGTCCTTCACCCACACGAGACCGGGATAGCTGATCGGGTTGCTCATGGTCACAGGGTAGGTCTGGGCCGCGGCTCAGCGGACGGGCCGGCGGGCGAGACGGGGTTCGTTGGTGACGGTGACGGTCCCGTCATCCTCGAACCGCAGCCGGGACCGGTCACCGCCGGCGAGGCGCATGGCGTGGGCGAGCGCGACGGGGTGCACGCTCTTCACGGTGACGTCGCGCTTGTCGGTGGGCTTGGGCTCGGTGGGCGTCATGGGTTCATGGTGCCGCGTCCGCGGCGGCAGGTGCGGCAGCGACGCCGCCCGTCGGAGAAGATCACGGTGTTCTCCTCGTCGTACGGATGCCCGGCGGGGCAGCGGGTCTTGGCTGCCTGGTGCGCGCCACGTGGCGACGGTTTGAACCGCCCCGGGTTCAGTGCAGGCTCGGTTGTGGTGCGCTGAGGGTCTCAGCGCCCGGGTTGTGACGGTAGAAGGCGGCCTCGTGCTCGGCGGGTGGGATGTCGCCGAGCTCGGTGTGCAGACGGGTGTTGTTGAACCAGTCGACCCATTCCAGGGTCGCGATCTCGACGTCCTCGAGGGTGCGCCAGGGCCCACGGCGGCCGATGAGCTCGGTCTTGAACAGCCCGATGGTGGACTCGGCGAGGGCGTTGTCGTAGGCGTCGCCGACGGTGCCGATCGAGGCGCGGATCCCCAGGACGGCGAGGCGTTCGGTGAACGCGATCGAGGTGTACTGCGACCCGGCGTCGGTGTGGTGGATCAGCCCTTCCAGACTCGTGACGCCGGCGCGGCCGCGGGCCCAGGCGGCCATGTTCAACGTGTCGGTCACCAGGTCCGCGCGCATCGTGGTGTCGGCCTTCCAGCCCACGATCCGGCGCGAGTAGACGTCGACGACGAACGCGACGTAGCTGAAACCAGCCCACGTGCGGACGTAGGTGAAGTCCGCGACCCACAGCTGGTTCGGGGCGGTCGCGGTGAACTCCCGGTTGACCAGGTCCCCGGCGCGGACCCCGTCCTTGCCCGGGATCGTCGTGCGCTTGGTCCGACCGCGGACCGCGCCGTGCAGGCCGGCGCCGCGCATCAGCCGCTCGACGGTGCAGCGGGCGACCGGGTGCCCGAGGCGGTTCAGGTGCTTCCACATCTTCCGCGCCCCGTAGACGGAGTAGTTCGCCTGGTGCTCAACGGCGATCACCTCGCTCAGCTCCGCGTCACGGACCGCCCGCGCCGAGGGCGGGCGCGTCTTCGCGGCGTAGTAGGTGCGCGGGGCGACCTGCAAGACCCTGCAGATCGGCTCGACCCCGAACTCCTCACGGCGGGCGTCGATGAACGCCACTACCTGCCTCGTGGGCGGTCGAGCTCCGCCGCGAAGAAAGCCGACGCGCTCTTGAGGATCGCGTTCGCGCGCCGCAGCTCGAACACCTCGCGCTCCAGCTCAGCGATCCGCGCGCCGTCGGTGCTCGTGGTTCCCCCGCGCGTTCCGGCGTCCACCTCCGCCGCGCGCACCCAGTTCCGCAGCGTCTCAGCCGGGATGCCCAGCTGGGCACCGATCCGACCGCACGCGCCCTTGACCGACCCGCTCTCCTTGGCCTCCAAGACCAAACGGATCGCACGCTCCCGAAGCTCGTCCGGGTACTTCCTCGGAGCAGCCATGACTCTCATCCTCCATCGTTTGAGAGCCTGCACTGAACCCGGGGCGGTTCAGTTCCGTGCGACCCGTGCGGTACCAGCGGTCGTAGTGCATCGCGCACCAGCCGCGCGCCACGGCGACACGGTCGCATTCGTCGATCCGGCATGAACGGGTGACAGGGATGCGCGCTGCGGCGGATGTGGTGAGGCAGGCACGCACGCGGCGTGCAGTCTCGTCGTCGATGAGCCATCGTCCGCCGCGCCGTTCAGCGTTCGCGCGCAACCACCTCCGCACCGTTGACGCGGAGGTGCCGACCTCGCGGCCGATGTCGGCGGGAGTCACCATGCCGTCCGCCATGGCGGGGAGCGTACCCACCCGCCGTGTTGCACCGGCGCGCTTGAATGAGACCTGTGGACAACATGACGATCGTGCCGGACCCGGTCCCGCTCGACGGGTCGGAGCGGTTCGCAGGGCTGGACGCGAGCGTGCTCGACTTCTGGCGGTTCGCGATGAGCGACCTGCGGATGAACAACGTGCGCGGCTACCTGGCGGAGTTCCTGGTGGCACGCGCCGTCGGCGCGACGGGCAACCGGGTCGAGTGGGACGCGTACGACGTCCTGACACCGGACGGTGTGCGCGTCGAGGTGAAGGTCCGCGGCTACCTGCAGTCGTGGGCCCAGAAGCAGGTGCGGCTCGGCTCGTTCCAGGTCAAGGCTGCGGACTCGTGGGATCACGGCACGGGTGCGTTCCGGGGCGAGAAGGGCTGGAACGCGGACGTGTACGTGCTGTGCGTGCACACGGCACGCGAGCACGATGCGTACGACGTGCTCGACGTCGCCCAGTGGGAGTTCTACGTGCTGCCGCGACAGACCGTGGTTGACCGTGCCGGCGCCGCGATGTCGCTGGCGTGGGTGCAGGAGCAGACCGGCGGGCCGACCCCGTACGCCGACCTCGCGGACGCGATCAGGCTCGCCGCGAGCAAGGCCTGAGGCCACCGCCGCGCGTGGGTGATCGCGGGCAGCGCGGGTCGGCGTCTCCCGGGTCTGGGGCTCGGCCGGCTCACCGGTCACGTGCAGCGTTCGATGCTGCTCGACGAATCACGACGGCGTGATTCGACTCAGTCAGCGAGGATGACCTGGCACCGGTTGTCGATGGCGCCGACCTTCTCCCACATGTCGTCCGCGAGGTCTTCCACGGAACCGCCATCCACCTCGCCGCTCTCAAGGTGGTCCTTGAGCTGTGAGGTCAGGCGGTTGAGGTCGCCTGCCGAGTTGAGCAGATCCGTGTACTCGTCGTTCCTCTTCGCGGCAGATGCGAACGGGGGGATCACCTCGTTGTCGAGGGCGTCCTGCATCGCTTGGAAGCTGGCGATGGGGTCGTCGCTGCTGGGTTCGACGGCCCAGTCGAACGCTTCGCATCCTTCGCGCGCTTCGTCCGTGCCGTTGCTGGCGCAGGCGGATGCGGTGGCGAGGACGATCGTGGCGGCGATGAGCACCGCGGTTGGCTTCACGACGTCAGTCTTCCTTGCGGCGAGTGTGCTCCACGACCCGCATACCGGGTGAAGTCGCGCGACGACCCGGACAGCGACGACTGCTCCCGGGGCTGCTGGTGTCAGCGTCCGCGGCTACGGTGCGCCCATGACGCTGTCTGTGCCTGCCGACTGGCCCACCCTCCCCGACGACATCCTGGGCGCAGCGCGCGCCACGACGCTCGCCGCTTTGGCGGCGGTCCCGTTCGAGGCGTACTACGACGTGGCGGGCGGGTACGCGGGTGCGACCTTCGCGTCCGCGTCTGGCAACGTCCCCGGGGACATCACGGCGGGCGACCTGTTCGCGGTCACCCTGCTCAGCGTGGACGTGCCTCCGCCGGCGGCTCGGCGGCTGCTCGACGACGGCGTACACCGCGACCGCGTGCTGGCGGCCCTGCACGCGGTGCCGACCGATGTGCCACTCGGCACCGCGGGGCCGCAAGACCTCGAGGTGGCGTGGGGGTTCTACGTCGCGGTGAAGGCGGCGTTGGCGAACCCGAGGGCGAAGAGGTCGGACCCGTGGGTGACGGCGGCGAAGGTCGCGGCGCGCAAGCGGCCCCGTCTGCTCCCGGTTCGGGACAACGAGGTACGACGACTGCTCGGGCTCGAACGGCACAAGGATGGACGCCTGGAGATCCAGGCGACTCGCGCACTGGTCGCGGACCCAGCAGTGATCGAGGCTACGCGCGCGGCGCTGGATCGCGCCCGGTCGGCGGCCGCGTCGAAGGGCATGGTGTGCGTGTTCGACGACGAGCCGCTGCGCCTGCTCGACGTCGCGCTGTGGTGGCACGCCGTGCGCGGTCAGCGACCGGTCGCCGACGGTGAGTGACCTTGACGTCGCGGGGCTCGTGCGGGCGGCCTCGTCGCGCGAGCTGCTCGGCCTGTACGGGTCGCTGCTGAGCGAGCTCGTCGAGCGCGGCGTGCTGCGGTCACGCAACGCCCCGGCCGGCGACCTCGCGGAGCACCTCGCCGCGGTGGTGTACGGCGGAATGCTCGCGCCGCCGTCGGAGAGGTCGTGGGACGTCCGCGACGCCGCCGGCCGGACCGTGCAGGTGAAGTGCCGGGTGCAGGGCGAAGGCAGGGCGGGCAACTTCTCGTTCCTGCGGTCGTTCGACTTCGACGTGTGCGTGTTCGTGCGGCTCGACGGCGCGACGTACGACGTCGTGTCCGCTGTAGAGGTGCCCGCCGGTGAGCTGGAGGCGATCGCGTCCTACAGCTCGCACGTGAACGGGTGGCGCATCAGCGCACGCCGACCGCTGACCGACCTGCCGGGCGCCGTCGACCTGACAGACCGGTTCCGGGACGCGTTGGAGCGACTGCCGTGACCGACGAGGCGATGCGCGCAGCTGTGGCAGACGCGCCGGCACGCTACGCCGAGGACCCAGGCCGGTTCGACGACCACCTCAAGGTGTTCGGGATCCACGATGCCGGGTTGCGGTCCTGGATCGTTGATCGAATCGCAAACCACCTCCACGATGTCGGCTATGAGAGCAGGGACGGATACTTGCGGCACTGGAGGCCGCCTTCCGGGTCCTACGTCGCGATCGGCAAGTATCAGGACCCGGTGGAGACGGACACCCCAATTGCAGTGGGGTTCGTCCGTTTCGCCATCGTGAACAAGGCGTCACTCGGCTTGGTCATCCGCGTCGCGTACTGGACGCACAGCGGCTCGCCGGTCGAAACCGTCCCATTTCCCGACGGGTATGGGGGCCGGTCGACGTCCCGGCGTGCACGCACTCCAATGGCGTCGGTGACGTGTCCGAGGTGCTACACGCAGCTGCCAGCGACGGGAGTGTGCGATGACTGTGGATAGGTACGCCCGAGTCCGGCGAGTCCAGTGGATGGTGGACTCCCGAGCTCCAGAGATCGACGACAGTACCGATCTGCGACTTCCGCCGCTGACCCGCGGGATCCAAGTGCGCCAGTTCCCTAGCATGTGTCCCGAGCGGTATCGCCACCGTGAAACTGCTCGCAGGGGCCAGCGGGTGAAGGGGCGAGAGACGCGGCCAGTCAGTTGGTGTTCCACCCCAAGGCGAAGACCCTCGAGTGACGCCGTCGACTCCGAGTCAGGCATCGCGTACCGCGTGACGGCGACGCCGTTGGGCGGAAGGGAGGTCACGAACCGGGATGGACCGTTGTGCACCAGCGAGGGTTAGCGGTCTCGCACTCGGGTGCGACGAGTTGTCCCCGAAGGCGCTCGGCCTCTGCGTTTGCCGTATTGAGATCTGCCTTGGCGCTGACGAGTTCGCTTGACGTGGTTCCGAGCTCCGTCCGTAACTGGCCGTTCTCCTGTTCGAGTTGCGCGATGTAGTCCCGTGTCGACTCGGTGTGTCTGATGGCGACTGTTGTCGTCCAGAGCGCGCCAAGGATCGCGAGCTCGCTGCATAGGCCGAGGAAGACTTTGAGATTGCTCAGCCTGCGAGTCTCAGACATGCGATACCTCCGCGGCAGGCTTCTGTGGGCTGCGTGGTCGTACCGCCCGGACTCGGCACGCCGTTCCACGTCGAGAGGGTCGCCATTGCCTCTTCGCACGAACGAGAGCCCGGGCTGACCGCCTGAACGGTCATGCGTGCTGGATCGGAAGCCACTCCCAAGCACGTCGACGTCGACGTGCTGGCAGATCGAGCGTTGCCGCGTCGAGCAGCGTTTGGCTGACGACCCGTCCCACAGAACGGGGTATGGACGGAAACAAGCGCGTCGCGGTCATCTGCCTGCCGCACCTGGCGCGAACCCTGCAGAGCAACGGCTTCACGGTCGTCGGGGGCAGCGACGACTTCATCGAGGACGCGAACGTCGCCAGGCAGGACGTCGCGGTCAACGGTCCCGTGCCACTCCTCGTATCCGCCCGCCCGGTCCCCGGGATGCGCCCCTTCCTCTCTCGGCAGGTCACCGGCGGCACGGAGGTCACGCTCGTCGCGGTCTCCGGTGACGAGCGGATCGACGTGCCCGGCACCACGCTCGTGGAGCTGCCGACCGAGCTCGACGAGCTCCTCGCCGAGGCGAACCTGCCCCTGATCGGCGGGGGACCGGGCGCGACGAAGATCATGGCCGACGGCACGCTCGAGCACGGCGCCGCTCCCGCCGGACCGGATCCGGTGCGCAGCGACGACCCGTGGGAGAACCCCGCGCCAGGCGCCGCGCCCCAGGCCGACATCCGTCCGGTCGAGACCACGCCACCGGCGCCGCCGGAGGCGTGGGAGTCGACGGCTCCCGTGCCGTCCCCGACGAGCGCGACGCGCGCCACGTGGGGGCAGGCACCCGGGGCGGCTACGCCACTGCCGGTGCAGCCCTCTGCACCGGCGTCCGGCCGCGACCCGTGGGAGACCGCGCCCGTCCCCCCTGCACCCCACCGGCCCGTTCCCGCGGCGGACCCGTGGGCGAACGCCGAGCCCGTGGTGCCCGCCGACGGCTACGTCCCGTCCCCGCCGCCGGGCTCTGCTCGTTACGCCGACCTGGTGGCACCGGTGCGCGAGGAGGAGGTCGAGGACGTGTTCACGCCCCGCAGGGCAGCGACCACCGCGGTCTTGGACCGACGTCGCACCAACGGCGCCGTCGTGTGCTGCGTCGCGGGCAAGGGCGGGGTCGGGAAGTCCTCGACGGTGATCGAGCTTGCGTGGCTCGCAGCGGAGAAGGGCATCAAGGCGTGCGTCGTCGACGCGAACCGCGGTCAGGGGGACCAGCGCAAGTTCCTGCGCGTCCCGACGGCCGCCGGACTGCCGTCGGTGTACGACGCGGCGGTCGGCACGCTCGCCTACGAGGACGTGATCCTCACGCCGGAGCGGCTCAACCAGTCCCGGCCGTCCATGGCCGACCCGCTGCCGTTCTCCCTCATCATGGCTCCGCCCAAGGAGCTGGCTGACCCTGACGTCGTCACGAGCGACGTCTACGCGCGCGCCATCCAGGCGGCCGCGGCCACCCACGACCTCGTCCTGGTCGACACCCAGATCATCGAGGCGACCGACACCTCGGGCCTCATCGACGGCATGGTGATCCCGCTGCTGCGTTCGGGGGCGTGGGCCGTCGGGCTCGCGGACGACTCCAGCCCGGGCATCGACAACCTGCGCGAGCGACTGCTCGCGTTCCGCGCGGCTGGCGTCCCGCGCGACCGGATCATGGTGGTCTTCGACAAGATCAACCCCGACATGGACGTGCGCGACGAGACGGCGCAGCGCGTCTTCGCGCAGTCCGGGGAGTACGCCGGCACGGTGTTCCTGGACCCGCGCATCGACGCAGCCTTGAAGGCCGGTCAGTCCACGTCCTCCGTCCCGGAGCTGGCGAAGGTCCTCACCGGGATCCTGTTCCGCGTCACTGGCCGCCCCGACCTCGACCCTGCCCACCTCGTGGAACCACCCCCGTCGAGGAACCGGTTCTCGTTCCGCCGCCACCGCTGAGGTGGTGGGCCATGAGCGAGTTCGACACGGCCGACCTGTTCGCGCTCAACCGCGACAAGGCACGGCGCAACGCCCGCAGGCACCGGACACGAACGCGGCTGCAGTTCCCGACCGACGGTGAGGCGGCGGTGACCGCTCCGCCAGCACCGACGCCCACCAGCACAGCGGGGGTCGCATCGGTCACCGTGCCGCCGGCCTTCGTCGTCGCCATCCTGCTCGCACTCGCGACCGGGTGGGCGGTGGTGATCGTCGCCGGATGGCTGCCCGCCGCCGGAGCGGCGCTCGTGACCGGGCTCGCGGCATGGGCCGTGTACGGGCGCACCCGCAGCACGACGGCACCGTCGTTGACGGCCGCCGTCACCGGAGGCTCGGCGGTCGCGGTCGCGCTGTGGTGGCCGGTCGTCGGTGCCCTGGCATGCGTCGCGACGTGGCTCGCGATCAGCAGGAAGAGGTGACCGTGCCCCGGGGTGGTGTTGCAGATCCGACGGACGTGCGTCTTGAAGGTGGACCCGATCAGCAAGGAAGCGAGGGCGAGACGGTGAGGAACGACTGGCTGGACATCACGTGCGGTCTGCTCGAGGGTGCGCAGGCGGGCCGCGACGCCGCTGCACTGCTGGCCGGACGGCTCCCGGCCAGCGCCGCTGTCGTGCAGCTGCCCATGTGGCTGTGGCGGGTCGCGCGCATCGACGTCGGCCGCAAGGACCGTGGTCCGGGCGGGTCACGGCTGCTGCTGCCGGTGCGCACCGTGTGGGACGGACCGCACGTCCTGTCCGTAGTCGAGTCGGACCAGAGCATCGAGGGCACTTTCAGTGGGCTCGGGCACTCCGGGACGCTCGAGGTTCAGGTCTCCCGCGACCCCATGCTGCTGCACGCGGTGTGGGACGAGGAGACCACGCTCCGCGTCCCGTTCATGTCGCGATCGCGCATGCGCGAGGAGCTGGGCCGGATCAAGTGCGACGGGGAGTTGGCGCACTGGCAGCTGCGCGAGCGGCTGGAGCCGATGGCAGCCGACGCATTGCTTCGCGCGGACCGCGTCCTGGCCGCCGAGGTGTCCAGCGGGACCCGCGCCCGCATGGTCGACGACCTGACGATCGAGTCCCTCACGGACCGCATGGTCCTGGGTGCCGACCCCGAGTTCGACACCCAGACCCCGACCGGGCGCAAGGCTCCCACGAAGGTGGACCGCTCCTGCGTGGTGGAGCGGCTCATCGAGCGGTGCCTGGAGCCGACGCGCGTGTGGGGCGTGGACCCGCTGCGGTACATCTCGCGCGACCTTCATCGCAGCGCCCTGCAGACGCTTCAGGACCACGTCGGCGACCCGCGCACCGGCCGCAGCCTGCGCGACATGGTGCGCGACCTCGGGCTGAGCGACGTCGGCGAGATCGTCACCCAGTACAACCAGCGGCACCCGGAGCGGCGTGTCTCGCGCGCCACCGTGATCGCTGCGCTGCACTCGCGCACCATCCCGGACCTGACCGCCATGCGGCCGGTCTCCGAGCATGCGCTGGGGGACGGGGCGTTCTCGGTGCTCGGGGACGAGGTGTCGGCATGACGGTGATCAACGGGCCCCGGGTCGAGGTGGCACAAGCGGCGGCCGCTGCGGCTCGACGCGTGCGGGCCGAGTGGCTGCTCGCCGTCGCTGGTGGCCTCGTCACACCGACCGACGTGCTGCGGGCGGCGACCGGGCAGGACGGTGGCCCGCTCCTGCGGCTGCGCCTGTCCCAGCTGTTGAGGGCGCAGGACGGGTGGGGGACCGCGCGGGTGCTGCGCGTCGTGGACCGTATCGCCGAGCTCGCCGCGGCCGCGGTTCCGCCGGCCCGGATGACGGTGGGGTGGCTGCTGGACCCGCGGGCAGGCGGGCGGCGCTGGCTCGTGTGGTGCGAGGTCATGCACACCACCCGGACCGTCGAACCGTGGCCCGGGTTCCCGTTCACCACCGCGCCGCCGGTGTGCAGGCTGCGGGATCTGAGCGACGTCATCGAGGCGGGGGGATCGTGATGAGTGAGCAGACCAGCGGCACGATGGACCAGCTCGCGCGCATCGTCGAGGCGAAGCCGCAGGACCGCGCGATCCTGGTCGAGGACTTCTTCCGAGCGCACGCGCGGCTGTTCCGCCGCATCGGCTGGACGATGCGGCGCCGGTACGCCCTGGGTGACAAGCATCGCGAGGACGTCGAGGCGATCGTCATGGAGGTGGCGGTGCGCCTCGTCGACGACATCGCGACCGGGCGGCGCGCGCTTGACTCCGTGGGCACGTTCGCGGGGCTGCTGCAGACCATGTGCCCGGACAAGGTCCGCGCGTACGCGCACTCCGAGCTCGGGCACGCGCCGGCGGCCGGGATGCAGGGCACGTTGCGGCGGCGGGCTGTCGTCGAGGCCCAGCGAGACGAGCTGCATGCGCGCCTTCGTCGTGAGCCGAGCGACGCCGAGCTGCTGACCGCGCTCGAGGATTCCGGTCCGGCGGCGTCCGGCGGCGGGTCAAGGTCTCACGCGGGGAAGTTCACCCAGGAGGACCTGGCGACGCGGTACACGGTCGAGGTCGTCGAGTCGGACGTCGTGCTGGACACGTCAGACTTCCTACTGCACCCGGCCGAGGGGCGGGCGTTCATCGCCACGTTCATCGACCACGTGCGCCAGACCCAGACTCCCGAGCTGGGGGACATCGCGACGGCCTGGCTCGGCGGCGTGTACTCCCTCGGTGAGGGTGCGCCTGTCGACACGGCGCAGATCTCGGCGCGGCTCGGGGTGCCGGTATGGGCGGTGCGGCGCCGGCTGGTGTACCTGCGAGGTCTGGCAGCACAGATGCTGCACGAGCGTCTGGGGATCACGGTGGAGGACGTCGATGTGCGATGACGGGGATCGTCTGACGTCGGCGCAGATGGTGCTGGTGGGTCTGACGTACGTACGTGCTCGGGAGGAGGGCCGCCCGGACGTGACCGCGAGCCTGGTCTCCTCGTTCGGTGCGCTGCAGCTGCTGGAGGCTGTCGCCGAGACGGCGTCCACGATCGCCGAGGCCACCGTCGGTGCAGCGGCGGTGGCGCACCTGGAGTCGACCTTCGCCGGGGTCGTGCGGGCCGAGCGGGCGACCTGAGGTGACCGTGCTGTGGTTCCCCACGCCTCCCGAATGGGAAGAACGCATGGGTGAGGACTCGCCCGGGTCCAGGGATCAGCACGTCATGCACGCGGTGGCGGACCTGCTGCTGCGCACGAACTCGATGTGGCTGGCCAGCGACGCGACGGCCGAGGCGTTGCGAGGTGCACGCGACGCGTTCGCGGTCGCCCTAGTGCTGCTCGTCGACCCCGATGCCGAGGACGGGCTGTCGCGGTGCGCGCGGATGCTGGAGGAGCTCTCGCGCGGACTGAGCGATGTCGACCGGCTCGTCGAGGTGGCTCGCGGGCGAGCATGACGCGCGGCACGGCGGCCAGGATTGCGCATCATGGCCGCGGAAGCGGCAGACTGGTCCGTTGAGCGCCAGGGGGCAGCACGATGGGGCGCCAGCCCCGATGAAGGGACGGACTCAATGCCGCATGGCACTCCGCACCCCGGGCCCCTTCCCGCCCGCTGGTGGGTGTCGCTGCACGAGCCGCTGGTCGGTTCGTCGGCGCGCGCGCGCCTAGAGGCCGGCGTCGTGGAGCTGAGCGGGCAGCGGCCAGGCTGGGCGGTCGCGTTCTTCGGCTGCCTGATCGCCGAGGTGGTCGCGACCCTGCCGCCCACCGACCCGTGGCGGAACCTGTCCGGGCGCCTGTCCCGCCCCGGAGGTGACGACCTCGTGTGTGGCGGGCTGCCGCGCCCTCCGTCGACGACCGGGGCCGTCTCACCTCGCGGCGGGCACCGGTTCGGGACATGGCGCGACGCCACCGACGTCCTCGGCCCACCCGGTACGGCGGACGTCACGACCGATGTCGCGTTCGCCGCCCTGGTCGAGGATCTAGACGATGAGGCGGCCGCCGTGCTCGCCCTCGCTGGTTCCGGGCGCCAGGAGGCGATGGGCGCTCTTCGCGCGGTCTACGACGCCGTCCTTGCCGGCTCGTCGACGATCGGCCTCCTTGACGAGCTCGTGCCGAGCGGGAAGAGCCACCGCGCGGGCGCGCGCCTGTTCGACGTCGGGTCGAGCGCTCTGCGCTGGGCGATGCACCGCCGGTGGGCGTACGAGGGGCGCGACGACGCGTTCACGATGGTCCGCGGCCTGCAGATGGTGTCGTCCGCGGCGCTACTGGACATCGGGGAGCAGGTGGACTGGGCGTCGCCGGACGAGCTCGTCCTGACGTCATTGGTCGATCCGAGGGCGTACGAGGACCTGGACGAGGGCGGCGAGGACTTCTAAGTGCAGACGAGTCACGACCGGGTGCTCGCGCCGGCGTCGCCGGCTCCACCAGCGCAGGTGACATCCGCACAGTTGACGCTGGCGGACCGGTCCGGTGGGACCCTTGACCATGCGTAGAGCCGTCGCGGCACTTGGACTGGCGGTATTTGCCTCGGGCATTCTCGGGGCGTGTGCGGGTGCAACGTCAAACGAAACGGTCCATCCCGACAGCGCAGCGAGGACCTCGCCAAGCAACCCGCCACAGGAACCGACGCCGACTCCCGCTCCCTCTCGGGCGGCGGACCCCTCGACTTTGCCTTCAACCGACGAGAACGTCTCCAGCTCTGACGTTGTGAGCGGGTCGCTCGGACGCCTCGTCCGGGAGGCGCCAGTGATATCGGACATGCCGCTGCCGCTCCCCCTGCGAGACGCTCCAGGCCCTGGAACGGGGCGAGTCGTGGTTGCTGGGAGTTGGAGCGGTGAGCTCGTCGCCGGCGACCCGACGTTCGACTCCGTCTGGTGCACATCGGACACCACGAGTGACGGGCTCGGTCGGAACATCGTCAAGGTCACGGTTTCCAACGTCCCCGGGGCATTGGACCCGCTCAACTTGCAACGGGCAGGAGACGCGTTCTTCAACGTTGAGTTCATCCCGGAGACCTTGTCCGAAGCACGGCCGACTGTGGAAGTCCGGGTGGCGTTCGTTTCGGGAGACGAAGAGACGTGGGAGGGTTACACATCGACCGTCACTGACTCCTACCCGGATCTGAGGTCAGCAGTGGAGTTCGACGGACAGCGCGTCACGTTCGTCGCGGGACTACCGCTCGGCCATTCGGTCGGATACGACCCGACCACGGTTGGCGCGATCACTGTGTCCGGCGCTGCCACCTGCCCCTGAGCGAACCGCCGAACACAGCCTCATTCGCTGTCTCGGTGGGGCGATCCAGTACGACGGCTCACTGATCCGTGAGTCATCTTGATGGGACCGTCTCCGTTCACTCGCTCGGAGGGCGCCGTCTTGGTGCTCCTCGACTTGTCAGGTAGCCGGCAAGGACAGATCGTGCGGACTGCTCAGGTAGCTGTTGCAAGTAGGGGATCGCCGCCCTCTTCCGATCGTCGTTGGTCCCATACCCGGTCCTCGTTCCTCTCCAGCAGCTATCCAGTCCGAGCCCCCTGCGACTGCCCGAGCAGCGTGAGGAGCAGGTTCGTCGACCCGGCGACGACGCTCGCCGCAACGAGCGTGAGCCGGCCGCCGTCGAGGATCGCGCCAAGCGGCCGCAGGGCCTCGTCGACGTCGAGGAGGTCGGGTGTCGACGACCGCACGACCGCACGACCGCACGACCGCACGGCCGTGCGCGGCTCGGCGCGACGCAGGGTCGCGCGAGCCACTTCCATGGCATCGAGAGCCGTCGTCGTCACCAACCCAGGCTACGGGATTGTTCGAACTGGTGTTCGACTACGCTGAGTTCCGTGGGTACTCGTCGACGTCCGCCCCCAGGCGGCTGGCCGTCCGGCATCGAGACCGTCCCGATGCGCGACTGCGCCGAGGAAGCACCGGAGCTCGCTCGCCGCGGGCTGGACATCGTGCGCCCCGATGAGGGCATCCCGGTGCGCGCATGGGTCACGCAGCGACAGACGGGCGAGGCGTGTGTCGACGGCGAGGCGATCGCGTGGGCCGGACGACAGGTGCACGTGCGCTACATCGACCCCCACGGACGCGAGGGCTGGGCATGGCTCTGGGCAGACGCCGTCGAGCGTCGCTGACCGGGTCAACGGCGGGCTGACAAGCTCGACGGCGCGGGCACGATGGCGCCCTGTCCGGGGGTTGAACGGGATGGGGCGCGCCGCCGCCGTCGTGGCGGTCCTCATCCTCTTCGTCCTCGCCTCGGCCGTCGCGTTCGGGTGGGCGCTGATGATGTCGTTCAGCCGCGGAATGGCAGACGACTCGGGCGAGGACCAGCCGGGACCAGCCTTGGACCATCCCCCGGCTGGTCCGCTTCACGGCGGTGAAACACCAGGTCAGAACCACTATCTCTCTATCTATTTTGATGAGACGAGTCAGACCAGCCCATACCCCCATACGCTATGCGCGCTAGGCATATAGATTCTCGGGGATCTTCCAGGGGCATATACATATGCCCTTTCCCCCTATAGGTCCTACCCCCGGGCCGGTCCGGCTGGTCCACCCCGAAATGACCCCCATTTTCGGCGTCTGACCTGCGCGAACACCCGACCAGCCCCGGGCTGGCCCTGCGCTGGTCCCGCTGGTCTCTTCGACTCCCGGTCTCGACCCATAGAAGAGCCATGGCCGAGACCACGCTGCGAACCCCGTGGGCCGCCGAGGACTACTCCGTCCCGCTGCCCACGCCCGACGACACCGAGCCCGCCCGCGCCGGCATCACCGGGTCAGGGGCGCACAAGCTCGCGACCTCGGGCATCGCCCCGCTCGTGGCCGCGGCACGCGGGTACCGCACCTACACCGACGCCGACCTGCGTTCCGTCGCCGACTCGATGGGCGTCGACGGACGCAGCCGGGAGTCCAAGAAGCTCAAGGAGCTCGTGCCCCCGGGCAGCGACTGCCTGATCATGCCCTGGCACCGGGTTGACCTGCGCGAGGTCGACGACCGCGTGGGCCGGTACGTGCCGAGCACCTACCAGTTCAAGCCGCACACCCCGCGCATCGCCCCCGACGGGCGCCCGATCAAGTACGACACGTTCGCCGGGATCCCGCTCCCGATGGACCTGCACCCGGCCGTACCCGCCGAGCGCGTCAACGACTCGCGGCGCGTGGCGATCGTGGAGGGCCTGCTCAAGGCGGACTCCGTGTTGTCGGCCTACCTGCTCGCACACGTCGCCGACCCGACCGAGCTCGCCTGGCCTGAACCCGGCCAGGCCGCCGACTTCACCAGCGCCGCGCGTGACCACCTGCGCACCGTCGTCGAGTCCACCGACCCCGACGACGTGCCGCTCGTCGTGGCGATCGCCGGGTCGGGCAACTGGCACAACCACTCCGAATGGGACACCCTCAACCTTCGCGACCGCGAAGCCTGGACGTTCTTCGACGCGGACGTCGCGTCCAACACCGCCGTCTGGCGCCAGGCCGACCGCATGTTCGACCTGCTCGAGCACAAGCGCGCCACCCCCTTCCTCGTCGACCTCTCGCGCGCCGACACCGGTGATGAGACGAAGGCGGGCATCGACGACTACCTGAGCATGTACGGCAGCATCGACGACCTGCACACCGGCGAGGGCGGACTGGTCACCGACCACCTGCCCTCGCGACCCGAGAACGGTGAGGACGACCAGACGCTCGGCGCCTGGCGCATCAACCCCCGCACCTGGTGCGCCGAGGAGTACGCCGAGGTCAAGACCCGGTTCGGGGAGTCGACGGGGGAGACCCGATGGGAGCAGCGCTCGACGTTCGGCGGCCGCCTCAAGGCCGTCGCGCTCATGCGCGAACCCACGCCAGAGGAGGACGCGACCGGCATCCTCGACGCGTTCGCCTCGAACGACGCGGAGATCACCGCCGAGATCGAGGTCCTGTGGAAGGACCCGACCTCCGGCGCCGAGCACCGTCACACCGTCCCCGGCCCCGCAGGCACCCTGCTCTCGGAGTCCCCCGCCGAATGGCACCGCCGCGGCGGCAAGATCCCCGCACAGGTCCTGATGCACCCCGAGTGGCCGCCGCGCAAGGGACTGGACTGGCTGGGTGCCGTGAAGTCGTTCGAACCGGGCGACGTCGTGCCGACCACGGCGTGGACGTCCATGGGGTGGGTCCCGACCCAGTCTGGCCTGCCGGCGTTCGTCGTCGGCGAGCAGGCGATCGACGCCGGCGGATACACCGACCGGGCACGGTCCGCCGTGACCGAGGACCTCCTGTCCGGCGCGTCCCGGTTCGGTGTCTGGATCGACCCGCAGAGCGCCCCCGGCACCCCTGAGCGCGACGCGCTCATGCGCGCCGACCTGACCAAGGTCTTGGACACGTACGTCCGCTCCGGTGCGTGGACCCGCGACTACAAGGCAGCGGGCGTGCTGGCCGCTGCCCTGCGACCCATCGTGCCCGTGCGCTCACGAGTCACGATGCTCCTCGTCGGGCCCAAGCGCGGGGGCAAGTCGTGGACGGCCGCGGCCATCATGGCGGCCTGGCAGGCCCGTCCCGGAGCGTTCCACGAGGACTCCCTCACCGGAAGCGCGGAGGACACGCCCGCAGCCATCGAGCACGCGCTGAGCATCGCCCCGATCTGGGTCGCCGACGACTTCGCCCCGGTGGCGGACCCGAAGAAGGCCGCAGCGAACCTCGACCTGCTCGGGCGGATGGTCCGCTCGGTGCACAACATGGCGGCGCGGCGACGCATGAACGCCGACATGACCAGCAGGCGCACGAAGGCGCCGCGCGCGCTGTTCATCGCCTCGGCCGAGAACGAGCACAACATCGCCTCGGTGCGCGACCGCATGGTCACGCTGCGCGTCGAGCGCGGCGACCTGGGCAGCGACGACGCCGTCAACGGGGTGGTCGCGATGCGCGCGCAGTCCGGCGAGATGTCCCGCGTGTCCGGGTACCTCGTCCAGTGGGTCGCCCGGTGGGCGCAGCGTGACGGGTGGGCGACCGTCATGGACTGGCTGCGCACCGCGCACGAAGGTCTCGTCGACTCCTACACGCAGTCGATGTCCACACAGGTCGGGTTCAACGTGACGCGCTACGCCCGCCTGGCCGCCGACCTCGCGCTCGGCCTGTGGCTGCTGTACCGGGTCGCGGAGTCCGAGGAGGTGGCCTCCCCGGACGAGGACGCCGAGCTCATCCGGCACCTGCGCACCCTCGTCGGTGAGCTCGTGCTCGAGCAGCACTCCGACCGTGTCGAGGCGAGCCCGGGACAGTCGCTCATCGACGCCCTCGGCAAGGCGCTGTCCGCGGGGCACGCTCATGTCGTCTCGGCTGCGGACCCGGCCGCGGAGCCGCTGGACTCCAAGGCGGCGTCCTCGGCGCTCGGCTGGGTCTCGGCCGGCAGCGACGGCGCGCTGCGCCCGAGCGGCCCGCGCGTGGGCTACCTCGTCGCGGCTCGTGACGGACGTACGGTGGTCCTGCTCGACGAGGCGGAGGCGCTCCGGATCGCGCAGCGCGCCTACCCTGAGCTCGTGCCCCCGGGCACGAGCACCGACACGATCTGGCGCTCGGTCCACGGTGACGGCCTGCTTGTCCCGGACGCGGTGGGTAACCGGAACCGGTCCTCCGGTGGGCGCCCGCTGCGCTCGGTCCGGGTCAAGCTGGGCAAGCACCGCTTCGGCGGAACCCCCGTCCTGATGTCGGTCCTGACGGCCCAGCCCGAGCAGGAGTCCGACGAGCCCGAGACGCCGTGAGTGCGGGCGGGCGCGGCGCCGTCAACATCCCGGGCATGACCACGCACACGTTCGAGCAGCTGCACCCGCGCGGGGCTGGTGGCCGGTTCGCGCCCGCGACCGCCGCGGAGGCGGACGGCGGGATGTTCGCCCTCGACTCGAACGTCAACGTGGTCGAGCGGGTCGACGTCGGCCCCACGCTCGTCCCGACGGTCGTCCGGGCCCGGCCCGCTCAGCGCGAGCTGGACGAGGCGTACGCAGCGTTCGACGGGACGCCTCTCGTCGACGACCGGTTCGACCCGGACGCCGAGACAGGGCTGGAGTGCATGGCGTGCGGGACCCTCGCCGTCGACGGGCTGTGCGCACGGCACGCCGCGACCGAGTGGTCCGCGGCATGAGCACACCGACGGCCTTCGAGGCGGTGCCGTCGCGGCGCGTGCAGGGCGGTGGGGCGGGCAGGACACGGACGTCGTTCGAGCAGCTGCACCCGCGCGAGACCACCGGCCGCTTCACGACCAAGACCACGCTCGAGGCCGACGGCGGGCTGCACGCCCTGTCCACGCAGGCGCCCGCATCGGTGCTCGACGACACGGCTGGTGCCCTCGCCCGAGTCCACATCGAGTCCATCACGGACGCGATCGCGGGGCTGAAGACCGCCAGGGAGCCGGAGGTCGTGTACACCTACCCCGACCGGCACGGCGGGGACGCCGCCATGCAGGTCGACCTGGGCGCAGGAGCGCGCCTGATGGTCACTTGCGCGGGCAGCACCGCACAGGTGAGCGTCGACCACGAGGACGGGCCCAGTGCCGAGGTCACGACGACGTCCGACGCAGCGGCGATCACGGCGGCTGCCCAGCAGGCGCAGTCACGACACGCGCACGAGCGCGCGCTGGCGCGGCAGGTGTCGCGACTCGGCCTGCTGGACGACGGGGTGCAGTTCCGTGTCGCAGAGCCCGACGAGCGGGTGCGGGCGGACCTCCCGACCGCCGTCGTCGCGGTCGACTACGTGGACCACATCGTGACCGTGCACGACGACGGGCAGGTCGGGGTGCACCGCGACGGGCAGCTGCTCGCCCCGCACGACCAGACGGCGTTCATCAGCGAGCTCGCCACCCGCGTCCCGACGGACGACTATCAGCAGCCCCTCGACCTCTCGGCACTGCGCGGCCTCGTCGTCGCGGCGCACACGGGGTGAGCGCGAGCGGTTCGACGCCCGCCCGCGCCGCCGTCAACAACCTGGACATGAGCACGCAGAAGTTCGACGAGGGCGGCCCGCTCGCGTGCCCAGAGGCCGGGTGTGTGAAAAACGCCCGCCGCGAGGTCGAACCACCCATCGTGCCCGAAGCTGATACGCCCGCGCCTCATGCCACACCGACAAACCCGCAGATCACAGCCCTGCCGACGACTTGCCGAGGCCCTAAGCAGGTACCAGCCGTCGCACGTTGGGCTCAGAATGTACTTGCGGGCGCGTCAGGTACTCCCTCATTGCGAGAGCACGCGTCTCCTCGAGGAGTGCAGGTGAACGACGACTTCGACCAGGACCTACGCCCGTGCCGCCTTTGGCTGCGGAGCCGACAGCGCGCCCGGGCGCTGATCGACCGGCCGAGAGACTCGCTTCGTGACGGACTCGACGCGGTAGTTAGCAGGGAGGCGACAGCCACGCCGGACGGCAAGACCGTGATCGTCGGCGGCTTGCGCTTCGATGCGGCTCGAGAGGCGATGCGGCTCGACCGTACACGCGAGATCTTGCGTCGAGTCGACCCGGGGCCGTATGAGGACGGCATAAAGCTGGAAATGCTTGCTAGACAGGCGGCGACGCTGGAGCTGACGCTTATCGAGGAGGCGCAGCGCGTCGACCTCGACGGTTCCGTCGCGCAAGCGTTGGGACACGTGATTCTCGGTACGACAGCCCAGCAGCGCCATGACGCCGTGACCAGCCGTATCGGTCGGGGCTGCGTCATTCTGGTCTCCGACGGCATGATGACCGCGTACTACCAGGCCGCGAAGGCCGTCGTCCTCGCATGGCCCGAAACCAAACGCGACTACTTGTCGTCCGACTGGAGCGACGTCGAAGCCGGGCTACTCGCCGATCCCCGACCGGTGCGCCAGTTGGAACTGACACTCGGAAACTGGTTCTACAAGGGCAGGCCGTTACCGCAGCATTCGTCCGCACCGCAGAACCGTCAGCGTCTGATGGCGCTGACGCGGATGATCAACTACATGGAGCGCTTCGTGCTCGCTCACGAGTACGCACACGCGCTCTTCGACCAGCTTGACGTTCAGACCGCTCTGTCGGGCTGGTTCCCACCAGCGACGTCCGACGTCGAGCGGGAGCTGCGGGCGGACCTCGTCGCTGCCCAACTTGTGATTCTCAGTGCAATGCCGTGGGACGGGTTCCCACCCAACTTGGCCCTCGAGCCGGCAGCGTTGGCGATTCGTATCCACGAGATCGTGCAGGAGGCCCTCGCGATCGCAGGCCGGCCCGAGACGCATCCGGCCGCGTCACATCCCCCGCTGGAGGATCGACGACGAATGATCGTCGACTACTACGTCGACCACTTTCACCAGGAAGGCCCTCTGGACGTAGCGGGCCTTCTCGCTGCGTCCGAGACGGTTGATCTCCTGTGGACGCTCGCCAAGGTACCCCTGACAACCTGGCTGACGTCCGACCGGCCCTTCCACCCGAGGTGGGACTACCGCCCCCTCGAAGCGGCAAAATGAGAGGAGCGCGCAATGGCAGAGCCAGAATCGACCGGCGAGGAGATCGTCCTCGATCCCGCTGAGGTCGCCGACGTGCAGAGGTGGGCAGCAGAGGAAGGGCTCGAGGTCATCCCAGTCGAGCAACACGGGTTCGAGCCCATCACAACGGTCACGCTGCTTGTCTTCGGGGCGGTGACCACCGTGGGGTTGGTCCTCCACAAGTTGGAACAACGACGTGGTGGCCAAGTCATCGACCTCACCGGACCTAAGCCGGTCTTTCGACGAGACCCGGAGCTGATCTACGGGTACGTGACGATCCTCGCGAAGGACGGCACCGTCTCCGTCGAGCTGATGGAAGCCAAGGGGATGCTTGGGCCGGTGCTGGAGGCGCTCAGAGGCACGATGACGGACCTCGGGAAGGCAGGCATCGAGCTGATCTCGTCGAGTCTCAAGCAGACCGCTCCAGACGCGCACATCACGGCCATACCTGCCTGACAGCAATCCCCCGGCCCGCTTGCGCGGGGACATTCGGAACGAGCATGGACGAAGGGGTGCACCCAGCCTCTCGTTCCAAGCCGCGGCTGGCGTGGCGGGTCCGGGACGCGTCACGGGCGGGTGCCAGCCGTAGTTCTCGTGCGCGCCGTCCGGGCGGCGCGTAGACGAGCGCGACCATGACGTGCCCGTAAACCCCGTCAGCGCCCGTGGCGCTCTTCGTTGCCGAGGGCGTCTTCGATGTCCAGCGCCCCCCTTCGACGCAGCCTCGGAAGTGTGGGGTCTCACCCTCCCCATTGGGAGCCGCACTGCTGATCGCGTTGACATCATTCGGTGTCTTCGCGGGCCGGACTCCCAGGACAGGCCACGCAGTCCGTGCGCTTACTAACATCGCGCATCCTGGCCGCCCAGCGTTCGTCGGCGCTGCACGCCGTCAACACACGTGCCATGAGCACGCAGACGTTCGACGAGACCCTGCACCCGCGCAAGACCACCGGCCGGTTCGCCACCAAGGCCACGATCGAGGCAGACGGCGGCCTCGGTGCGCTCCAGGGCGAGGACGCGCCCGCGCCCGACCCGTGGGCCGCGCTGGGTCCACGCCCCGCGCCGCAACGGCGAGGACGTCCCCGCTGCGGGCATTGCGGCCACTCCCGCAGCGCCCACGAGGACGGACAGTGCCAGATCGTGCACGGCGACATGGAATGCTCGTGCCCCGACGCCTCCGGAGGCGGGTACTGATGACCACCGCGTTCGACATCCAGCACCCGCGCGAGACCACCGGACGATTCGCCACGAAGTGAGCGGAAGGCGACGATGAGCCGGACGTTCGCCCCACCGTCGCGGAACGCCGAACCAGCGGGCCTCGACCAACCGAGGGCGTGTTCCACGGTAAGTCAGGGCATGGCGACGAGGCGTCACACTCCGCGATGCTCGGTGTGTCGATCGATCCACCCGGACGAGAGGCCGCCGGTCGCGGACTGCTCGAGAGCAGGGCGGATCACGCCCGCGACGTCGTCGCGATCGGTCTCGCCGTTCGCCGCGAGGACTGGAGTCCCAGTGGCGAACATGCGTGAGAACACCGACAGGCGGAAGCCGGCCTGGCAGGCTCCGATGATCACGAACGCGGGGTGGGTCTGGTCGCCGTCATAGTCGCGCGGTCGGAGGGGAGCGCCGGTGCTGTTCGGGTATACCGCGAAGCCCGGTCCCTGCCGCAGGCCGTGCCCCTCCAAGTAGACGGCCGTGCCACCGTCGACCCGTGAACGCTCGAGATGGGAACGCACGGCGTTCACGTCGAGCTCGACGTTGCGGTCTGGACCCGCGAGTTCGAGCCCAGCGACCGCACCGGCAGCGAGCTCAGCACGCAGGCGGGCCGTCGCCGAGAACGGTTCGTACTCGCCCGGGTTCCGCTTTGGGTTGAGCACGCTGACGCGAGTCACCCGCTGGACACGGCAATCACGTGCCGTCGACACGGCGCCCGCGGTGCTCGTCGTGCTTCCCATGACGGGCATCCTGCCACGCGCCACCACCTGGTGCGGATGAGCGCGGACTTCTGACCCCACGGCGCGTTCGGCTCTGTGCTCGACCCACAGGAAGGGCATGGGGAGGACCGAGAACGCCGAGCCGACACTGCTCGGTGACCAAGTCGCATGGGACGGTGACCACCTCGCCCTGACCTCCGAGAAGTCGCTGCACGTGGTGCGCCGCACGAGCCTGTCGGTGTCGACCTCGCAGGCCGTCGCATCGTGTCCGGCACGCATGGTGGGGGAGAAGCTGCTGCCTCAGCGTGTGGACCCGTTCGGTCCGAACACCCTGGGCACCGGCGCCCATTCGGTCCTGGAGATCCTGTACGGGCTCGAGCCGGCCGAGCGTACGAAGCTCGCCCTGGCTCGCGTCGTGCGCGAGGTCACCGCGACGTTCGCGACCGACAACCGTGGCCTGCTCACCACGACGGACGAGAAGTCCCTGTGGGCGCAGGAGGTCGCGCACCGCGCCATGGGGATCTTCGAGCTCGAGGACCCGACCGACATCGTCGTCGGTGCGAACGAGCGCAAGATCGACGGCGTCGACGTCGGCGGGGTCCCGTTCATCGGGTACATCGACCGCACCGACGACATCGTGTTCCGCGGCAAGCCTGGGGCACGAGTCACCGACTACAAGGGCGGCAACGCCAAGGAGGCGGGCCCCGACCGGTTCGGGAACGACCCGCACGGCGACCAGCTGCGCATCTACGCCGAGGCCGTGCGCGTGGTCGACGGGACCAAGCCCGTCGCCGCTCAGGTGCTCTACATCGCCCACCGCAAGCGGGTGCGGGTGCCCCTGGGTCCGAAGGCGATGAAGCCGACCCTGGCGCGCTTCGCCGACGCATGGAGCGACCTGCAGCGGTTCGACCGTGAGGAGGTCGTCCCGACGGCGACCTCCGGTCTGTGCGGGTGGTGCCCCCTGGTCAACTCCTGCCCGGCCGCCAACGCCGCCGACCGCGGGCCGTCTGACCGTGCCCCGGCCGCGCCGAGCGCGGTCCTGCTCGGCATCCCGGTGCTGCGACCCGCAGTGACGGGACCGGCCCACGAGCTGGTCCCTGCACTCGCACCGGCCCTGCACGCCGACGACTGGGACGAGCCGAGCGGGGCCGAGGGCACGGACGTGTCCCACCAGAGGGGTAACGGCAGCGACACCGAGACCGAGGAGCAGGCGATGAGCACCAACCAGAGCCCGTGGCGAGAGACGAAGCCGTGGGAGGGCGTGACCGTCGACGGCCACCTGTCGATGGCGTCGTTCGCCGCGACCGCCGTGTTCGGCGTGACCGAGCTCGCCGTCGAGTCGTTGCACGGCGCCGGGCAGCAGATCTCCCCGAAGGCCGTCAAGGCGCTCACGCACGTACTCGCGTCCGTCGTCCTGGACGCGCAGGAGGCCATCACGCACTCCCGCGACTGGCAGGACGGCGCGAACACGCGCATGCGCGGCGCGCTGCGCACCGTGCTCGAGACGGTGCCGCTGCCGTTCGGTGGCGACGAGGACGCGTGGAGCGACTGGCAGACCCGGGCGACGCGCCGCTGCGTGTCGATCGCGCAGGTCGCGCTCGACCTTTTCGACACCGGGCCGCGCGACGGCGCGATCCGCGTGATCGCCACCACGACCACCGACGGTGCGCTGCGCAACGCCGGGTGACTGACCGGCGGGACCGGGGCGGCCGGCAGAACCGAAAGCCCCGCCCCGGCCCCGTTCCAAACCACTGCGTCGACCACAGGAGAACGACATGACCACCATCGAGCCCGCCGTCCGCCAGCAGATCGTGCTCGCTTCCGAGGCCGCTGCGTCCGCGGACCCCGCGCCGGTGCCCCGCGAGGCGAAGGTCGCCCGTGAGGCTGCGCGGCTGACCGCCGCCGTGCTCAACGACCGCCACCCCGCCGCGCGCGCGGTCGAGCAGATCCTCGCCTCGAAGGTCTTCACCGGGACCGTCGTGCACATCACCAAGGAGAAGTCGTCCACGCGCGGCCTGGTGACGCTGCACACCGGCACCGAGCGCTCCGACGACGGCACCGAGCAGATCCGTACCGAGCGCACCGACAACCCCGTCGGTCTCGCCATGGCCAAGCAGGTCAAGGACCTCGTCGGTCACAAGGTCGTCGTGTGGGTCGAGGTCGAGCAGACGAAGAACGGCCAGTCCAAGGTGCGGGTGCTGCGCCACATCGAGGACCGCGGGGTCGACGACGCCGCGGCCGTGGCCTGACCTTCACCACCGATCCACCATGAGCCCGTGCCGGGTGCTGGCGCCCTCCCCAGCGCGGGCACCCGGCACGGGCTCATGGTCGCCGCGGACGCGCTCGGCCACGGCCGGGTCGTTCGTGTGCCTGATCCCTAGCGTCCGCTACCGACGAGCCCTGGAGACGAACTCGTGAACTCAGCAACCACCGACCTTCGTGACGAGACCGCCCCGATCGACCTGGACGAGATCGACGGCGTGGACTCTGAGCAGCTCGTCGACGGCGACTACGACGAGGACGCCCTCACGCATGACGACGGCACGCCCGACGTCGAGGACGTCGTCGACGAGGCGGGGGCACCGGCCCAGCGCAAGGCACGCCGCGGCCTGGACCGCGCCACCGTGCGCCGGGTCGCGACGAAGATGCACGACCTGTCCCAGGCCAGCGCGGAGCGGCGGGAGATCCTCACCGCGCTGCTCAGCGCACCGAGCACCGAGCCCATCGACCTGACGGTCGCCGTCATGACGGGCGCGCGCTCGGCGATGACCCCCGTCACCGACCTGCTCTCGGTCGCCGACTCCGACCCGCTCGCCGCCGGGATCACCGCGATGTCGCTCGAACGGTCCCGCATGCGGGCTGTGTGGCAGCTCGCCGCCCAGCTGCAGCTCGTCGAGGGCGCGATCCCGTCCGCCGACACCAAGGCCGCCCTCGCACTCGCCGGCGCCCTGCAGAACGTCGACGACGAGCACCGCGCAGAGCTCGACGCCGTCCAGGCGCTCGCCCGCAAGGGGGCATGAGGCGATGGCCCGCTGCATCTCCTGGCGTCCCGTGCCGTTGGACGGGACGCACCCGGCAGAGCACGCACCCGGCGACTGCCGGAAGTGCTGGACCGTGTGCACCAACCGTGTACCCCGCGGTCGCGCACGCTGCGGGGAGTGCGAGCGGGCCATCGCCACCCACCCACGCGACACGGTGCGCGCGGCACTGCTCCGGGAACGCGGCACGTGCTCTGCCGACGTCCTCGAGCTGCTCACCGGCGACATGGTCGGGGTCATCGCGATCGCCGCGCAGGCGCGTCTGGCGATGGAGTACCCCGAGCGTGTCGCACCCCTACTCGACGGTTTGGAGCGGTGATGTTCCGCACGAAGAAGGTCCCTCCCACGGTGTGGGACGACGCGCAGGAGGTTCCCCGCGCCGGGGTCCCGGATGCCGTGAAGCTGGAACGACGGTTCAAGTTCGCCCGCCGGTGGTGGATGGTCATGCCTGTCGCGGTGTCGTTCGCCGTGTCCGTCATCGTGTCGAGCCAGCAAGCGAGCGACGCCGTCGTGAGCCAGCGGGAGGTCTCCACCCCGGGCCGCGCCGTCGCCGAGCAGACGGTGCGCGACTGGCTCAGCACCGACCCGTCACCGCTGCCGGGCGCGACGCTACTCGCGTGGGAGGGTGCGCAGACGCAGACCGTCGACCTGGAGGACCAGGCGTCCTCGGCAGGGCAGACCACGTCGTACACCCTGGAGCGTCACACCATCACGGTCGCGGACGACAGCGGCCGGACCTACTCGGTCGGCGTCCAGGTCGCCGTCGACGACGAGCTCGGTGCGAAGGTGACCGCCGACCCGGCGCTGATCCCCATCGCCCCTGTCGCCCAGGACTCCGACTGGCCCGACCTGAACGGGTGGCCGGGCCTTGAGATGACGGGCGCGAACGAGTCCGTGGTGAACGCCGTCAACGCGTGGGCCAAGGCCTTCACGTCCGGCGACCCGATCGCGCTGCAGCAGCAGGTGAGCGACCCGACGGCCGGCCGGTCCTACGTCCCGCTGTCCGGGGTCGAGTCAGTCACCGCGGCGGTCCGGTTCGTCGCGACCACCGACGGCGGCGACCCAGCACTCGCGAAGGAGGTCGTCGCGAGGGTGGACCTGTCCGTCGTCTGGCCCGCGCCGCCCAGCGCACCGGACGAGTCGGGCGAGGAGGAGGGTGGAGCCGAAGCGGCAGCCCCCCAGACTCCGGATCCCGTCGTCATGTCCTACGACATCTTGCTGACGGCGGCCAACACCGCCACCCCGAAGGTCGTGGCCTGGGGTACGCCCGGGTCGGGCCCGGGACTGAGCGCCTACGAGAACGCGGTGCCCCGACTCGTCTCCGTGGACGACACACCGTTGAGCGTGCCGACCCCGCAGCCGGCGCCCGACGATGAAGGTTCCGCCGCCGACGCGAGCAAAGGGGACGAGTGATGGCCCGCAACAACGCATCAGCACCGGTGTTCGAAGAGGTCCCGACCGCGACGCTGTGGCCCACCATGGTGCGCACCCGGCGTGATGACGGACGTCTGGTCGGCACCGACAACTCCGTCTGGCTGTACCGCACGGTCCCCACCGCGGCCGTCACCGACGCCCGCACCCCGGCGGAGCAGATCCGGGCGAGCGTCCCGCTGGCAGGGTTCTTGGAGGAGATCTCCGCCGACACGCGGATCAACCTCGGTGGGCGCCGCACGTCCAAGTCGGGCTACCGGAACGTCCACATCCTGGGGGTCGACATCCCGCGGCTGTGGCTGCCGAAGGTCGACGACCCGAACCGGGTGTACCTCGAGCAGTCGTTCCCCGACGAGATCAGCCCGTTCCGCTGTGTCCTCGTCGGGGTCGAGCTGCAGCCTGCTCTGCTGTCCGGTCAGGGGACCTGGCGCGAGCAGATGAGCGGCGCGTTCTCCTCGATCGTCGAGACGTTCACCTCTGGCGCGGGCACGCCCTTGAGCGACTTCGACGCGGACCTCAAGCGTGTGGCCGACATGGCAGCACGCTCAGGCCTGCGCACGCCGTCGTCGATGGAGCTGCGCATGGCCGACGCGTGGTTCACCCTCGGCGGCCCCCCGGACACCCCGATGGTCCACCACCCCGACCACTCGCACGTGTTTGCCAGCGCAGCCGGCCTGCAGGCGGTCTCGCGCGCCGACGTCAGCGACTGCGCGTCGTGGCCGCACGTCGACCAGGACGTCGTGACGATCGCCTCCGTCGCCGGGTTCGAGTTCGGCGGCGCGACCCCCGCGGACCCGGACTCCCTGTGGGGCGCCGCGCTGTGGCAGTGCGGGGCCCTGGCGGTGTCCGTGCGCGGCTCGGTCGAGCCGGCGAAGGTGACCGCCGACGAGCTGGCGCGCCGGCGCAAGAAGAACATGTCCGACCTGCACGACCGTCAGGAGTCCGGGAAGCTCTCCCGGGCCGACTACGAGGCGAAGGTCGACGCCCTCGAGCAGGTCGAGGCCCGATACCGCACCGGCGGCGGGAGCCCCACCCTGCACGAGGCCTCCGTACTGGTTGCGTTCGACGGCCACGTGGACGACCTGGACTCCCTGTCCCGGCGCCTGGTGACGAAGCTGCGCCCGATGGAGTTCCGCGGCAAGGCGGCGCTGTACGAGATGATGCTCGCGTCCCGGGTGCGGGCCAACCCGCTGCTGCACGACCTGCCCGTCGAGGACGTCGCGTGCGCAGGGCTGCACTCCCTGGCCATGGTCGGAGACCGAGAGGGCGCCCTGCTCGGCTTCACCGAGCTCGACCGCCAGTCGGCCTTGATCTCGCACAAGGCCGCGTCGTACGGCGACACCCTGCCGATCATGACGTGCTACGGCGCGACCGGGTCGGGCAAGTCGTTGCTGATGCTGTGGCTGGCGAACCAGTGGGCGCGCCCGAAGGGCGTCGGCGCGTTCGGTCAGCCGGTCGAGACCGCCGGCGTCCCGGTCGTCATCATCGACCCCAAGCCGGACTCCGACCACACGGCGGCGGTGCTCCAGTCCGGCGGCGTGGTCCACTCGCTCGACGACCTCACCGCCGCTGACGGGGTGTTCGACCCGTTGCGGATCTCCGCGACCGCGTCGGAGGGCAAGGACATCGCGGCGTCCATGCTGATGTCGATCAACCCGTGGGGTACGCGCGCCGCGGACTTCGAGACGCCGCTGACGGTGGCGCTCGACTTCGGCATCTCTCAGGGCGCCCAGACGGTCGGGCAGGCACTGACCATCGCCCGCGACGAGGGCCGCGCTCCGCGCGACATGGTCGACACCGTCCTGGCGCTGCGTCAGGCGAACCCGATGCTCGCCGCGTGCGTCGGGATGAGCCCCGACACCCCAGGCATGCGGGTGTCGGACAAGATCACGTACATCAAGGTGGGCACGGCGCACCTGGACCTGCCCGAGCCCGGCGCGACGTCGATGACGCTCACCCAGCGCATCAGCCTCGCGATGGTCCGCATGATGGTCTACGGGTCGGCGGCCGCGGTGCGCGGGCGCGACGGCGTCGTCATGCTCGACGAGGCGTGGGTGTTCCTGGGCGCTGGCCGCGCGGAGATCGAGCGCGTGGGTCGCCTGGCCCGATCCCAGCGCTTCCTGCCGATCTTCTTCACCCAGAAGCCGTCCGACGTGCTGCTTGCGGGCCTCGCCGGCTACATCTCGCGGACCCTCATCCTTCCCATCAAGGACGAGGACGAGGCACGGGCGGCGCTGCAGGCGTGCAAGCTCGAGGTCACGGAGCAGCGGATGAAGCGCATCACCGCGATGGCTGAGACTGGAGCGGACGACGGGCACGCTGGTGCCCCGAACTGGAACTCGATGCGCGCACTGCGAGACCCGGCGACCCGCAAGGTGTTGCGCGGCACCATCGCGTACTACCTGGACCTGTCCGAGCGCGTCGTCCCGGTCGAGATCAGCCTGCCGACGTCGTTCCTCATCGACGCGTCCACGAGCCCCGAGGACGTGGACCGGCGCCAGCGGGAGAAGGTCTCCGCCGCCGCATAGACCACCCGGCCCTGCCGACCTCCGTCCCCCTCGGTTCCGGCAGGGCCGGGTGCACCTCTTCGTCCAACCAGCAGGGCATGAGGGGAACAACACGCGACCACATGCCCGCACTCGCAACGTCGGT
Organism: Cellulosimicrobium sp. BMG9.23; assembly: GCF_059159985.1. Taxonomy (NCBI): domain Bacteria; kingdom Bacillati; phylum Actinomycetota; class Actinomycetes; order Micrococcales; family Promicromonosporaceae; genus Cellulosimicrobium; species Cellulosimicrobium sp. BMG9.23. Next base: position 200,599 of record NZ_JBZGBZ010000006.1, read on the forward strand.
GCGGCTGCACCCGGACGAGTACGACGCGCTGGCCCTGCAGGTCGCGGCCGGTGTCCGCGAAGGGCTGACCGGGGAGCCGGAGGCGCGTCAGTCGATCGCCGCACTGGTCTTCCGCTCCGGCGTCGTCCACGACGTCGTGAAGGGGGTCGTGCACGGGCGCGACACCGCGCTGATCGTCCAGGAGGTCGAGTCGTGGGTCAGCGACCGCCTGTACGACCACCTGATCGACGGCGGCCCGGAGGTGTTCGACCTCGATCGTCTGGTCGACGACCAGGTCTCGGTGATCGGGTGGGCGAGGATCCGGGCACGCTTCATCGCGGTGTCCCGGGTGCGGGACCTGCGGGACCGCGCCGCGAGGAACACCTCGTTGTCGACGCCCGTCGGCAACCGCGGGTCGTGGGCCCCTTTCACCCTCGGCGAGGTTCTCGTCGACGACAGCGATCACGCGGGCAGCCCTCACCACGCGCTCCTCGCCCCGGCGCACGAGTGCGAGGCTTCCCGCCTCGCCGAGGCAGTGGAAGACGCGCGATACCCGTCGCGCGACCCCGAGCTGCGACGGGCCCAGTCCCAGACCCTGCGCGCGCTGATCGGGGCGCCCGCGCCGCTGGCACCCCGCTCTCGGCTCGAGAAGTACGAGCTGCGCCAGATCCTCGCCCGCGACCCCGGCGCCGCGATGCGCGCCCTGACCGGTCGGCACGACCCTGCCACCGCAGGCGTGGACCCCCGCGTGGCGGCGATGTGGGACGACTACGGTCCCGAGGAGGTCGCGCTGGTCATGGAGGCCGTCGCGGCAACGACCGATCCCGAAGCGACGGTCGCCCTGCTCGCCTACGAGGTCCTGCACACGCCGAACCGGCCCATCGCCAAGACCGTGGCCGCACTCGCGCGCACCGTCGCCGCCATGTCGCGCATGACCGGCTGGAAGGCCTCCGCCACGAGGCTCGTGGGCGGCTACCTGGCAGTGACGCGCACCGCGGTCTCGTGCGGGGACAACCGGACCAGCGAGGAACGGCGGGCCGCACTGACGATCGAGCGCGACGAGCTCGCCCGGCAGTGGCCCACGGTCCTCGCCGAGCACCTCGCCGCCTTCCCTGCCTCGCCGCTCGGCGCCGACGAGGACCAGGTCGCCGCGACACTCGATCTGCTGCTGAACGACCTGGACGGGGTGGCGTGATGGCCTGGATCGCACGAGCCCTCGTCCTCGTCGCAGGGATCGGGCACGCCCTCGCGCTGCCCGCCGTCGCGGCGCTCGGCGTGGACGTCCTGTGGCTGTGGTTGTGGCTCCCGGCCCTGGCCACGGTCGCGCTCGTGCGCGGGGCGTGGCGCCGCTCGTGGCGGTGGGTGGTGCTGTGGGCGCTCGTCGTCTACGCCGTATACCCCGACTCGATGGTCGTCGTGCTCGGGGCCGGGCAGACGTGGCTGCTGTGGCGGTCGTGGATCACCGAGGCCGACGAGCGGCCCGGTCTGTGGTGGCTGCGACGTGGGGCCACGGCATGACGCCGGTGCCCTGGGGGCACGGGGACTCCGGCCTCGGCGCTGACGTCGTGCTTCAGGTGCTGACCGCGTCAGTACGCGAGGTCACCGGCGACCCGGACGCGACCGGGCGCCCGAGCCAGATCGACCTGACGTTGGACGTCACCGCGGCCATCTCGACCTCTGGCGGCCAGAGCACCGGTCGCGCCCCGGTGGGCAGCGGCAAGAGCTTCGCCCTGCTGGCGCCGGCGATGGTCTGCGCCGCGCTCGACGGACGACGGACCGTCATCTCCACGGAGTCCCTCAGCCTGCAGAACCAGATCCTGGTCAAGGACGCGCCCGTCGTCGAGCGTGCGACGAAGCAGGTCACCGGCGAGGGCGTGACCACCGCGGTGCTCAAGGGGTGGGGCAACTACCCATGTTCACAGTCTTGCCTGGACGCCGCACGAGCGTTGGTCGCCTCCACTGGGGCGGCGCCACCAGCGAGTGACGAGCCCGCCGCGTGGGCGGACGTGCTTGAGCGCGTCCCGGCACGCGGGCGCGGCAAGGGCGCCACGACGGTGGTGCTCGACGAGCAGACGCTGCCGCGCCGCGAGCTGCGCGACCTGCTCGTCTGGGCGCTGCGCGCGGTCGCCGCCGAACAGATCGTCGACCGAGCGGCCTACACCGGCCCGGTCACCGACCAGATGTGGCAGGCCATCTCGGTGTCGCGCAACGAGTGCGTCGGTGACTCCTGCCCGCTGTACGAGGCGTGCGTCGCGGTCCGGGCTCGACAGCTCGTCTCCGAGGCGGACGTCATCGTCACCAACCACTCCCTGCTCGCGATCCAGGCAGCGAACAGCGCACCGGTCGTCGTGGGCAACCGGAGCATCGGGCCTGTGCACCACCTCATGGTCGACGAGGCGCACGCCCTGGCCGCGACCGTGCGCTCTCAGGGCGCCGGGGAGGTGTCGGGGCGCCGGGTGCGCAGCGCTGCTGGCGCCGTCGGTGCGCTCCTGGACACCAGCGACCGCAGCGTGCAGACGCTGACTGACGACGGCCGACACGTCGCCGACCTCGTCGAGTCGCACCTGAACCGCGGCTGCGAGGCCGGGCAGACGGTGGACGCGAACGGTGACGTCGACCCGCTCGGCGGGATCGGTGAGTCGATCAGCGCGTGGGTCGGCGCGGCGACGCGCATGATCGGGTCCGCGACGCAGGCCGCAGGTCCGGGGGCGCAGGTCAAGGCGAAGCGGGTGCTGTCACGGCTGGGGTCGCTGCGCGACGCCGTCGACGCGGTGACCGGCGACGACGAGGGTGTGGCCCGGTGGGTCCAGCGGGACAGCGACCCGATGTCTGCGGCCGTCGCGAAGTCCAGCCCGGTGGACGTGGCCGCGCTCGTCGCCGGGAACCTGTGGACCGCGCAGGTGCCGGTCGGGGACGACGGGGAGCCGCTGATCGGGGAGCTCGACATCGTTCCCGACCCGGAAGGGGACTCGCCCGGGACGTACGCGCTGTCCATCGTCGCGGTGTCCGGCACGCTGCACCCCGGGGCGCCGCGCGAGCTCGGGATGCGAGGCCAGACCCGTCACCACTCCAGCCCGCTCGTCGACGCGTACCAGCGCTCCATGCTGCTCGTGCCCAAGCCGACTCCTGCAGAGATCGACGTGATCTCGACGTCGACGGGTCGGGCGGGAAAGCGGCGGCTGTCGATGCGCGAGCACGCGGCGTGGGCGACGCGTCACGCCGTCGACCTGGTCGAGGCCGCCGGCGGGCGCGCCCTGGTGCTGTCGGCAACGAGCGCGGGAGGTCAGGCGATGGCGGCCGCGCTGCGTGCGTCCGCTGGACGGCGATGGAGGGTGCTGTCGCAGTGGGACGGGGAGAACGTCGCGCAGGTCGTCCAGTCGTGGCGCGGCGACGAGAGCGCGGTCTTGGTCGGCACGCGCTCGCTCATGACGGGGACGGACGCCCCGGGGATGACGAACGTTCTCACGATCCTCGACCGGGTGCCCCGCGCGCCGCAGAACCCGGTCGACGAGGCGCGCGCGGACCTGGTGGCGACGCGCCTGGCGTGCTCGGTGTGGCAGGCGCGAGACGAGGTGTATGCGCGGGACGCGGCGCTGCGTCTCGAGCAGGCCGCGGGGCGGCTCATCCGGTCGGCGTCCGACGTCGGGGTGGTGGCTGTTCTGGACCCGCGCCTGCTCAAGTCGACGCCGCTGGCGTACGCCGAGTCCACGCGTCGCATCTACATGGGAGCGCTGGCCGAGTTCACGACCAAGTCGTCATCGCCGGGGGAGGCGGTGCGGTTCCTCACGGGCTTGGTCGACGCCCGTGCTGCGGCCTAGTTCATAGGGGGAGGAAGCGAACGCGTCCCCTGGGCGCCTCTTGGGCGTCAGCCGAGGGATGCCGCGCCGTGGATCGCGCTGAGCACACAGCTCACCGTGAGGGCTGCCCACCCGACGGCGGTACTCGCGACGAGGACGAGCGTCGTGGCGTTGATCGCCCCGGCCCGGGCGTCGGTGAACGCGCTGCGCCACATCGGCGCGAGCAAGCTCGAACCGATGTGGATGACCACGACGAGCGCGACGAGGCTGCCGAACAGGGTGGCGATCGGGGTGACAGGCATCACACGGTCAAGCCTGCCACGCTCCTGCGTGAATCGGGGGTCAATCGCGGGCGTGTGTCGTCGAGGTCGTGAGCGCTGCTCTCCGCCACACCAACCTCGTCGACATCGCCCCTGCCCACGAGGGCTCTCGCTCCGTCGCGGGCGAATCTCGCGCCAGGTGTCGTGATTGTCGCACCCTGCCGTGATAATGGGCGGGTGAAGCCTCACGACCGGATCACGCTCAGTGTCGCGGAGCGTGCGACGTTCGACCACGTGGTCGACGGCGAACGCGCGGACGAGCGCGCGAACCGTGCCGAGATCGTCGATGTGCGCCACCTCGCCCACGCCGTCGGATTCCATCCGAGCGTCGGCGTCTACGTGTCCGCGGCCGTGATGCGCGGCATGCGCTCCGACGAGCCGGGCCGTCCCGACGTCGTCGGTGGCGAACGACGTCTCGCCTCGCTGCTGCACCGAGCCCACCAGGCCATCACCGACGAGGCGAACAGCGGCTGGACCGCAACGTTCCCGTGGCTGTCCACGCGGTACGTCGTGCACACGTGCTGCGTCAGCTCACCGTCCTCGATCGTCGTGGTGGAGCGGGCAGACGAAGACCCGGACGCCGCCCCCCAGCTCCTCTGACCGTTCGACTGCGCCACCCGGTGCACAGGAGCGTGCATGGCGCACGACTCCTGGGACATGGGCGAGGCAACGCCGCCGCCGTCGCCTCGCCCGACCGCGTCGGCGACGCTGGGCCGGACCTACCTGGCCCCAGCCCTCGCGCTGCGGTTCGACGCGAGGGCACGACACCGCACCAGCGGCAGACCGCTCGTCGACGAGGTCCGTGCCCTGCCTGGGCGACGCTGGGACCCGGCACGGTCCCGGTGGGTCGTCACCGCCTTCGGCCCCGACCCCGACCAGTGGCTCGCCGACGCCGGCTTCGACATCGACCTCACGAGCAAGGTCACCGACGCGCGACTGTCAGCGATCACGGGCCTGCGGGCGCTCGTGCAGCCCTACGCCGAGCTCACCGGCGCCGGTGCCGAGGTGCTGGTGCACCCTCGTCTCGGCGGGTTCGAGCTAGGCAAGGCCGCGGTCCCGGCCGGCGCGCGCTGGAACCGCGACCGCGGCGGCTGGCTCACCACGGCCGTCGACGTCGCGTCGTGCCGGGGCGTCGAGCTCGAAGCCGGCATCAACGAGGCCGCGCGCACGGCCCGCGCCAGGACCACGACACCCGAGCACCTGCGCCACCAGGCCGCGAACGTCGCCATGTCGCTCGGCACGAACGCCGACCCGCAGGCGTTGGCCGACCTCGTGCGGGACGTCGGCGACGTCCCAGGCTGGTTCGGCCTCGACCTGTTCCCCTACCAGCGGGCGGGGGCGATCGCGCTCGCATCCGGGCACAGCCTCGACGCCGACGCGCCCGGCGCCGGCAAGACCCGCACGACCCTCGCGGCGGCCGCGATCGTCGGTGCCGGCAGGGTGCTTGTGCTGTGCCCGTCGAAGGTCATCACGGCCTGGTGCCGGGAGGCCACGGCGTCACGGGTGCACACGGCAGGTGGTCGACGTTCGGGCGAGGTGGTGCCCATCTTGTCCGGGCGCAAGGAGCCGCCGCTGCCCGACGCCGGGGTCGTGGTGTGCACCGACGCGCTCGTCACCTCGCGCGCCGAGCTGCGCGCGAGGATCTTGGCGTGGGCGCCCGACGTCCTGATCTATGACGAAGCGCACCGCGCCCGCACCTGGGAGAGCGCGCGCGCCATCGCGATCCGGGAGATCGCCGCCGGGTGCACTCTGCCGATCGCCGCCACCGGCACCCCGATGCGATCGACCCCCGCCGAGATGGTGTCCCTGCTCGCGATCACCGGCCACCTCGACCCCGTGTTCGGCGGCCAGACCCAGTTCCTGGACACCTACTGCCGCAAAGACCACTTCGGGGCGTGGGTCGCGCGCAAGGGCATGGGCGCCGCGCTCAACGTAGAGCTGAACGCGCACGTCTGGGTGCGCCGTCTCAAGGACGAGATCCTGCCCGACCTGCCGGCGAAGTCGCGCCGCGCCCAGATCATCGACGTCGACCTCGCCGCGTTCCGCGCCGCGCACGCCGAGGTCCTGGCGACGATCGACGAGTGGCTCGACACGCTCGACCACGACCTCGACGGCTCCGACGACACCGACCTCGACCTCATCGAGTCCTGGGCGCGCGGACAGATCGGACTGATGAGCCCGCTTCGGGTCGCTGCCGGCCTCGCGAAGGTGCCCGTGGCAGCGGAGTACGTCGCCGACTGGGTGAACGCCTACACCGAACCGGGCGGGACGTGCGAGCGTCCCCTGATCGTGTGGGTCCACCACCGCGAGGTCGGCAACGCGATGGTGCATGCCGCCAAGGAGGCAGCCGGGGGCAGTGCCGTCGGCGCGATCGGCGGATCGACGTCCGACAAGAAGGTGCGCGAGACGGTCGACGCGTTCCAGGCCGGGCGCCTGCCGGTGCTCGTGTGCTCCCTCACAGCAGCCGGCGTCGGCCTCACCCTGACCCGCGGCAGCGACGCGCTGTTCGTCGAGACGAGCTACGTCGTCGACGAGGTCGTCCAGGCCGAGGACCGCGAACATCGCGTGGGCCAAGATCGGCCCGTCGTCGCGACCACGCTCGTCGCGCCCGGCACCCTTGACGAGCGGATCCAAGCCGTGCTCGCCGCCAAGGCGCGCACGCTGGACGAGGTGCTCGTCGGCGGCGACAACCACGCCGCGGTGATCTCGAACGTCAACGGGGCCGAGCTGGCGTCACCGTCGCAGATCGTGACCACGCTCGTGCTCGAGGCCGTGGACGCGCGGCGGCGGCGTCGCCGGGCCAGGTCGCGAGCGGTGTGACGAGGATCGACTCCGGCGGTGCACGCACAGGACGGGCATGGCGACCCTCAAGCCCGTGAGGTTCCACGACGCCGACCCGTCGTGGCCGCCGCTGGCGCGCGCCGCCAGCCTGGCGGTGGCGATCATGTCGGCGACGAAGGCCAGCACGTGGGGCGAGGTCGCCGAGCGGGCCGAGGCCGAGGACCCTGCGGTGATGAAGGTCGAGCTCACACCAGAGCAGGCCGACCTTCTCGGTCAGTGGAGTGCCCACCTCGGCCTGTTGCAGATGGGCGAGGTGAAGGTCTTGCTGCACGTGTGCCCCGTGTGCGGTGTGTGGGGGTTGCAGCAGAACGGGGCGGCGCCCTCGCGGTGCACCCTGACCCGTCGCTGCACCGGAACGCCGGTGCGGGCCAAGGCCGTCACCCGCGTCAAGACCGCAGTCGCGCGCACGGGCGCGCCGTCAACAGGACCGACATGAGCACGTACGACGAGGATCTGCACCCGCGCGAGACCACTGGGCGGTTCGCGACGAAGCCGACGACGGAGGCCGACGGCGGGCTCAGCGCGCTCGTCGCGGACCAGGCGAACACGGGTCTCGAGCTCGAGCCGCACCCATGGCCCGTTCCCGAGGGGGAGCACGATGCGGTCAGCGACGACCAGGCCCTGCACGACGCGGGCGTCGCCGCGGGCCTGCAGCACCTGATCGACGCACGCTCCCGGCGTCGTATCGCCGAGCGCGTGCGTGCCGCCACCCCGGCCGAGCGCGAGGACACCGCCTTCCGGCTCGTCGCCGAGTACCACCGGTTCCGGGAGGCGTACCACCAGGCGCCCCTGCGGCCCGACACCGCAGACCTGCTCGCACGCGAGGCCGGGCGGGAGTACGCGGCTGCGCGTGCTCAGTTTCGCGCGAACAGCGCCGGACAGGACCCGCACGCGGCTGCGATCGCGGCCCGGGACCTCGAGACCTGCTACAGCCGCAAGATCCGGGCCGACGCCGACCTGGCGGCGATCCGCGGCCATGACCCTGACCCGCAGCAGCCCGACTGGTGGCTTGGGGCGGTCGACCAGGCGCGGGAACGTGTCGTCGACCGCTCGTACCGGGGTGCGCTGCACGAGAGCGTGGAGGTGCGCCGATGGCCAATCCGATGAAGAACAAGGGCGACCGGGCCGAGCGCGAGGCCGTCGCCCACCTCGTCGCGGCCTACCCGCACCTGATGCGGGGCAACCCGATGCGCCAGCTCGGCGCCGGGCGCGCCGACGACGTCGGGGATCTCGCTGTGATCGACGACGTCGTCATCCAGGTCAAGGCATGCAGCCTGTCGACCGTCGTCACACAGCTGAGGCTGGCAGCTCACGATGCCGTTCGGCAGCAGTCCAACGCCGCGGCCACGTACGCGTTCGGGCTCGTGAAGTACCCGAACGCCCGCCCGCCGTCGGTCCGGTGGATCGTCGCGGCTCTCGCTTGGCCTGGCGGCCCATCCGACGTGGTCATGGAGGTCGGAGCGGCCACGGCGAAGGCGTTGGCCTACGCGCGGGACGAGGCGGCGGGGGATCGGCTCACGCGGATCGCGGTCGCGCGTGGTCGTGGGCTGCCCGACATGTGGGTCGCGCCGCTCGAGGCATGGATAGGCGCGTACGAGGTGGTCGGAAGCGAGCTCGCCCCGGCATGAGGGTCGCTACGCTCTCGCCATGGTGCTGCCAAGCGAAGTCGAAAGCCTGATCCAGCCCGAGCACGACCTCGTCTACCACTACACAGACGCGAACGGTCTTCTCAACATCGTCCAGTCGAACGAGCTCTGGGCGACCGAATCGCACGGGATGAACGACGTCGCGGAGATCAAGCAGGGACGGGACTTCATCCGAGGGTGGTTGCAGGGCCAGGACAAGACCGACCCCGCTGTCGCTGACCTGATTTCGGCTGCGGGGTCGGGGACGGACAACTACGGCTACACGTACTTCTGTTGTGCTTCGACGGTTCCGGACGACGCCAACCAGTGGCGCAACTACGCCGCAGGCGGGCGAGGATTCTCGATCGCGCTCGAGGCAGCGCCGGCGTACGGCGTTGTCACGGAGAAGGGCCCTCTCAAGCCACCAGAGAACCCGAGGTCGTTCGGAAGGACCGTCCCAGGTTGGACCGTGTACCTCGACTCGTGCGAGGTGACGCCGTGGCTGAAGGTGCTCTACGAGCAGGAGGACAAGGAACGCGTCCTCGACGCATACCTTGCATCAGCACGCGCGGGTCGAGAGGAGGCGCTTGACCCCTCTGGGTTGGATGAGTACGAGTGGACCGCAGCCCGAGCTGAGCTGCTCGACGAATACCGGACGGATCTCGAAGCGCTTGCCCGCCTGATGAAGGCGCCGGGATTTGCGGGCGAACGTGAGGTACGCCTGGTGGTCTCGACCGTCGGTTCACGCTACGCAGGACTCCGCGCAGGCCAATACGGCATCACGATGTACCAGCGGCTCGCGCGGCCGAATCGCGACACGACGACGTCGGGTGCGCCGTCGTACGACGTGGGCGTCGGCAAGAGCGGAGAACGATTGCCGATCACAACAGTCTGGTGCGGGCCCCTTGTGAGCAAAGAGACGAACGACCACGCGATCCGGGCTCTGCTGAGCCGCGGCAACCACGAAGACGTCGGGATCGAAGGTTCCACGGTCCCGCTCCGCTGACACCCGTTCAGATGTACGAGAGCTCGGGGGTGCACCCTCGGATGTCGAGTAGAGCACTTGTAGTCCAGCCTGCGGCGTCGTCCTTGGCGAACCGATCAGGTCCACAACGACGCTCGAAGACCGCCCTCTCGCATGCGGAGGGGAATCTCGGTGACGAGCGATCGCGTCTCAGAATGGCCGGGCCCTCGCAAGGACCGTCGGCTTGAGACCGAAAACTGCACCCCGCGCCGCTGAGTTCCAAGGGCGTGTCTCCTACTCGGATTCGACCTGTGAACAGAGAACTGGCAAGTCATGTCATCGGCCGGCCCCGCATTGAACTGACCCGCGATCCAACACGCGGTTGACGTGGCGCGGTACGCCGTGGGAGGAGGCGGCGGCTGGGTGCTCGTGGCACGATCACGCCACGTCTGGATCGGGAGGTAGGTCATGAGCGAGGCGCTCTGGGGTGTGGTGATCGGAGCGGTCGTCGGCATCACTTCGGCGGCCATCGGCCCGGTGCTCACCGGCCGACATCACCGGGCGATCGCTCGGGCAGAGCGGGTTCACAAGGCGATCGGCGAGGTGGAAGCAACTCACAATGCCTGGATGACAATCGCCGCCGATCCCGGTCACACTAGAGACGATGCATGGGAGGCCGAGCTGGCCGTCAGCGACGCGCTGCGGCGGCTAGGCAGCACGACCAGCAGCTACGTGCTGAGGCGTCAGGCCGAGCGAGCCACCGACGAGCTGGGCGAAGTGACCGACTTGCTGGTGCTGCCTGACGAGAACTTCGGGCAGGCGTTCACCCGGTCATCCTTCCAGTTCTCGAGCACCTACGACGAAGCGATGCAGATCGCCGTGGAGATCGTGGATCCCCGCTCCTGCCCGTCCGGGCGTATCGGTGGATGGTCCGAGTCGTCCGCCAACGGCGTATTGGCTCAGGCAGAGGCAGATCGCCCGTGCAGGAGGCGCGTGACGTCGCTTGCCCGAAGCCCGCGAAGTCGTGACTCACACGCGCCACGTCACGAACGCTTCCTTCGGGCCTCCCTTCACACGAAGATGACCCGAACTCGAATCGAGGCGATATGTCCGACTTCGTCCAACCGAACTTGACCGAGACCCGACGCCGACAGTTGGAGGTGCTCGAGTACCTCTACGACAACCCGGCAGCGTCTCCCTCGATCGAGATCCCCTTCGGCCCGCTTGCGGAGGTGATCGGTGATGACCTCGTTCGCACAGCTATCCCTCCCCTGATCGACCAGGGTTACGTCAACTCGTGGGCAAGCCTGGCCGGGTACAGCGGCGGATTCCTTCAGCCCGCTGGCGCGGAGGTCGTGGAGAATGTGCGCTCGCACCGCGAGAGCGTGACCGAGCGGAACATGGCAATCCGCGACCGCATTCTGTACTGGCTCCACGAACAGGGCCCTGGAGCTCAGCCGGTGCTCTCGCATTTCCTCGAGTCGAAGCACGCCCTCTTCTACGGCAAGCCCTTTGTTGAGAAGGAGGTGAGCCACGGCTCCCGCTGGCTCAAGGACGAGGACTACATTTCCGGTGGAGGCTCGCTGCAAGGCGGCATCGTTCGCCCAAAGATCACGACGAAGGGCACCCGGGTGGTAGAGGCAGGCCGCAGCGTCAACGACTCACAAGACCCGAACCCGTCACACACGTTCCAGACCACGTTCAACGGTCCGACCGGTAACGTCGCGATGGGCAGCCGCGACTTCACACAGACCTCCGCTACGGTGATCGGGGCCGCAGACGGGCTCGCGACCGTGGCCGCGGCAGTGCGGGAAGCGCTCGAACTGCTTGCTGCCGGTGGCGCCGATCGGAACGTGCTGACCGAAGCGATCGCCGAAGCGGAAGCCGCCGCCGAGTCCCCGAACGGGGCCGGCATGATTCGCAGCGCACTTACGAAGATGCAAACGGTCGTGGCGGCCGGTACTGGGAGCGCCGTCGGCGCGGTCATCGTCGACCGCATAACCGACCTGCTGGAGCTCCTGCCCAACTAATCGGGCTCATCCGATCTGAGGGTGTAGTCGTGGTCTGAAGCCGCCGGCTTCCAGGAGTGAGCGGGCGATGTAGTGGGAGAGGCTGCGGAAGCCGAGGGCGGAGCCGCGGAGGTGTTCGAGTCTGCGCAAGTCTCTTTCGTGATGTAACTCTGACACCTCCGCGCGGACCGTCCGGATCTACGCCGCAATCCGTGCGCATGTTCCGGAGGAGGATCCCCTTCGGGAGACCCAGCGTGCCCTCGATCTACGTCTCGAGTCTGGCCGGTCTCCCACCGGAAGCGCTTCGGCTTGCGGGGGGAGTCGCTGAATCGGTGCAGGGGCAACGTGTCCAGGAAGCGTCACCCCTGCACCGATCAGTCACAGCGCGATCGGCCCGGACTCGGTCGGGAGGCCCGCCTCGACCCAGTCCTGGATGCCTTCCTTGTACTTACGGACGTTCGTGTAGCCGGCCTTCGTGAGGAGGGTGGCCACGTTTCCGCTGTTCGGGCAGGCCTCGTTGGAGCAGTACGTGACGATGAGGGCCGCCTTGTCGGGGAGGAGCTCGGAGGCGTGGTCGGTGACATCGTCGGCCACCAGGGGGACAGCTCCGGGCAGGTGTTGCTTCTCGAAGTACATGCCACCCAAGGCGTCAACGACGTAGACGTCGCCGTCGTCGATGTGGGCCTTCAGGTCGGTGCGGGTGATCAGTTCGGTCATGGGCGGACTCCTTCAACCAGGTGAATGTGCGTGCGCACGTAACGATATGCGTGCGCGCGCACATATTCAAGTACGCTGGCCGCATGCCTCCACCACGACGCAAGCTCGCTGCAGACACCTGGGGTGCGCTGCTCCAGGTCCACGCAGCGCTGGTGCCCCTGATTGACCGGGAGGTCAGGGACAGGACCGGCCTTCCGCTCGCGTGGTACGACGTCCTCCTGGAGTTGTCCTCGGCTTCGGAGGGCCGGTTGAGGATGAGCGAGCTCGCAGAGCGAGTGGTGTTGAGTCGGACCCGGGTGAGTCGGCTGGTAGACGAGTTGGACCGGGCCGGCCTGGTTTGTCGAGTCGAGAACCCGGACGACCGACGGTCGGCGTACTGTCTGCTCACGGAGGCCGGTTTGGGACGGTTCAAGGCCGCGGCGCCGATCTACCTCGCCGCCATCGAGTCACGGTTCGCCGAAGGATTGACCGATCGGCAGCTCGAGGACTTGCAGCAGAACTTGCTCAGCGTCAAAGCAAGGCTGGATCGCCAACCGTAGGCGGATCCGCTTGCGGCGATGGACGGCGTGATTCCGGGCTCATCCGATCTGAGGGTGTAGCGCTGGCGGGCTGACCTGGTCGGGGTGTGGGTCGAGGTCCCCTGATGATGGGGGTTCTGACACCAACCCATCCAGAAGACCTCGACGTGAGCGACGCTACCTTCAACGACCCTGATCTGACCACGTTCACCCGCCTGGACGAGCTCGGCCTCGTCGCGGTCGGGCAACGCCTGGCGCCCGACCACGCGGTGCTCGAATGCCGCGTCGCGGGCCGTGTGGACGACGCGTTCTGCCGCAAGTGCGGTGCCGAGGGCGTCGTGCGTGACACCGTGACACGCCGTCTCGCGCACGAACCGTTCGGTTGGCGGCCCACGACGTTGCTGGTGCGGGTCCGCCGCTACCGGTGCTCGGCCTGCCGGCGCGTGTGGCGCCAGGACACCACGGGCGCGGCCGAACCCCGGGCGAAGCTGTCCCGCGCGGCGGTGCGCTGGGCGCTCGTCGGCCTCGTCACCCAGCACCTCACGGTCGCGAGGGTGGCCGAAGCGCTGGCGGTCGCGTGGGACACCGCGAACGACGCCGTCCTGGCCGAAGGCCGCCGAGTCCTGATCGTCGACCCGGCCCGGTTCGACGGCGTGGCCGTGCTCGGCGTGGACGAGCACGTGTGGCGCCACACCCGCAAGGGCGACAAGTACGTCACCGTCATCATCGACCTGACCCCGATCCGCGACCACGCCGGGCCGGCGAGGCTGCTCGACATGGTCGAAGGCCGCTCCAAGAGCGCGTTCAAGACCTGGCTCTCCGAACGTCCGAAGGACTGGCGCGACCGGGTGGAGGTCGTCGCGATGGACGGCTTCACCGGGTTCAAGACCGCCACCGCCGAAGAGCTGCCCGACGCCACGGCGGTGATGGACCCGTTCCACGTCGTGCGCCTCGCCGGCGACGCCCTCGACCGCTGCCGACGTCGGGTCCAGCAGGATCTGCACGGCCACCGCGGCCGCGCCAGCGACCCGCTCTACAAGGCTCGACGGACCCTGCACACCGGCGCCGACCTGCTCACCGACAAGCAGAAGAACAGGATCGAAGCACTCTTCGCCGCCGAGGAGCACGTCGAGGTCGAGGCGACCTGGGGCATCTACCAGCGCATGATCGCCGCCTACCGCCACCCAGACCGCGCCCAGGGCCGCGTCCTCATGACCGCGGTGATCGAGACCGTGTCCAGCGGCGTGCCGACCGTCCTGAGTGAACTCGTCACCCTCGGACGAACCCTGACCAAGCGCGCCGCCGACGTCCTCGCGTTCTTCGACCTGCCCGGAACGAGCAACGGCCCGACCGAAGCCATCAACGGACGACTCGAACACCTCCGCGGCTCCGCCCTCGGCTTCCGCAACCTCTCCCACTACATCGCCCGCTCACTCCTGGAAGCCGGCGGCTTCAGACCACGACTACACCCTCAGATCGGATGAGCCACTAATCGTCGACACGTGCGATGCCTCGCCAACTGAACCGACTGTTCACCGCGCCGACCGCCCGTCAACGCGCGTGGCATGACCGACTTCGACCCGGCCCCTCGTCCCACACGTAGAGGCATGGGGTACATCTCGCTGCACACGCACTCCGAGCACTCCGAGCTCGACGGGCTGGCCTCCGTCCGCGACTACGTCGCCGCCGCGGTCGCCGACGAGCAGGACGCGCTCGCCATCACCGATCACGGTGCACTGTCCGGGGCGTGGCAGCTCGCGACCGAGTGCGAGAAGGCCGGGATCAAGCCCATCGTCGGCGAGGAGTTCTACCTCGCGTTCGGGTCGCGGCGAGCCAAGATCGGTGAACCCGTCGACCCCGACGACGAGGACTCCGAGGACGTCGGCACGAAGACCGCAGGCCAGCGCACCACGAAGGCCGACAAGCGGTACATGCACATCACGGTGCTCGCGCGCACCGAGACCGGCTGGTCGAACCTCGTCCGCCTGCACAACGACGCTGCCGCGCACGTCTGGTACAAGCCGCGCACCGACCTCGAGACCCTCGCCAACCACGGTGACGGGCTCATCGTGCTGACCGGGTGCCTCGGTGGGCCGCTCGCGTTCTTCGTCAACAAGGCCGTCCTCGCCGAGAACCGCGGCGACCACGACGTTGCCGAACGACACCGCGCCACCGCACGAGCCAACCTGCAGGAACTCGTCGCCGCCGTCGGGCACGAGAACGTATACGTGGAGATCATGGACCACTCCATCCCCGCGCAGCAGCGCGTCACCCCCGAGCTGCGTGCCCTGGCCGAGGAGTTCGACCTGCCGCTGGTGGCGACCAACGACGCGCACTACTGCCGGGCGGACGAGGGTCAGGCGCACGAGGCGTGGCTCGCCGTCGGGTCCAAGAAGACCCTCGACGACCCCAAGCGGTTCCGCTTCCACGGCCATGGGCACCACTTCCGCACCGAGGACGAGATGCGCGCCCTGTTCGACGGCGCCGACTGGTGGCAGGAAGCCGTCGACAACACCGTGCGCATCGCGCAGCGGTGCGCACAGCGCACCCTCCCTTCCCCCCGCACCCGGCTGCCGCACTACCCGGTCCCCGACGGGTACACCGACACCACGTCCCTGCTCAAGGACCGC
Organism: Cellulosimicrobium sp. BMG9.23; assembly: GCF_059159985.1. NCBI lineage: Bacteria > Bacillati > Actinomycetota > Actinomycetes > Micrococcales > Promicromonosporaceae > Cellulosimicrobium > Cellulosimicrobium sp. BMG9.23. The sequence continues at coordinate 215,999 of NZ_JBZGBZ010000006.1, forward strand.
ATCGCCGCCGGAGCGGTCGAGCGCTACGGGAGCGGGACGGAGGAGTCGGTGAAGGACCTGCCCGAGGACGTGCGCAACCGACTGAGCTGGGAGTTCAAGGTCATCAAGGCCTCCGGGTTCGGCGACTACTTCCTCATCGTGGCCGACGTCATCACCTGGGCACGCTCGCAAGGCATCCTCGTCGGACCCGGCCGAGGATCGGCCGCCGGGTCGATCGCCGCGTACTGCCTGGGCATCACCAACCTGTGCCCGCTGCGCCACTCACTGCTGTTCGAGCGCTTCCTCGACCCCGAGCGCGCCGGCCTGCCCGACATCGACGTCGACTTCCAGCAGTCTCGCCGGGCCGAGGTGCACGACTACTTCGCCCGCCGTTGGGGCCACGACCGTGTCGCCGCGCTCGGCACGTTCGGTGTCGCGCGCTCCAAGGACGCGATCAAGCGCGCGGCGCGCGCGCTGGGCTACCCGCCGGCCGAGACGAACAAGCTGACCAAGAAGTACCCCATGGACGGCGCCAAGCCCTACCCCATGGCACGCGCCCTCGACCCCGCCGACCCGGCCACCGAGTCGCTGCGGCACGCCCTCGAACGTGACGAGGCTGCGCGCGAGGTGTTCGACCTCGCGCGCGGCATGGAGGACACCATCTTCGGCAAGGGCAAGCACGCGTGCGGGGTCGTGCTGTCCGACGAGCCGCTCGACGACCTCGTGCCGATGCGCCACAACGGCTCCGACGCCACCGCGCTGCGCATCACCGAGTGGGAGGGCGCAGACATAGAGGCGTTCGGCCTCGTCAAGATGGACTTCCTCGTCCTGCGCAACCTCGACATCGCGCACACGTGCGTGCGGATGATCGCCGAGACCACCGGCGAGCTGGTCGACGTCGACGCCCTCGATCCCGACCAGCCACCCGACCCCGGCCGGGCGCAGGCGACGTGGGACATGCTCTCCGCGGGCCGTACCGCCGGCGTGTTCCAGCTCGAGTCCGGAGGCATGACGCGGCTGGCCGAGCAGGTCGGCCCTCAGTCGATCGACGACCTGTCCGCGCTCGTCGCGCTCTTTCGCCCCGGACCGCTCGGGGCCGGGATGCATACCCGGTACGCCGACCGGAAGAACGGTCGCGAGCAGGTGTCCTACGACTACCTCACGACCGACCCCGGCGAGCAGCAGGTGATCGCCCAGGTGCTCGACGAGACGTACGGGGTCATCTGCTACCAGGAGCAGCTGATGATCCTGGGGGAGAAGGTCGCCGGCTTCACCGCGGCGCAGAAGAACCGCCTGCGCAAGGCGGTGTCGAAGAAGAAGGCCGACGAGGTCGCGGCGGTCGGCAAGATGTGGTTCGCCGGCGGATCCGAGGCGCAGGTGGACGAGGAGGGCACCGTGGTGTCCCCGGCGTTCTCCCAGGGCACCCTCGAGCGACTGTGGACCACGTTCCAGGCGTCCGCGGCCTACCTGTTCAACAAGTCGCACTCCGCGGCCTACGGGCTGGTCTCGTACGTCACGGCCTACCTCAAGGCGAACTGGCCCCTGCAGTACGCCGCCGCGATCCTGGCGTGCACCGACGACGACGACAAGCGTCGCGGTGCTCTTGTCGAGTGCGCCGCCGAGAGCATCGAGGTCGCTGCACCGGACGTGAACCTGGCGCAGCGGCGCGCCTCGACCGACGGGCGCCAGGTCGTGTACGGGCTGGCGGAGGTGAAGGGCGTCGGCGACCCGGTGGCCGACGCGATCGTCGCCGAGCGGGAGGAGCGAGGTCCGTTCACGTCGCTGGCCGACTTCGTCACGCGCGTGCACACCGCGGACGGCAAGGCGCTGCAGTCCGGTGTGGTGGAGGCGCTGATCATGGCCGGTGCGCTGGACACGTTCGGACCCCGGCTGGGCATGGCGATGGTGGCGCGTGCGGCCGGGGCGGGGGTCGAGATCCCCGACGCCGAGTGGGGCGTGGTGGACCGCAGCGCCGCGCAGCGCACGACGCTCGGCGTCGCCCTCGGGACCCACCCGCTCGTCTCGCTTCGCGACCAGATCAAGGCGTGGCGACCCGAGGACTGCGTCGTCACGCCCGTCCCGTTGACGAAGGTGCCGACCGAGCACGGTGAGCTCACCACCACCATCGGGGTCCTTGCGGACTGGTCCGAGCGCACCTACTCGGGCGGACGCATGGCGTCGGGCCGTGTCGAGGGGTCGGCGCAGACGAAGGAGATCGTCGCGTTCGACCGTGCGCTCAAGGGTGTCGTCGCCGACCTGGGATCGAGCCCTGAGGTGGGAGACCTCGTCGCCGTGCGGGGTCGTGTGGAGGTGCGTGAGCGTGACGTGGTCGAGGTCGACGAGGAGGGGGCCGAGTCCGTTCGTACTGAGACGACGTCGAGCCTGGTCGTCCAGAGCATGTGGCGCGTGGCGGTCGACGACCCGACACATCCGGCTGAGCCGGCGCCCGGACCGAGCCCACGACTTCGCGTGGTTCGTGGGGATGCGCCGCCGGAGCCAGCTCCGCAGACGCTGGACTTCGACGCTGAGCCGATGCCGGCGCCCGAGCTCGAGCCGGTCTCCGCGCCGGTGGGCGTCGCCCGAGGACATGCGCGCCCTCCTGCAGCGTTCCGCGACCCCGCACCGCTGTCGGCTGCGGTGCGGCCCAGCGACGTCGTGTCGATCGCGGTGCGGTGGTCTGGCGACGAGCGCGACTTCTCGTGGTCGGACGCCGTCCCAGCGGGGACCACGCCCGCTGGCGACGCTCGCTCCGCCTGCGCGGACCTCAAGCGGGCGAGGGTCCCCGCCCCGCCGAGCGCGGGGACGTGGGTCACCCGTGTCGAGGGACGGGCGGTCGCGGTGAACGCGTGGGCGCGACGGGAGCGCCGGCTCGACCTCGCCACCCCGCCCGACGTCGACGCTCGTGACTTGCTGCCCGGCCGGTGGGCGTCGCTCGAGGACATGCGCGCGCTCACGCACGCGTCGTGACTTTGACTCCTGCGCCAACCCACAGAAGCAGGTGAGGGGGCACAGAGCCCCTTTCCCGGGCAGTCCGTCCGGGGCGGACCGCCCCCCCGACGGGGGATTACACGGAACTAGAGGAAGGCAGTCAACATGGCTGGCGAGACGATGACCACCGTCGTGGGGAACCTCACGGAGGACCCGGACCTGCGCTACACCCCCAGCGGCGCCGCGGTGGCGAACGTGTCCATCGCGTCGACCCCCCGGGTGTTCGACCGCGAGACGCAGGAGTGGAAGGACGGCGACACGCTCTTCCTGCGCGGTGCGGTGTGGAAGGACTACGCCGAGAACGTCGCCGAGTCCCTGAGCAAGGGTGACCGCGTGATGGCGCTGGGCGCGATCCAGCAGCGCACCTACGAGACCAGCGAGGGTGAGAAGCGCACCGTCACCGAGCTCGCCATCGAGGAGATCAGCGCGGTGCTGCGGTTCGCGACCGCCGAGATCACGCGCACGAAGTCCGGCAACGGCGCGAAGTCGGCCCCCGCGAAGTCGCGGCGCACCGACGACGAGCCGGCGCCCAAGGCGACCCGGGCTCGCAGCAAGGCGAAGCCCGCCCCGGCCGAGGACGACGACGACTTCTGACAGAGCCGAAGCGGCGGTACCGGTCCAACCGACCTGGTGCCGCCGCTTCGCCGTAGGCAACGAGGAGTCCTCAGGTGCGTCGTCCTGACGAAACCACCCCAGAGCAGCGCGTGTTCGTCTCACGCCCCACCCGGCGCCATGCCGCGCCCGCGCCGACACGGCGCTCGGAGTCCATGCTGCTGCGTACGCGCCGCCAGACGCTGGCGTACCGGTTCACGTCACGGCCCATGAAGGTGCTGATCGTGATGACGGTGGTCGCGCTCCTGGGCTCAATCGGCTGGTACGCCGACACGGTCCTCGACGTGACCGGGCGGCACCGGGCGGCGGCTGAGCAGCCCCGCTCCAGCGCGCTGACCGTGTGCACCGGTCCGGTCGCCGTCACGTTCGCCGCGGCGGCGCTGTCCGACAGGCCGAGCGATCTCGCGCACGTCTCGTCCGGTCCGGGAGCGTGCGCATGAGCGTCATCGACCTGATCGACGTGCTTCGCGAGCACCCGGCCCTCGCCGTGCTCATCGCCCTGGTGCTCCTGTCGCTGCGCGCGGTGTTCGGCGGCAGTGACCGTACTGCACGGACCGACCCGCAACGGCTGTTCACCGCTGCCCAGCGCGCGCAGGCGTTCGCCCGCGCCGGGCAGCAGTGCGAGCACAAGCCGATGCTGGGTTTCCGGTGCTCAGCACGCCCCACCCACGGCGACCACATCCACCCCTGGTCTAAGGGCGGGGCCACCACCTTGTCGAACTGCGCGGCGCTGTGCGCCCGGTGCAACCGACGCAAGGGCGCGAAGGTGCCCTCGCGCGCGTACATCTGGCGGCTCGAGCGTCGCCGCCGTCGCTATTTCCCGACGGGCGCGAACCCGCGTGTCGAGTGGCGGATCGGCGTCTCCGCCTGACCCCGGGGCCGGGACGCGTTCGCCGTCCCTTTCTCCGGTGAGAGGACCAACCACCTGGAGGAGACGTGGCGGTGCTGACCATCCGCGAACTGGCGACCGACCGTGTGACGCACGGCGGCTGGAGAAGCATCATCGAGCTGGCCCAGACGCATGCCGTGGTCAACCTGCAGGGCGGGCCGCCTGCCCGCGACCGGTACGCCGGGGCGCTCATCCGCGCTGCACTGCGCCGCTCGGGCCCGGGCAGCGACGCGGTCGTCACCGCACCCGGCGTCGATGTCCGGGTGCGCCTGGACGTCGACGAGTGGGCGCAGTGGGCCGCGGCCAACCCTCTCCCGGGTGGTGCATGGTGAGCGTCTGGGTCTGCTCGGACCTGCACCTGGGGCACCGACGAGTCGCCGAGCTGCGGGGCTTCGACTCTGTCGACGAGCACGACGACGCGATCGCGACCGCCTGGGGCGACGTGGTGCGCGACGGCGACCAGGTCTGGGTGCTCGGCGACCTTGCCGGTGGCTGCCCCACGGGGGCGCTCACCATGCTCGAGGCGCTGCCAGGGGAGAAGCACCTCGTCTGGGGCAACCACGACCAGGGGCACCCGATGCACCGCAACGCCCACCGCAAGGCAGGGCAGTACCTCCAGGTCTTCGCGTCGGCGTCCGCGGCCGCCCGACGGCGCATCGGTGGGCGAGAGGTGCTGCTGTCGCACTTCCCCTACGCCGCCCCGGCCTCCGAGGCGGACCACACGTCCGACGTGCGGCACACCCAGTGGCGTCTGGCCGACGAGGGTCGGTGGCTCGTCCACGGGCACACCCACCGGCACGAGCAGCGGGTGCACGGACACCAGATCCACGTCGGCTGGGACGCCTGGCAGCGCCTCGTCCACCTGGACGAGATCGGGGCGATGATCCGCGGGGGAGTGGGAGCGCCGTGAACGTCACGCCGCGAGGTCTGGCGCTCAGGCGGCTGCGTCTGATCGCTGGTCTCACTCGCGCTGACCTCGCCGACCGTGTGCACCGCACGGGCACACCCATGAGCGCGGAGCGCGTGCGCGACGTCGAGCTCGGGAGCGGCGATCCGACGCTGGGGGAGCGCATCGCGTGCGCGTGGGTGCTGACCGCGGCCATCGAAGAGATCGCCGGAACTGCACCCGGCGGGCGCCGCCTACGGTTCCTGCTCCGTCTCGATGGCCGCGCAGCGCACGCGTGGAAGGTCGCGTCGTGAGCTTCACTGACCCCTACCGCAACTCCAGCGCCAACGCGCATCGCGCGCGGCGGGCCCTGTACGAGGCGCGCGCCGAGCGTCCCGACGTCGAGCTCAGCGGCGCCGAGGTGGCACGCCTGGCGGCGCGTGCACGTCAGATCGAGCCGGGGTGCGGGTACTTTCGGCACTCGCTCGTGCTGACCTGGCTCACCGATCCCGACTGGTGCCCGTTCGTCGACGAGGTGCTGGTCGAGCGTGCCGCCGCGTTCGACTGGGACGCGATCCGCACGTTGAACCATGTCGAGTACGAAGAGCTGCTCGACCGCCTCGCCCGCAGGTTCGACCCGTTCGGCGACCTCGACGTCGACACCTCGCACCGCGCATCGCTGTGGGAGCAGGACGACCGCGAGGTGCGGATGGGAGATCGTGCCCGGGCGTTTCGATCGGCCAGCGTCCAGGACCGTCGCACACTGCGGCGCGCGCTCGCCGCGCGGGTCGCCAAGCCCGTCGCTCCGGACGGTGCTGGCCCGGCGCGGACCCAGGCACAGATGGCTGCCGAGCTCGGCGTGTCCCCCTCGACGCTACGCGCGGCGTTCGCACGGTGCGGAGCGCGCAAGGTGCGCGGGCGGTGGGTCGTTGACGATGCCGTCTTCGAGCGCGTACGCAAGACCGTGTCACGTCCCAGCGAGTGCTCGGTCGACGGGTGCCGCAGATCTCCGCGCCGAGTAGGGATGTGCGACATGCACTCCCAGCGCGCCCGCCGCGCGACGCCGGACGCAGCACCCTCGCTGCAGGCGGTCGCCGCGTGATGGAACCCTCGACACAGTCCCCGAAAGGCATGAGATGAGCCCGACCTACGCAGCATCGACCGAGGTCCCGTCCGAGCGTTCGCGCGCCGAGGTCGAGCGGACCCTGGTGCGCTACGGGGCAACGGGCTACCAGTACGCGTGGGAGCCTGGTCGGGCCGCGGTTGGGTTCGTCATGAACGACCGTCGGATCCGCCTTGTGCTTCCGCTGCCGGACCGTGAGGATGCGGCCTTCACGGTGACCCCAAGCGGACTGGAGCGCAAGCCGTCGGCGGCGGCCGCCGCGTACGAGCAGGCGGTGCGTCAGCGCTGGCGTGCGTTGGCCCTCATGGTGAAGGCGAAGCTCGAGGCGGTGGAGTCCGGGATCGTGACGTTCGAGGACGAGTGGCTCGCGCACACCGTCATGCCGTCCGGGCGCACGGTCGCCGAGGAGGTGCGTGAGCAGGTCGACGCTGCCTACCGGCTCGGGAAGGTCGCTCCCCTGGAGATCGGTGACTGACCTCGCACGTCAGGTTAGGAGGCCGCTGCTTCGAACGCCAGCGCAGACCAGATGTCGGGCTTGTCGGGGTTCCATCCATGCAGGGCGAGGGCGAGCTCGTCGGCGAACCTGGCCGATTCACGGGTCTGGATCGCACGCAGCAGCAGGTGCAGCTCCCGGACGAGCGCGTAGACGTCCGACTCGGGGTCGCGCAACGCCTCTTCGAGACGCGTCATCGCCTGGGTGGTCTCCGGCTCAGTCGGGCGCCGGCGCCGCAGGTACACGCTCAGCGCCTCCTGCATGGGCCAGACCGAGACCTCGACCGGAACGGGCTCGGTCATGGTGCCACCGCCGCGGCGGACGACGTCGCGAGTGACCCGCCGGCCAAGGGATCGCGCTGCAGGACAGCGACCGGTCCGTGGCCCGGGATCAGGACGCGGTCCGTGGGACGTACGACGCTCGTCACGAGCGCGTGAGCGTGCTCCGGGTCGGAGTGGAACATGGCCGGCAGCGCATGTGGGCCGCTCACCATGCCCGACAGCGGATGGCTGGTCACCAGCGCGTCCCCGGACATCAGGACGTCCCCGGACCGCAGCACCATGTGCCCGGGCGTGTGCCCACCCGTGACAGAGACGACGGGGGCTCCGGGAAGATCGAGCCGGTCACCATCGGGCACGATGGACGGCGACCCCAGGGCGACGTCGCGGATGCCTCCCGCGCGGAGCGCGTGCACGACCCAGCCCAGCACCGACGGGCGCCACAGGTGCGGTGCCGCGTCCCGGAACGTGACCTGGTGGATTTCCTCGCGCGTGGCGTTGGGTGCCTCGAGCTCGCTGACCCACACGGTGGTTCCGTGCTCGCGGGCAAGTCGTGCCGCGCCGCCGATGTGGTCCGCGTGGGCGTGGGTGACCACGACGCCGGCGACGCGCTGCGGAGTCGAGCCGACGTGGCGCAGGCACCGCTCGAGCAAGGGGAAGTCGGCGGGGTAGCCGGAGTCGACCAGTGCGACGTCACGCCCGTCGACGAGCATGGCCCAGTTCGAGCTCCGCCCTTGGACGGTGAAGACGCCCGGTGCGACCTCGGCCAGCACTGACACGGCCTCACGCATGGCACACCTCGCGGATCGAAGCGGTGGCGTAGAGCTCGGTGTACACCCGGGCGCACTCCTCGGCGTCGAGCTCCACGCGTCGGCCTTCGACCTCGCGGACGAGCCCGAGCGCGTCGAGCTCGTGGAGGGTGGCCTCGACGAGCTGAGGGGACATCCCGGTTGCGGTGGTGATCTGGGACAGCGGCAACGGGCCGTGCAGGCGCAAGGCTCTGCACACCCGTGTCGATTCGCACGAGATCAGGGAAAGAATGCGGCGCACGGCGTAGACCCCCATGGATGAGTGGTTCGTCGCTACCGCGCCAGCGCCGCCGGTCGGGTACGCCGTGAACCTAGCACGGGGATTTCACCCTGTCCTCGTGAACAGGGCAGGGGTCGCATTGTGAGATGCGGCGGCCTGCTTATCCACAGATGCGCGACATGTCCGACGTACCGCGTGTCGAGCGCGTCATGATATGCCCATGGCTGGCCTGGACATGAACCCTGCAGGAGAGTGGTTCCTCCTCGACCGCAACGGAAAGCTGCTGTTCGTCGACGACCAGCACTTCGATCAGGACCTCAGCGCGAACAAGCATCTGGGTCGTGTCGCCCGCAAGCTGGTCTTCCCGGCGGTCGAAGACGCGTTGAGCGCGCGCCGGGTACGTCGCACCGAGGTGCTGGACGGCGTGGAGTACACGCTGCGTGCGGTGCCGCTGCGCACACCGGAGTCGGCGTGGATCGTCGGTGTCCTGGTGTACTACGGGCTGCGCGAGCGGCCGGTGCCCGAGATGCCGCTCGTCGGGACGTGGGAGTGGGAGATCGACGGCCCGGACATCAAGGTGCACTGGGACGCGCTGATGTTCGAGCTGTACGACATCGAGCAGCCGACGGACGAGCAGGGGCCGTGGTCACCGCCCACCTGGTTCGACACGGTGGTCGACCCTGCGGACGGCATCCGGCTCAAGAACCAGATCGAGCGGGGGCTGAGCTACGAGGGTGAGCAGGTGCACGCCATCTCCTACTCGGTGACCGCCGGGGCCGGGACCTCGCGGGAGCGGTCGGTCGAGCTGCGGCTCGCAGGCTTCTCGGATCGGCACGACGGACACGCGAGCCTTCGCGGGATGAGCTACGAGGCGTCAGGTCTGCTGCGCGAGATCGGACCGGCGGTGCAGGGCGTCCGGACGGACGCGTACCTCGCCGCTGTGTTCGAGCTCATCGAGGCGAGCGCGATCGGGCTCGTGGACCTGCGGTACATGCACCTCTATCGGACGTCGGCCGGCTGGGACTCGTTGGGGCTGATCCAGACGAAGGGGCGCACGATCCACGATCTGGTGCACGATGCGGACCACGAGTGCCTGGGCGCGTTGCTCTCGAACGACGGCGGGCAGTGCTCCACGGTGCTGCGCATGGCGACCGGCGACGAGCAGTGGGCGGAGTTCAAGGTCGCGGCGCGGCCTGTCATCGGGACGAGCGACGTGATGATCGAGGTGTCCGCTCAGTCCTGATCCCTGAGCACATACTGCGAGTGGGCACGCACGAGCTCGGCAACGCGTTGTCGTTCGAGGGCGTAACGGGGACCCCGTCCCCGACGCTCGCCGGGCGGGAGGTCGACCGAGACGACCCCGAGCTCCTCGAGCTCGGCGAGGTGCTTGGAGAGGTTGGCCGCGCTCACCGGTACCTCGACGTGGACGTCGCGGAAGGTGGATGCCTCGCGCGATCCGAGGGCTCTGATGACCTCAAGGCGTGTCGGGTGTCCGAGCGCCCTGATGGCGTCTTCGACGATGCGTGGCAGGCGGTTCGTGTCCGGGGTGGCTGGCACGGGAAGCATTCTGCCTGAAATATCAACTATTGGCACTCCGCTCTCCCATCCGAACCTCCATCTCTTCACGTGAGGTCTAACTCTCCCATCAGTTGTATGTCTCTCGGATCGCGGTTAGCGTGCGAGCATGATCTCACCCCAGCTCCAACACGCGCCCGTCTTCGCCAGGCGGAGAGAGCCGCGCCCAGCGCCTCGCCCCAGTGAGGGCCGAGCCGCGGTCGGGCAGAGACGTCCGCAGCGTGCGCCAGAGCGCGGCGGACGAACGAGCGCGCGATGGCCAATTGGCGGAGTAGCGAGTGCATCCGCTGCCGCTCGCACGCTTCCTACGCCAATAAACTCCCGAATGTCGCGTACGAACCGTTTGGGCTTTCGCGGGCTACCCGATCGCGAGCTCACGACGGATCGCCTCCAGGCTCGGCCCGTACTCGACCGAGACGCCCCTGAGCCATCGCGTCACCACGTCCGCCGCCCGAGTCGCCGAGCCGGATTCCCGGGACCGCGCGATCGTGTCGTCGACGTCACCTGCGAACCACCACGGCGTCAGGTCCCGGTAGAGCTCGAGCAGCGCCACGACCGACGACGACAGGACCGAGTCGCTTCGCGCTGCCTCCGGGTCGAAAAGCTCGTCGAGCAGGCCGACGAGCTCCGTCGCGCCCGCCGCGAGGGCCGCATCCTCGACGACCTCGGTGATCGTCACGGCCGTCGCCTGGACCTCGTCGGTCACGGCCAGCAGAGGTCGCAGGTCGATCCCGTCCAGCTCCGGGACCGGATCCCCTTCCAGCCAGTCCCTGACCAGGCTCAGGTCCTCCTCCGACGTCCGGTCCAGTCCCGCGCTCGACAGGACGTCGAGCCACGTGCCGTCGACCGGGTCGTACAGACCGCATGCCATCGCGGCCAGGCACAGGCGGATGGCGAGCATCTCGTCCGTCTCGTCCACCTGGCCGCCGCCCTCGAGGTCGATGCGGCGCCGCGCCGCGACCTCCGGCGGCAGCCACATCATCGGGAACCACATCACCTCGGGCCGGAATCCCGGCCAGCGCCCGCTCTCGTCCCGCAGCGCGTAGTCCGGAAGCGGCGTTCCCACGACCGAGGTGACGATCCACGAGTCGACCCCCACTCCGGACGTCGACGCGAGGTTCGCGTGCAAGTCGTCGAGGTCGAGCAGCGAGGTGCACAGGAGCAGCCCTTGCCCCTGCCCGCTGTTCGCCCCGATCGCAACTCGCTCGGGCTTGGCATGTGCCAGCGACATCATGACTCCTGTTTTCGCCGGGGGCGGCTCTTCCCGCCGCCCCACCTACCGTGCATCAGGCACACGAGGAGAGGCCTATGAGCCGGCCACAGACTCGCGTCGACGACGAGACCGGCTGGTGGCGCGAGCATTATCGGCACGTGCTGGCGCACGTCACCCGTCGGTGTGGTACGCGCCATGCCGAAGATGCCACCGCGCGGGCAGCGGAAAAGGTTCTGGTGCGGCTGCGCACGCGAGGAGGCGTGCGAGACGTGCGGGCGTACTGGACCCGTGCCGCGGTGAACGAGGCAATCTCAATGGCACGCACGGACGCACGCACGGTCCTGACCGACCTTCCTCCAGAACCACGCGACGCTCCGGACGACGCGGTCGATTCCATCGTCGAGACATGCTCCCGAGAGCGCAACGTCGCCGCGATGCGCCAGGCGCTCGGAGAGCTCGGGCCATCCGACCAGGGCCTGCTGCTGGCCCGGCACGTCGACGAGCAGAGCCTGGACCAGATTGCCGCCGCCGAAGGAACCTCCGCGCGAACCGTGTCGATGCGGCTCACGCGCGCCGCGACGCGTCTTAGCGACCAGTTCGTCGCGACGCACACCCGCCGCTCGAGCTCGGCGGACTGCCGAACGACCGCGGTACGACTCCGTCGGTACTACCGCGGCACGCTCGGTCCTGTCGCGCAGACCGAAGTCGAGGGCCATCTCGCGATCTGCACCGGATGTGCGGCGGCTGGCGGCGAGGCCGTCGACCTGGTGAGCCGGGTCCGTGCGGCCGCCGTCTTGCCGTTCGTAGTGATGATCGCAGCGCTGATGCGGCGCCTTCCAGAACGCGTGCCTGGAGCAGCTGGAGGACTGTCCGCACTCGCCCTCGCCGTCGGCGGCGCGTTCGTCGTCGCATTCGCGGTAGCAGTCGGAGGCGCGGTGGTCTTGGCCGCACCCACGGGCACGAGCGCGGTCGAGGTGAGCGCCGCGCCGGAGGTCACCGTCGTGAAGGACCCTGGTCCCGTGCTCCCGGCGACGACCACGGGCACAGATACTTCTGTGCGTGAAGACCGCGCGGTCGACATCCGCGTGGAGCGCGAGCGGGAGGCGATGCTCACGCGGGCACTCACGGACGAGACGCCACTTCACCACCCGCATGACCGTCCGGTGCGTCCGGGGCCGTGACCTGCTCGCACCGCGCTGGTCCAGGCCGTCGAGGACCAGCGCGGACCAGCGGCGGACCATCCCTCGGCTGGTCCGGTTCGCGGCGGCGAAACACCAGTTCACGACCACTATCTCTCTACATCTATTGATGAGACCAGTCAGACCAGCTCATACCCCTATACGCCATGCGCGCTAGGCATATAGGTTCTCGGGGATCGTCTTCAGGTAAGTACATATGTCCCTTCCCCCTATAGGGCCTACCCCCGGGCCGGTCCGGCTGGTCCACCCCGGACTGACGCACGTTTTCGAACACTGACCAGCACAAACACCGGACCAGCCGCGGGCTGGCCCTGCGCTGGTCCCGCTGGTCGACGAACCGACCTTCGTGTGCCTGATCTCCAACGAGCGCGCGCCGAACACGGCCGACCGGACGAGAGGGCACCAGTGGCGATCGAACGGCTGACCGTGAACCTGCCCGACGGCTTCGACGCCGGCCGGCACGTCAACGGCCTCATCGCCAAGGTCTCCGAGGTCAAGGGCTCCGGGTGGGAGCTCGACTCGATCGACCCCGACGCGCACACCGCCGTGCTCACCCGTCAGGTCGTCGCCACGGAGGTGCGCACTGCGAAGGGCGCCGCGCGCACCAAGGCGGTCAACCTGCCCCGCGGGACGAAGCCCTCCGACGGTGACAAGATCGCCGCCCGCTTCGAGGACGCCCACCGCGGCTACTACCTCACCAGCTTCGAGCCGTACCTCGGCAAGGCCACGCTGACCAAGCTCAGCGACGACGAGGCGCGCTGCCGCGGTGCAGTCGCCCTCGCCCTCGGCGTCAAGGCGTGGGACGTGCAGGTCCGCGCCACGCCCGACGGCGGATTCGGCCTCGACCTGCCGCGGACCTACGTCCCCAGCAAGCATCTGTCCAAGCTCGAGGAGGTCGCCACCGTCGTCGTCGGCCGGGACGGCTGGTACGTCGACGTCGACACCAAGGGCCTGTCCGCCCGCATCGTGCCGGCCGAGCCACCCACCTTCGCCCCGGTCATCCCCTACTCGCTCGCGTCCACGCCGCGCCCCGGGGACTGGTCCATCCCGGTCGGTCAGCAGCTCGCCGAACCTGGCGCCACCCCCGTCGAGCTCGCCCTCGACTTCGGCGCCACCCCAGGCGCACTCGTGGTCGGCACCGCCGGGTCCGGGAAGTCGAGCGCGATCAACGCGCTCATCGCCGGTGCGCTTCAGCGCGGGTTCGAGCTTGCCATCGGCGACGTCCCGCACAAGGCCGTCGACTTCACGTGGTGCAAGGAGTTCTGCCGCCCGGGCGGATGGGGGTGCGACTCGCCCGAGCAGACGCTGACGATGCTGCGCCTGATCTACGAGGAGGGCCAGGCCCGAGCCCGGTTGCTCGCCGAGCGCGACGTCCAGAAGGTCCAGGACTTGCCCCCGCACCTTCAGCCCCGCCCGATCCTGGTCGTGCTCGACGAGGTCACGGGGATGTTCGCGCTGGAGGAGGTGCCCAAGGGGATCGGCAAGGACCACCCGCTCGTGCTGGAGGCCGTTACCAAGAACCTCGTCGTCCAGCTCATCAAGTCCACCGTGGCGAAGATCCCTGCCGAGCTGCGGTTCGTCGGCATCCGCATCATCGTCGCCACCCAGATGGCGCAAGCGAACACCGGGATCTCCGTCCCGCTCAAGACCAACCTCGCCAACCGGATGCTGCTCGGCTCGAACCCCAACGAGGCAGCACGCGGGCACGCCTTCCTCGACCCCCGCTCGGCTCCGACCATCCCCGAGAACGTCAAGGCGGACCCGGGCGCCGTCCGCGGTGTCGGCGTCGCCGAGTTCGAGGGGCACATGCCCGTGGTGTTCAAGTCCTACCTGGCGACGTCCGCCGACTACCGCGCACGACTCGAGCTGGCGCAGATCCCCACGACCGCACACCCCGAGCCGACGCCGGCCCAGGTCGCCAAGCACACCCCCACGCTCGACGGCGCCAGCGACGACCGTCCCGCTTCGCGGCTCGACGGAGGCGGATGGGGAGAGCCCGACGGGCGTGACGCACCCGAGCCGCGACTGCGGGGCGCGGCGGCCGCGGCGCACGCGCTCCGCGCCGAGGCGAACTGACCCCGCAACGAGAGGAACCCAACATGATCCGCACGCTCGACCTCGACTACGAGCCCCGGCTCCACGGGCCACTGCTGGTGTACGGACCGTCAGGCAGCGGGAAGACGACGCTGCTGGCGCAGATCGCGACGAGCGCGGACGCACGCGGCCACGACGTGTACGCGATCGACTCCCGCGGCGACCTCACGTCCTACCTGCGCCACGTACGCGGCGAGGTCACCTCCACCCCCGAGCGCGCGCTCGCGAACCTGCGACAGGTCCTCGACCGCATCGGCTCCCGCCGGCGCTCCGCCGCCGCCCCGACGAGCAGCGATGAGCGCGAGCCCCAGGACGTGACCCCCGCGCTGCTCGTCGTCGACGATGAGCACGACCTCTTCGCGGGTATCCATGGGGCCGAGATCGCCTCCGCGGTGCTCGCCGTCGCCCGGCTCGCACGCGCGACCGGCTGCGGCCTCGTGGCCGCGGCCCACTCGCCGCTCACGTGGAGCACCGAGGGACACGACCTGCGCAGGCAGGCACGGTCGCAAGTGGTGTTCGGTCACGCACCTTCCGAGATCGTCCGGCTCGCCACCGGCGCCGACACACCTGTGCAGCACGGTCACGCACTGGTGGCGATGGGCGGGGCCCCGCCCCGCAACGTGGCGCTGTAGGACCACACGCTTCGACCACGCTCGATCGCGCACAGGACTGACGACGGGTGACCAGCACCCAGGCTCACGAGAGGAGACACGATGTCTCGGATCATCGCACTGGGCGGGTACGCCGGCGCCGGCAAGGACACCGTCGGCCAGCACCTGGTCTCTGCCCACGGGTTCCGCCGGTTCGCGCACGCCGACGTGCTGCGTGACGTCCTGGTCGAGCTCGACCCATTCGTGGACGGCACCACCAGGATCTCTGCGATCGGCAAGTCCGGGCAGTACCTGCTCGACGACCGGCTCTTCGGGGCCGAGGTGCGGCGCATCAGCGGGCTGTTCGCCGACGACCTGCTCCCCGTCGAGCTCGACGTCCAGCCACCGGCGCTCGACCACGCGCAGGAGATGACCGTGACGCTCGACCCCCTGGTCGACGGCGGCACGACCGTGCAGGGCCTGGTGTCCGAGCTCGAGTGGGACGGTGCGAAGAGACACCGAATCCACGGCCCCGAGGTGCGCCGACTCCTGCAGGCGCTGGGAGACGTGCTGCGAGCGGCGTTCGGTCAGGAGCTGCTCGTGCACGCTCTGATCGAGCGCGTCGCTCTCGCCTGGGCGCAGGACGGCGTGTTCGACGTTGTGGTGACCGACGCGCGCGGTGACGCAGAGACCTCGACGCTCGTCGAGCGCGGCGCCGAGGTCTGGTGGGTGGATCGTCCCGGCGTCGGACCCGCGAACGACCACCACACCGAGCGGCCGATCTCCATGCACCTGATCGACCACGTCCTGAACAATGACACGACCGTCGCCGGACTCGGCGCCGCTGTCGACGATCTGCTGAACCGGGCCGGCGCCCGGGTCGCCTGAGGAGATCCCGTGATCATCGCCACCGCCGACGTCCGCCACGACGCGCCCGCACATCCGACGCCGGGCCGCACATGGCCGTTCGCCCTCGTCACCGAGCAGTCGACCTGGTTCGCGGACTCCCTCACCGAGCTCGTCGGCGTGCTCGTCCCCGGGTACGCGCAGATGGGCGACGAAGAGGCCCTGGGCGCCCGGTGGGCGTACGCGGCTGCCGTCGCGGACGTCGCTCAGGCCGAGCTGGCGGCACGTGCAGGGCTGGAGGACCTGAGCGAGGACGAGCTGCAGGTGGTCCTCGCCCCGCGCAGCGCGACCGTGCACCTCGAGAGCTGGTCGTCGTCACGGGTCCCGCTCGTGCTGGTCCGTACCGACTACGCGCCGTTCACCGACGTCCCGGTGCCTGCCGGGACGGTGCGACTCATCGACCCGTCCGGCGAGCGCGAGCTGCTCGAGACGCTGGCGTCCCTGGGCACCGTCGTCCTGCTCGCTCGCCCGGACGACGTCTGACCGACGTGGATCAGCGACCGCGACACTCCTCCCCACGGACAGGAACGCGGCGTTGATCGCGCGCTGACGGCCCGGGCGCACCGCGCGCTGCACGGCGGTGCGCCCGTTCGTGTGCCTGATGCGAGGTATGAGCGATCAGACGCCCGAAGAGCCCGTGGAAGGGGCCGGCGAGGACCCATCGGTCCCCGCCGAGCCCGCCGCGCGCCCGGGCGGTCGGCGCGCAGGCAGCGCTGCGGACCGCCTCGTCCGCCGCGCCGCGGCGAACCGCAGCGCCGGGCAGCCGCGCGGCGGGCCGGCGGCACCTGAGCCGGGTCAGCGCGGCGCACAGGGTGCCGCACCGGCCCGGCCGAAGACCAGGACGCCCAGCGGAGCGTCGGGCAGCAAGCCCGCGGCTCCCGGCCCGGTGCCAGCGCCGGGTAGCGCCCCCGGTGGGGCGAGCGGCGGCGCATCGGGCTCCGCGGCGGGCAACGCGACGAGTGCGGTGCGTGCGGGCAAGGCGCTCAAGGGCGCAGCACAAGGGGCTCCCGCGGCGAAGGCGGCGGCGCCTCCCGGCTCCACGCCACAGGGGAGCCCGACGGCGCCCGGGGGCTCCCGATCCGGACCTGCAGGCGCCGAGGCAGGGGCGAACGGCAAGCAGGTCGCGCTGGGGGCGGCCAAGACAGCGGCCAACGCTGCAGCGGGAAACACCGCAGGTGCTGTCGCCGAGGGCGTCACGACGGTCGCTGGCACCAAGACCGGCAAGCGGCTCATCGGCGCGATCGCGACCGTCGCCACCGCGCTGATCGCGGTCGTCGTCATGGTCCCGGTCGCGTACATCGGTGCCGCACAGTCCGACGCCTCGAGCGCGGCACGCTCCTCGACGGTCGCAGCACAGGACTCCGGACTGGACGAGCACACCATCTCCAGCGCGCACTCCGCGGTCACCGGGACCGGGCTCCCCTGGCAGGTCGCCGCAGCGCTCCGCCTGGTGCCCGGCGACGGTGAAGGGACCTACGGTGTCGACCCTGCGAAGGCAGACGAGGCCGGCGTCGACACCGAGGACGACGCAGCGGTCGAGCGCTGGCTCGCGCTGACCCTGGCCGACACCGGGGTCGCGGACAGCGGAAGCCTCCTCACCGGATACGTGAAGGGGCTCGACGACACCACCGGGCTGCCCGACGGCACGATGGTGCTCGCGACCTCGGACGCGGCCGAGCGTCAGCACGACGACGTGGTCAAGGCGTGGGTCGAGGCGGTCGCGTCGCTGCCGGTCGGCGGGGCCGACACCGCGTGGGCCACCGAGGTCGTCGACGCGGCACAGCGTCTGTCAGCTGGGCAGGAGGTGTGCACGGCGCAGACCGTGCCGGTCACCACCACGTCGCCGTCGCCGTCGGACACGGATACGCCCGCAGCCGATGGCGAGGCTGCGCCGAACACGGAGGCAGCCGCGTCCCCCGAGCCGGACACGACCGCTGAAGAGCCGGATACCGACGACCCCACCCAGGTCGAACCGGCTGCGGTCCCAGCGGTCGAAGGGTTCAACGAGGCGCAGGTGCGCAACGCGTCCACGATCGTCGCCGTGGCGGCCGAGCTCGACGTTCCCCGCAAGGGCGTAGTCATCGCCTTGATGACGGCGCTGCAGGAGTCACGCCTCAAGAACTACGCCAACAGCGGGGAGAACCGCCGCGGGTACAGCGGCTTCCCCGCTCCGGGGACGGAGCACTGGCTCGGTGTCGTGCGCATGTCGCTCGACTACCCGCACGACGCCGTGGGCAACGACGCCGACTCCGTCGGCGTGTTCCAGCAACGCCCGTCGGCCGGGTGGGGCGGGCCGATCACCGACCCGCCGAAGGCCATCATGGACAACCTCATGGACGTCGAGTTCCAGGCGCGAGCCTTCTTCGGCGGTCCGGACGGTCCGCTGGGCCCCAAGCGCGGGCTGCTCGCCCTCGCCGGCTGGGAACAGATGGCCCCCGGAGACGCCGCGCAGCGGGTCCAGGTCAGCGCCTTCCCCGACGCGTACGCGAAGCACGAGAACGACGCCAACCGGCTCCTCGACGCCGTCGGCGACGGGAAGATCTTCGGATCGAGCGGGTCGACCGCCGCCACCTGCGGCACCACGGACGCCAGCACGCAGTTCAGCACGCCGAACCCCGGAAGCTCGGACGGAGTGATGAACGGCGGGGCCTGGGGCGGACACCAGAACGGGCGAATCCCCCTGGACGCGCTGTGCCCGATCCCCTGGCACCGGACCGAGCAGCTGCGCTGCGACGCCGCCGCCGCACTCATCACCCTCAACGACGCCTACCGAGCGGACCTCGGCACCGACATCGCGATCACCGACGCCTACCGCGACTACCAGACGCAGGTCGTCCTCAAGGCTCAGAAGGGGTTCCTCGCGGCGACCCCGGGCACGTCGAACCACGGGTGGGGACTGGCGCTGGACCTCGGCGGAGGGATCAACACCTTCACCTCCGCCTCGCACCTCTGGATGGCAGCCAACGCCCCCAGGTACGGCTGGGTGAACCCGAACTGGGCTCGGCCGGGCGGCGGCAAGGAGGAGCCGTGGCACTGGGAGTACGTAGGCGCAGCACCTGCTCAGGGTTGACGTCCGACCACGCAGTCCCTTGGAGGGGATCAGCATGAACCGGTTCTGGGTCTGGGTCGCCGTCGCGGCCGTCGTCGCGGCGGTCGTGGGCGTCCTGGTCTTCAGGCAGGCCCCGTCACCGCCGACGGACGAGCAGTCTTCGCCGCCTCCGCGCGCAGTGCTGCCGGACGCCGCGCCGGTCCCGTCCGCGACCGACGATCCGCTCGACGAGGCGCCCGACGGGCCCGACGGCGGCGATCCCACCGAGACCTCTCCGCTCGACGAGCCAGAACGCACCGCCTACGTGCCCGAGGCCGTGCGTGAGAACCCGCCCGAAGGGCACTGGTACGTCCTGGACGCGTACACAGGTGAGTGGATGCTGCTCGAGGACTCGTGGCTGGTCACCGCGCCGAAGGCCAACGACCGGTTCGGGTGGGACGTCCAGCACTGGCAGGACGCCCGTGCCGCCGGGGCGAGGTTCGCCTCGACCGTAGGGTCCTACAGCGCCGAGAAGTGGGCCGACGAGTCCTACCGGGCCGCGGCCCGGCTCGCTACACCGCGCTTCGCTGACGCGCTCGACGAACGTGCGCGCCAGGTCGGCGTGCCGTCTCAGGGCGACATCGACGCCGGTCTCGTCGTCGACGCGAGCGTGGACTACGCCGTGCTCGTGGAGAGCTCTGCGATCAGTGACGTCGGAACGGTCGACGACACGCACGCCGTGGTGATGGTCGTCTGGCGCACCTGGACGAAGGAGGGCGCCTCCGGCGCGTTCCAGCCGCAGGGGACGACGACCACCACCTGGTACCAGCTCGTGTACGACGAGAGCGTGTGGCTCGTCGACGACGAGCTCGACCCCGTGTGGCCGGAGGGCGACGAGCATGCGCACGGCGACTGAGGCGGGCCGAGTGCACCGCTCTGTCCTACCGACCGGCCGAGGCGTCGAAGTCGATCGCGAGGCGCTTCCACATGCACGGCGCGATCGGGGTAGGAGCGAACATGGACCTCGTCACGGACGTTGAGGTTGCGCTGGAAGTTCCCGAGGGGTGGGAACCTAGCGAGGAGGCGTTTGCCGTTGCGGGGCGGATCCTTCTGGCGGCCGCGGAGCGTGCGCGAGCCGGGCAGAATGAAGCGACCGCGGCCTAGAGAACGGATACTCCACCCATGAGGCTCGCCTTCTACGGACGCGTATCGACAGAGGATGCCCAGGACCCGCAAGCCTCGCGCGCCTGGCAGATGAAGCGCTCTCGTGATCTGGTAGGTCCCCTCGAGCATGAGATCGTGGCCGAGTTCTTCGACATCGGCCAGTCTCGTTCTCTGCCCTGGCGGCGTCGCCCGGAGGCCGCGGCTTTGCTCGCGGAGGTCAAGAGCGCGACTCGGCGCTTCGACGGCATCGTCATCGGCGAGCCGCAGCGCGCGTTCTACGGTCACCAGTTCTCGATGACGTTCCCGGTGTTGACCCACTATGGCGTGTCGTTGTTCGTCCCCGAGGTGGGTGGCGCAGTCGACCCGGACTCGGACGCGCACGAGATCGTGATGTCGCTGTTCGGTGGGATGTCGAAGAGCGAGCGAACCCGGATCCAGAAGCGTACGAAGTCCTCGATGCACGAGCTCGCGCGGAACACCGATCGGTTTCTGGGTGGGCGACCGCCCTATGGCTACAGACTTGCGGACGTCGGGCCGCACCCCAACCCTTCGAAGGCGGCGGCCGGGCAGCGTGCTCACAAGTTGGTGCCTGACGGCGTTGCCGCGCCGGTCGTCGCACGGATCTTCTCCGAGTTCCTGGACGGGCGCGGCTTGCGCTCGATCGCGCAACGCCTCACCGATGAGGGCATCCCGTCGCCGTCGGCCCACGATCCCGCGCGCAACAGTCACCGTGACCAACGCGGCTGGGCGCACGCGTCCGTGCGGGCCATCCTCGCGAACCCCACGTACTCGGGCATTCGGATGTGGGGTAAGCAGGCCAAGGTCGAGACCTTGGCGGACGTCGATGACGTGGCGGCTGGCAACGTGACTCGCATGCGGTGGCGCGACAAGGACGAGTGGGTGCGGCCCGAGGGCGGACGCACCCACGAACCGCTCATCGACGACGCAACGTTCGAGCAAGCGCAACACCAGCTGCAGTCACCAGGAGGGCCACGGACGGGACGGCCACGCTCCTCCCGCCGCACCTACCCGCTCTCGGGACGCGTGTTCTGCACCCTGTGCGGTCGGCGGATGCAGGCCAAGTTCATGCCGAACCGCACCCCTGGCAGCGGGCGAACGCTCTATCAGTGCGACCTGGGGCGGGCGCGGTCCGTTCCTCGCGAGCTGGACGATCACCCGAAGTCGGTCTACCTGAACCAGGCGCATGTGCTCCCGCCGATGGATGCCAAGCTGGGTGCGCTGCTCTCCGATCCCGATCGACTGCTCGAAGCTATGACCGTGCGAACGGGAGTCACGTCCGACGTGGTCCGGTGGCGAGCCGAGCTTGCTGACACGGAGACGGCGATCGCGAATCTCGTCGGCGTGCTCGCCCGCGGCCTGCAGTCGGATGCTGTCGTATCGGAGCTGACCGCCAAGGAGGCGTTGGCGGCGACGCTTCGAGCGCGACTGGAGCGTGCGGAACCGTCTGCGGCGGGACCGAGCCGGGCGGAGATCGCGCGAGCGATCGCGGAGCTCGGGTCGATGGGCGGAGCGTTGGCTCTGGCGACCGACGAGGAGCGCGCCGAACTGTACGCCTCGCTCGACCTGCGGGTCGACTACGACTCAACGACGAAGCGGGCCCAGGTTTCCCTGGACCCGCTGCGTAACTTTGGTCGTGTCCGGAGGGGGACTTGAACCCCCACGCCCGATAAAGGGCACTAGCACCTCAAGCTAGCGCGTCTGCCATTCCGCCACCCGGACGAGTGGACCTTCCCGGCGTTCCCGCCGTTCCGGTGCGGGGAAAAACATAGCACGGTTGGCGGGTGCATCCCGCATCGCGTCCGACCCGCCGGACCTGCGCCGGGAGAGCGTGACGACCGCCCGCTCGACCGTCGCCCGGCCCGTGCGTCGTGCCCGGCGAGAGGGGACGACCTGGGGCACACTGGGCGGATGAGGGTGATCACGGGACGGGGCCAGGCGTGACGGACGAGCAGCGGCCTGCGAGCGGGCCCGTGCCCACGCCGCGTCCGGGCTCCGGCTCCGAGCGCTCGGCGGCGTCCGTCAAGCACCTCGCCGGGGCGTCGCGCGAGGCGCGCAAGGTGGCGGGAGCGCGTCGGAACCCGTCGGTCGTCGGGTACGACGAGACCGTCCCGGCGTGGCTGCGCACGACCGCGGGCTGGTCGTGGCGTCTGCTCATGGTCGTGGCCGCCGTCGCCCTGATCTTCTACGCGACCGCCCAGGTCCAGCTGGTGTTCGTCGCCGTGTTCCTGGCGCTCGTCATCTCCTCGGTGCTGCGGCCGGTGACCGACTTCTATGCGCGCATCATGCCGCGCGGCCTGGCGACCGCGCTCGCGATCCTCTCGGCGGTGCTCTTCATCGCGGGCCTGCTCACCTACATCATCACGTCCGTCGCGGGCCAGTGGCAGAGCCTCGCGGACCAGTTCGACCAGGGCATCGGCCAGATCCTCGACTTCCTCGAGAACGGCCCCCTGCCCGTGACGATCACGTCGGACGACTTCGACGGGTGGATCGAGAACGGCCAGCAGTGGCTCAGCGAGCACGGCGGTGACATCGCGAGCCAGGCGGCCGCGAGCGCCGGCTCGGTGTTCGAGGCGTTCGCCGCGATCGCGCTCGCGACCTTCCTCACCGTGTTCTTCCTCGCGCGCGGCAAGGACATGTGGACGTGGTTCCTCAACCAGCTCCCGGCTCGCTCGCGCGACAGCTGGAAGATCGCCGGCGGGGCCGGCTGGTACACCTTCTCGGGGTACGCGCGCGGCACGGTCATCATCGCGATCATCGACGGCATCCTCGCGGGGATCCTCCTGGCGATCCTCGGCGTCCCGCTCGCGGCACCGCTCGCGGTGCTCGTGTTCATCGGTGCCTTCATCCCGATCATCGGTGCGCCGCTCGCCATGATCATCGCCGCCGTCGTCGCGCTCGCCGCGGAGGGCATCGTCACCGCGCTCATCGTCACGATCGGCATCGCGCTCATCGGGCAGTTCGAGGGCCACATCCTGCAGCCGCTGATCATGGGCGCCCAGGTGTCGCTGCACCCGGTGGTGGTCGCGCTCGCGGTCACGGCCGGGACCCTGCTCGCCGGGATCCTCGGGGCCGTGGTGTCCGTCCCGCTCGTCGCGGTCGCCTGGGCGGTGTTCTCGAAGCTGCGGCACAAGGACCCGCCGATGGAGGACGAGATCCCCACGGCCAAGGAGATCGCGCTGTCCGACGGCCCGTCGCCGACACCGCCGACCCGCGACGCGGTCTGATCGCCGGGGACGGGAAGCCGGACGGCGCCCGGCGGTCGGTCAGCGCCGGATCGCCGAGACCTCGGCCGCGAGCCGGAGGCTGACGTGGACCCGGTCGCCCACGCCCTTGCCGAGCCGGTCGCGGACCGCCCGCAGGACGGCGAGCAGGTGCGGGCCGCCGTAGGCGACCAGGGACGCGTGGTACGCGACGTCGTCGACCTCGACCCGCACGGGGACGCGCCCGCGCGTGCCGAACAGCTCCGTGGTGTCGAGGGGCACCTCGACGAACACGCCCGAGGCGGTGCCGGCGGCGGTGAGGACGGCGTCGAACTGCACCTCGCCGGGGTCCGTCCACGTGGGCATGGCCCGACGGTAGCGGACGGGCCAGGCGTGCGGAACCCTCCGCGTCGGGGGCGCCCACCCGCCGTCGTGCGCGGTGGGGCGCCCCGCGACGACACTGGACCATGAGGATCGGGATACCCACCGAGGTCAAGAACCACGAGGACCGCGTCGCGCTCACCCCCGCCGGCGCCCACCACCTCGTGCGGGCCGGGCACGACGTGCTCGTCCAGTCCGGGGCCGGTACCGGTTCCCACCTGCCCGACGACGAGTTCGAGCGTGCGGGCGCGCGCGTCGTCGCGACCGCCGAGGAGGTGTGGGGCGAGGCGGAGCTCGTGTGCAAGGTCAAGGAGCCGGTCGCGAGCGAGTACGGCCACCTGCGCGAGGACCTGCTGCTGTTCGCCTACCTGCACCTCGCCGCCGACGCCGCGGGCACGCGCGCGCTGCTCGACGCCGGCACGACGTCCGTCGCGTACGAGACCGCGCAGGCCCCGGACGGGAGCCTGCCCCTGCTCGCGCCGATGAGCGAGGTCGCGGGGCGCATGGCGACCCAGGTGGGTGCCTGGCTCCTGCAGCGCCCGGCCGGCGGGCGCGGCGTCCTGCTCGGAGGCGTGCCCGGGACGCCGCCCGGCCGGGTCGTCGTGCTCGGCGGAGGGACGGCAGGACGCAACGCCGCCGAGGTCGCGGTCGGGATGCGGGCCGAGGTGACGGTCCTCGACCTGTCGCTGCCGGTCCTGCGCGCGCTGGACCTCGAGTTCTCCGGCCACGTGCGGACCGTCGCCTCGAGCCTGTACGCCGTCGAGCGCGCCGTGCTCGAGGCCGACCTCGTGGTCGGGGCCGTGCTCGTCGCCGGTGCCCGCGCGCCACGGCTCGTGAGCGACGACCTCGTCGCCCGGATGCGCCCGGGAGCGGTGCTCGTCGACGTCGCGGTCGACCAGGGCGGGTGCCTCGAGGGCTCGCGGCCCACGACGCACGACGACCCGACGTTCGCCGTCCACGGCACGACGTTCTACTGCGTCGCCAACATGCCCGGCGCCGTCCCGGTGACGAGCACGCAGGCGCTGACGAGCGCGACGCTGCCGTACCTCGCGGCGCTCGCGGACGGTGGCCTCGACGCCGTCCGTGACGACCCGCTCCTGGCGTCCGGCGCGTCGACGCACCGCGGTGTGCTGCTCAACGAGGCCGTCGCGGCGGCGCACGGGCTGGGGTGGTCGCCTCTCGCGGAGGTCCTCGACGACTGACTCCCGCGCGACGGCACGGCACGACGTCCGACCTGCCGGAAAGGACGTGAGGCGTGGCGACGCACCGTGGCAGGGTGGCCCGGTGCAGCCCTTCGCCCTGGACGACGGCGTCGTCCACCTCGCCACCCCGACCCTCGACGACGTCGACGCGATCACCGCCGCGTGCCAGGACCCGGACGTGGCCGCCTGGACCGTCGTCCCCGACCCGTACACGCGCGAGGACGCGCTCGGCTTCGTGCGGGACTACGTGGCGCCCGGCTGGGAGCGCGGGAACATCTTCACGTGGGCGGTGCGCGAGTCCGCCGGGCGGTCGGGCGTGCCGGGGCCGGAAGGGGTCGGACGGCTGCTCGGGATGTTCGGCCTGGGCCTCGACGACGCCCCGGACGGGCAGCGCTCGGCCGAGATCGGCTACTGGATGTCGCCCGCGGGTCGGGGACGCGGCCTCGCGACCGCCGCGGGGCGACTCGTCGTCGACTGGGCGTTCGACCCGGAGGGCCTCGGCCTCGCACGCCTGTCGTGGGAGGCGTACGTCGGCAACTGGCCGTCGCGGCGTCTCGCGTGGCGTCTCGGCTTCCGGGTCGAGGGCACCGTGCGCGGCCACTCCCTTCAGCGCGGGGTCCGCCGCGACGCGTGGGTCGCGACGCTCCTCCCGGACGACCCGCGCGAGCCGGTCGAGCCGTGGCCCGACGGCGCACCTCGCCTCGCGACGACGTCCTGAGGTCCGTCGCGCAGCCCGGGTGGAATCCGTTTCACCCGGGCACCGCCGCGGGGCGAGGATGGGGCCATGACGTCTCAGCCTCTCGCGCCCACCGGCGCAGACCTCGACCTCGATCCCGCCAACCCGTTCGCCGCTCCGTCGCCGCTGCCGTACGAGCTGCCCGACTACACCGCGGTCCGCGAGGAGCACTACGTGCCCGCGCTGCGCGCGGCGATGGCCGCCCAGCGCGCTGCCGTCGAGGCGATCGCCACCGACCCGGAGGCCCCCACGGTCGCGAACACGCTCGAGGCGCTCGAGCGCTCGAGCCGCAGCCTGTCGCGCGTGGCCCACGCGTTCTACAACCAGCTCAGCGCCGACGCGACGCCCGGGCTGGAGGACATCGAGGAGGAGCTCGCACCCGAGTACGCGGCCCACCACGACGCGATCTACATGGACGCGCGTCTGTACGCCCGGGCGCGGGCGCTCCAGGCGGCCGCCGACGCCGGCGACGAGACGCTCGAGCCCGACGCCGCGTGGCTGCTGCACACCCTGCTCACGGACTTCCGCCGCTCGGGCGTCGAGCTCGACGCGGCGGAGCAGGAGCGTCTGCGCGAGATCAACGGGCGCCTGACGAGCCTCGAGGCCGCGTTCGGGCGCAAGCTCCTCGCCGGGGCCAACGCGGCGAGCGTGCTCGTCACCGACCGGGCCGAGCTCGCCGGGCTCGCGGACGACGCGGTCGCGGGCGCGGCCGAGGCCGCCGCCGCGCGCGGCCACGAGGGCGCGTGGCTGCTCGAGATGCAGCTCCCGACGCAGCAGGGCGTGCTCGCGTCCCTCACGGACCGCGACGTGCGCGAACGCGTGCAGCGGGCGTCGGAGGGCCGCGGCGCGACGGGCGACGACCACGACACGCGCGAGATCGTCCTCGAGACCGTGCGCCTGCGTGCCGAACGCGCGCGCCTCCTCGGGTACGAGCACCACGCGGCCTACGTCGCCGAGGACGCGACGGCGAAGACGACCGACGCCGTGAACGCGATGCTGTCCCGGCTCGCGCCGGCCGCCGTCGCGAACGCCCGCCGCGAGGCCGCGGACCTGGAGGCGGCCCTGCAGGCCGACCACGCCGACGCCAGCCTGCGTGCCTCCGACTGGTCGTACTACGCCGAGCGTGTGCGCAAGGACCGCTACGCGCTCGACGACGCGCTCCTGCGCCCGTACCTCGAGCTCGAGAAGGTCGTGCACGACGGCGTCTTCCGCGCCGCGAACCGGCTCTTCGGCATCTCGTTCACGGAGCGCACGGACCTCGTCGGGTACCACCCCGACGTCCGCGTCTTCGAGGTCTTCGACGCCGAGACGCCCGGCGCCGCGGGGGAGGGGATGGGCCTGTTCCTCGCCGACTGGTACACCCGCGAGTCCAAGCGTGGCGGCGCGTGGATGAACAACCTGATCGACCAGAACCACCTGCTCGGCCAGAAGCCGGTCGTCGTGAACAACCTCAACATCGTCAAGCCGCCGGCCGGGCAGCCCACGCTGCTCGTGTGGGACGAGGTCATCACGCTGTTCCACGAGTTCGGGCACGCGCTGCACGGGCTCTTCTCCGACGTGCGGTTCCCGTCGCAGTCGGGCACCGACGTGCCGCGCGACTTCGTCGAGTACCCCTCGCAGGTCAACGAGATGTGGGCCTGGGAGCCGGAGATCCTGCGCGCCTACGCCGTGCACCACGAGACCGGGGAGCCCCTGCCGGCGGAGTGGGTCGACACGATGCTCGCGTCGCGCCAGTTCAACGAGGGCTTCGGCACGACCGAGTACCTCGCGGCGGCGCTGCTCGACCAGGCCTGGCACCAGCTCTCGGCCGACGCCGTGCCGACGTCGGTGGAGGACGTGCTGCCCTTCGAGGCCGCCGCGCTCGACGGCGCGGGCGTGGCGTTCGCGCCGGTCCCGTCGCGGTACCGCACCACCTACTACAACCACGTGTTCGGCGGCGGGTACTCGGCCGGGTACTATTCGTACATCTGGTCCGAGGTGCTCGACGCGGACACGGTCGAGTGGTACCGCGAGAACGGCGGCCTGACGCGGGAGAACGGCGAGCGGTTCCGCCGCGAGCTTCTCGCGCGCGGCGGCTCGCAGGACCCGCTCGCGTCGTTCCGCGCGCTGCGCGGGCGCGACGCGGACATCGCGCCGCTGCTCGCCCGCCGCGGCCTCGACGCCTGAGACGTCCGCGAGGTAGAGCCCTGGTCGTGACCACGGCTCTACCTCGCCGACCACGGCTCTACCTCGCCGACCACGGCTCTACCTCGCCGACCACGGCTCTACCTCGCGCTCCGGCCCGGGTAGCGTGAGCCCATGACCAGCGCTCGTCCCGAACCTGTCGCCGTGCCCGTCCCCACCGCCGAGGACGAGGTGGTGCGCATCTGCCAGGACCTGCTGCGCATCGACACGTCCAACTTCGGCGACGGGTCGGGGCCCGGCGAGCGCGCGGCGGCCGAGCACGTCATGGCGCTGCTGCACGAGGTGGGCCTCGAGCCCGAGCTCTTCGAGTCCGCACCAGGTCGCGCGAGCGTCGTCGTGCGGCTCGAGGGAGCGGACCCGACCCGGCCCGCGCTCGTGCTGCACGGGCACCTCGACGTCGTGCCCGCGCAGGCGTCCGACTGGTCCGTCGACCCGTTCGCGGGCGAGGAGCGCGACGGCCTGCTGTGGGGGCGCGGCGCGGTCGACATGAAGGACATGGACGCGATGATCCTCGCGGTCGTGCGCCAGATGGTGCGCGAGGGGCGCAAGCCCGCGCGCGACGTCGTCGTCGCGTTCTTCGCCGACGAGGAGGCGGGCGGGACGTACGGGGCGCGCTACGCCGTCGACCACCGACCGGAGCTCTTCGAGGGCGCGACCGAGGCGATCAGCGAGGTGGGCGGGTTCTCCGTCGAGGTCGGCGGCCGGCGTGCGTACCTGCTGCAGACCGCGGAGAAGGGCATCGCGTGGCTCCGGCTCGTCGCCGACGGCCGCGCCGGGCACGGCTCGCAGGTCAACCACGACAACGCGGTGACGCGGCTCGCCGAGGCGGTCGCGCGCATCGGGACCCACCACTGGCCGAACACGCTCACGCCGACGGTCGACGCGCTCCTGCGCGGCGTCGCCGACCTCACCGGCCTGCGCTACGACCCCGAGGACCCGCGCAGCGTCGACGCGCTCGTCGCCGCGCTCGGTCCCGCGTCGCGCTTCGTCGGCGCGACCGTGCGGCACACGTCGAACCCCACCCAGCTCGCCGCCGGGTACAAGGCGAACGTCATCCCGGGGCGGGCCGAGGCCACGATCGACGCGAGGCTGCTCCCCGGGCACGAGGAGGACGGTTTCGAGCGCTTGCGCGAGCTCGCGGGCGAGCACGTGCGGGTCGAGGAGATCCACCGCGACATCGCGCTCGAGGTGCCCTTCACGGGCGACCTCGTCGACTCGATGGTCGACGCGCTCGTCGCGGAGGACCCGGAGGCGACCGTCCTGCCGTACACGCTCTCGGGCGGGACGGACAACAAGTCGCTCGCGCGCCTCGGCATCACCGGGTACGGCTTCGCGCCCCTGCGCCTGCCCGGCGACCTCGACTTCTCGGGCATGTTCCACGGCGTCGACGAGCGCGTGCCCGTGGACTCCCTGCGGTTCGGGGTCCGCGTGCTCGACCGCCTCCTGCGCACCTGCTGACGCGTCAGCGGTCGTCGAGGAGCGCGGCGACCGTCGCGCGCAGCTGCGCGCGGTAGCCGCCGCCGAACAGCACGGCGTGGACCGCGACAGGGTAGACCTGGTGCAGCGCGACCCGGTGCCGCCACCCGCGCGCCAGCGGACGGACCTCCTGGTAGCCCGCGACGATCTCGTCGAGGTGCGGGGCGCCGAAGAGCGCGAGCATCGCGAGGTCGGATTCGCGGTGCCCGCCGTGCGCCGCCGGGTCGATGAGCACGGCCTCCGCCTCCGGGGAGCCGTCCGGCGCGGCGTCGGTCGGTGCCGCCCACAGGACGTTGCCCGACCACAGGTCGCCGTGCAGGCGCGCGGGGGAGTCGTCGAGCGCCGGTCGAGCGAGGTCCGGGAGACGGTCGGCCAGGCGCCCGAGGAGCACCGCGTCGTCGCCTCCGAGCGCCCCGCGCGCGCGACCCTGCTCCACGACCGGCGCGAGCCGGGCCTCGGCGTAGAACGTCGGCCAGTCCGCCCAGGCGCCCGTCGGCATCGGTAGCGGGTCGTCGAGCGGACCGAAGAACCCGTCCCCGTGCCAGCCGGCGGGCGGTGCGCCCCAGGCGGGCGCCCCGGCGTCGTGCACGACGGCGAGGCGGCGCCCGAGCGCGCGGGCGGCCGACGGCGTCGGGCGGGCGGGCTGCAACCGCTCCAGGTCGAGGTGCGTCCGGCCCGCGCCGCGGACCTCGACGACCCGCGGACCACCCGGCACGCGGAGCCACGCGAGCCCGGCGGCCTCGCACGCGAAGAACCCCTTCGGTGCGTCGGCACGGGACTTCGTGAAGACGTCGTTCACGCGTCCCACCGGGCCGACGTCACAGCGTCGAGCGCACCCGGATGATCTTGCGCCGCAGCCACACACGGCGCTCCCCCCCGACGTACAGGCGCGTGCGGGCCAGCTCCCACCGGCCGTACTCGGCCTCGTCCGTCAGCAGCCTGGTCGCGTCGGACCGGCTCGTCGAGCGGTCGATCGTCAGGACGCGGTACTCGTACTGCCCACCCTGCGCGACCCTCTCGGGCCGCCGGCGTGACGTCGACCTGTTCTCCACGTGTCACCGTCCTCGTTCCGCTGGTCGTGTCGGCGACCGGACGTGGTCGGCCACCGGCGACTTTCGAGTGCCATTGTGCCCCGCGCAGGGCTACCGTCAGGGTATGACCGCTGACCCGCGTGCCGCGCTCGACCGGTTCATCGCCGCGCTCGAGGCCCACTACAACGCCGTCGCCGCCCGTCGGGGGGACGACGACCCGTCCGTGGACGACGCCTACTACGTGCTCGCGGACGCCTTCGAGGTCTACGACGAGGCCCTCGGCCAGGTGCACGGAGAGGCGACGCCGTTCTACCTCGCCGAGGAGGACGACGAGGACGACGACGAGGACGAGGACGACGAGGACGGCCTCGACGAGGCGGACGAGGCGATCGACACGATCGACGACGACGAGCTCGCGAGCGAGCTCGAGACCGACGGGGCGCGCTGACCTCTCGCGGTCACCACCTCTCGGGGTAGCCGACCTCGATCTCGCTGACGTCGTCGAGCGCCGCGCGCACGGCGTGCGGCAGCTCGAGGTCGGTCGCGTCGAGCGACGCGCGCAGCTGGGCGGGCGTGCGGGCACCGACGAGGGCGCTCGCCACGGTGGGCCGGCCCAGCAACCAGGACAGGGCCACGTCGAGCGGCGCGCGCCCGAGACCCTCGGCAGCGGTCACGACGGCCTCGACCACGCCCGACGACCCGTGGTCGAGGTACGGCTCGACGAACGCCGCGAGGTGCGGTGACGCGCCGCGCGAGTCCGCGGGCAGCGAGCGCCGGTACTTGCCCGTGAGCACCCCGCGCCCGAGCGGCGACCAGGCGAGCAGGCCGAGTCCCAGGGCGTCGGCGGCGGGCACGACCTCGCGCTCGGCGCCGCGCTGCAGGAGCGAGTACTCGACCTCGACGGCCGCGAGCCCCACGTCGTCGGTCCCCCCGAGGAGCGCCGCGGCCTGCGCCGTCGCCCACCCGGGGTGGTTGGACAGCCCCACGTAGCGCGCCCGGCCCGACGTCACCGCGTGGCGCAGCGCGGAGAGCGTCTCCGTGAACGGCGTGCCGGCGTCGGGCGCGTGGACGAGGAACAGGTCGACGTGGTCGGTGCCCAGCCGGTCGAGCGAGTCGTCGAGCGAGTCGAGCAGCGCGCCGCGCGACGCGTCCACGACCGGGCCCTGCGCTGTGTGCCGCACGCCCGCCTTCGTGCACAGCAGCACGTCGCGCCGGGACACCTTGCTCCCCAGCAGGGAACCGAGCAGGGTCTCGGCGTCGCCGTCGGCGTACGACGCCGCGGTGTCGACGAGCGTCCCGCCCGCGTCCACGAAGTCGCGCAGCTGCTCGCCGGCGTCGAGCTCGTCGGTGTCGCGGGCCCACGTCATCGTCCCGAGGCCGAGGACGGACACGCGCAGGCCGGTGCGGCCGAGCTGGCGGAGTTCCATGGGAGCCGAGGGTACCGGCGCGCACCCGCTCGCGCGGGCCGGGCGCGCGCCGTCGGACCCGGACCCGGACAGGTTCACCCGGTGGTCGGGACCGGCCTCCGCGCCCGGTATCGTGGCCGCTCGTGAATGCGTGGGAAGCCGTCCTCCTCGGCCTCGTCCAGGGCCTGACCGAGTTCCTCCCGATCTCCTCGAGCGCGCACCTGCGCATCGTCGGGGAGCTCATCGGGTCCCAGGACCCGGGTGCGGCCTTCACGGCCATCACCCAGATCGGGACGGAGACGGCCGTCCTGCTCTACTTCCGGCGGGACATCGCGCGCATCTGCGTCGCCTGGTGGCGGTCGCTGCGCGGCGACCACGGCACGGACTGGCGTTCCCGCATGGGTCGCGGCGACCACGACGCCCTCATGGCGTGGTACATCGCCCTGGGCTCGGTTCCCATCGTGGTGCTCGGCCTCCTCTTCCAGGACGCCATCGAGAACACGTTCCGCAACCTCTACCTCACGGCCCTCATGCTGGCCGTCTTCGCGCTCCTGCTCGGCTGGGCGGACCGCGTCGGCGCCAAGCGCCGCGCGCTGCGCGAGCTCACGCCCGGGCAGGCGGTCGCGTTCGGGTTCGCGCAGGCGCTCGCGCTCGTACCGGGCGTCTCGCGCTCGGGCGGCACGATCACGGCGGGGCTCCTCATGGGGTACACGCGAGAGGCCGCGGCGCGCTACTCGTTCCTCCTCGCGATCCCCGCGGTGCTCGGATCGGGGTTCTACCAGCTGTTCAAGTCCGCGGGGGAGCCCGTGCCGGGCGCCCCGGGCGCCGGGGCGACGCTCATCGCGACGCTCGTCGCGTTCGTCGTGGGCTACTTCGTCATCATCGCGTTCCTCAAGATCGTCTCGACGTTCAGCTACACGCCGTTCGTCGTCTACCGCCTCGTGCTGGCCGCGCTCCTCGTGCTGCTCCTGCTCACGGGCGTGCTCGAGCCCGGCGGCTCGACCGCCACGACCGGCTGACCGGCAGCCCGCACCGGGTGCGGGCTGCCGCGCGAGGTGGGGTTCGTCACGTCAGCACCGTCGCGCGGCGGCGCAGGCCGTGCCCGTGCGGGACACCGGCGCGTGGCGTGCGACCGGGCCGTTATGGTGGTCGCGTGCACAGCTGGCCCGCCCCGCAGATCCCCGAGCTCCCCGGCCGTGGCCGCCCCGTCCGGGTGCACGACTCGACTACCGGCGGGCTCGTCGTCGCCGCCCAGGGTGACACCGCGACGCTCTACGCGTGCGGCATCACGCCCTACGACGCGACGCACATCGGTCACGCGAACACCTACGTCGCCTTCGACCTCCTCGTGCGCGCCTGGCGCGACGCCGGGTACGAGGTCACGTACGCGTCGAACGTCACGGACGTGGACGACCCCCTGCTCGAGCGCGCCGCGGCCACCGGCGTCGACTGGCGCGCGCTCGCGGCGGAGCAGATCGCGCTCTTCGCCGAGGACATGACGGCGCTGGGCGTCGTGCCGCCCGACGTCTGGGACGGCGCGGTCGAGAGGATCCCCACCGTGGTGGAGGCCGTCTCCGCGATGCTGGCGGCAGGGACCGCGTACCGCGTCCCGGTCGAGCCCGGCGCCGGCGGCACCGACGCGGGGCTCGGGGACGTCTACGCCGACCTGTCGGCCGACACGGCCTTCGGCTCCGTCTCGCGCTTCGGGCGCGACGTCATGGAGCGGCTCTTCGCCGAGCGCGGGGGAGACCCGGACCGCGACGGGAAGAAGGACCCGCTCGACCCGCTGCTGTGGCGGCGCGAGCGACCGGGCGAGCCGGCGTGGGACGGGGGCGAGCTCGGCACCGGGCGCCCGGGCTGGCACATCGAGTGCTCGGTCATCGGGCGCGACGCGCTCGGGCTGCCGTTCGACGTCCAGGGCGGCGGGGCGGACCTGCTGTTCCCGCACCACGAGATGTCGTCGTCCCACGACCGCGTCCTGTCCGACGGCGCCGCGCCGCGCGTGCACGTGCACGCCGGCCTGGTCGCCTACGAGGGCCAGAAGATGAGCAAGTCGCTCGGGAACCTCGTGCTCGTGTCGAACCTGCGCGCCACCGGCGTCGACCCCATGGCGATCCGCCTCGCGCTCCTGGCCCACCACTACCGCACCGAGTGGGAGTGGACCGACGACGACCTCCCGTCCGCCGCCGCGCGGCTCGAGACCTGGCGCGACGCCGTCTCGGGCAACGGCGGCCCGGACGCGACCGCGATGCTCGACGCCGTGCGGGCGGCGCTGGCGACGGACCTCGACGCGCCCGCGGCGCTCGCCGCGGTCGACGCGTGGGCCGCGGAGTCGCTGCGGCCCGGCCGCGACACAAGCGCCGACGACGAGGGCGCGCCCGGCGTCGTCGCCCGGACGGTCAACGCCCTGCTGGGCGTCCGGCTCTGACGGCTCGGCAGCCGGCGGCGGGGTCCTAGACCGTCGGACCCTTGCCGCGCTCCCCGGAGCTGCCCGGGTCACGACGCCGCAGGTACCGCTCGAACTCGCGCGCGATCGCCTCGCCGCTCGCCTCGGGGAGCTCGGCGGTGTCCTTGGCCTCCTCGAGCTGCTGCACGTACTCGGCGATCTCCGCGTCCTCGGCCGCGAGCTCGTCGACGCCGTGCTGCCACGCCTGCGCGTCCTCCGGCAGCTCGCCGAGCGGGATCGCCTCCGACACGAGCTCCTCGACGCGCGCGAGGATCGCGAGGGTCGCCTTGGGGGACGGCGGGTGCGCGACGTAGTGCGGGACGGCCGCCCACAGCGACACGGACTGCATCCCGCGCTCGGCGGCGGCGTGCTGCAGGACCCCGACGATGCCCGTGGGCCCCTCGTACGTGCTCGGCTCGACGTCGAGCACGGCCTGCAGGCCCACGCTCTCCGACGTGGCCGTCATGGGGATCGGGCGTGTGTGCGGCACGTCGGCGAGCAGCGCGCCGAGCGTCACGACCGTGCGGACGTCGTGCTCGACGGCGATGTCGAGGATCTCGCGGCAGTAGGTGCGCCACCGCATCGACGGCTCGATGCCGTGGACGAGGACGACGCGGCGACCGCTCGGCGCGATGGTCGCGGTCGCGATGGTCGTCGTGGGCCACGTGATCTCGCGGCGGCCGTCCTCGTCGGTCGTCACGACCGGGCGGTTCACCTGGAAGTCGTGGAACTCCTCGGGGTCGAGCTCGTCGACGTCCTCCGCTCCCCACACCTCGTGCAGGTGCGCCAGCGCGGACGTCGCGGCGCTCCCCGCGTCGTTCCAGCCCTCGAACGCCGCGATCATCACGGTCTGGCGGGCGCCGTCGTGCACGTTCTCGCTCATCGCCCCAGCCTATGCGGACCGGCCCGACGGCGGCGGGAGGGGTTCGCCCGTGGCGTACCTGCCCGCCGCGTAGGGTGGGAGCGGGCCGGCGCCCCGGCGCGGCCTCGCACCGACCCCCACCCCTGGAGCCCGAGTTGACCTCGCCACGCCCTGCCCCCGCACCCGTGCCCCGCGACGCGCTGCCCGCCGCCGTCCTGTGGGACATGGACGGCACGCTCGTGGACACCGAGCCGTACTGGATCGCGGCGGAGCACGAGCTCGTCGACGCCCACGGCGGCACCTGGACCCACGAGGACGCGATGTCGCTCGTCGGCAACCCGCTGCTCACCTCGGCGCAGATCATCCGCGAGCGCGGCGGCGTCGACCTGCCCGTCGAGGAGATCGTGCAGTTCCTCATCGGCCGCGTGATCGAGCAGGTCCGCGTCGAGGTGCCGTGGCAGCCGGGTGCGCGCGAGCTGCTGGCGTCGCTGCGCGAGGCGGGTGTCCCGTGCGCCCTCGTGACGATGTCCTACCGGGAGCTCGCCGAGCCCGTCGCTGCGCTCGCGCCCGCGGACGCGTTCCAGGTGCTCGTGTGCGGGGACGAGGTCGAGCGCGGCAAGCCCGACCCGGAGCCCTACCTCCTCGCCGCGGAGCGCCTGGGCGTCGACATCGCGCGGTGCCTGGCGATCGAGGACTCGCCGGCGGGCATCGCGTCCGCCCTCGCGTCCGGCGCCGCGACGCTCGGCGTCGAGGCCGTGGTCCCGGTCGACCCGGCGCCCGGCCTGAGCCGCACGCCGTCCCTCGAGCACGTCCACCTCGACCTGCTCGCACGTCTCGTCGACGGCGAGGTCGTGGACCTCATGCCCGTCGGCCGCTGACCGGGGGACCTCCCGGTACCACGCGCCCGGCGTCGCGCCGGTACATCGCCGCATGCTCGTGCAGCTCCGGGCGGCCGGTCGCACTCGCGTGCTCGTCGGTCCAGTCGGCGAGGTCCAGGAGGCGACGGCGCACGGTCGTCAAGACCTCGTCGGGAGCCGGCGCGAGATCGCGACCGTAGCCGTCGAGCAGGACGGTCAACCGGTCCCGTGGTGCGATCTCGGGCGCCGGTGGACCGGGGACGGGCATGTCCTCGCACCACCCGCACATCCGGTACGCGAGGTACGCCAGGTCCCAGACCCGGGGACCGGGGGAGGCCATGTCGACGTCGATGAACCCGACCAGACCGCCGTCGGCGTGGACCATGTTGTAGGGCGCGGCGTCGTTGAGGCACACGACCTCCGCCGGCTCGCGCACGGGGGAGCGCCACGTCGCGCCGTCCGCGGCGAAGCCGACGGTGGCGTCGTGCCACTCCCGCAGCATCGCGCCGGCCGCACGCAGGGTGTCCGGGTGCCAGACCCAGTCCGGGACCGGCCAGCCGCCGACCTCGCCCTCCAGCCACGTCAGGACCTCACGGCCCTGCGCGTCGAGGCCCAGCGGCGCCGGGACCGACGTCACCCCGTGCGCCCGTACCCACGCGAGCAGCGCGTGCACGGTCGGCGTCCACGGACCGGCGGTCCGGTGGACGGTGTCTCCGACGCGCACGACGTCGTTCACGTTCCCGCCCGGCAGCGGGCTCTCCGGGGTGTCGGCGTCGTCGGTGCGCACGGGGCGATGGTCGCACGAGCCGTCCCTCCGCTGCGAGGTCGGGGAGCCGAGGCAGTGCAGCTCAGAGCAGCGGCTCAGAGCAGCGGCTCAGAGCAGCCCGGCGAGGATCGCGGCGGCGCGCGCGGCGCCGTCGGTCTCGACCGGCAGGGTGCGCCGGTCGCGGCCGCCGGAGAGCTCGGCCACCATCGCCGCAGCGAGCGCGTCCGGGTCGGACGCCTCGGCGAACTCCACGCACCGGCCCGCGCCGTAGCGCTCGAGCCGGTGCCGGACGTGGACGTTCTGCTCGAAGTGGTGCCGGAGCGGGACGTAGAGGAACGGCGTGCCCGCGGCGGCGAGCTCCATGCACGTCGTGAGGCCGCCCTGCACGACGGCGAGGTCGCACGCCGCCAGGTGCCGGTACAGCTCGGGGACGTAGCCGCGGTACGTGACACCGGCCCGTCGCGGCAGGCTCGCGGGGTCGATCCGGGGGCCGGTCACGACGAGGACGTGCAGCCCGTCGACCAGCCGTCGCGCCGTCGGGACGGCGTCGAGCACGCGCCGCAGGAGCGAGGCGCCCACGCCGGAACCGCCGACGGTGACGACGCACAGCACGTCGTCGGCGCCGTAGCCCAGACGGTGCCGCAGCTCCTCGCGCTCGCCCACGCTCGGCGGGACGAACCCCGTGACGTAGCCGGCGAAGTCGAAGTTGTCCTCGGTCCACTCCCGGATCCCCGGGAGGCCGGGGCCGAGCGGAAGGTCGACCACGTCGGCCGGGTCGCCGACGAAGACCGAGCGGTCCCGGACCCGCCGGTAGCGCGCCCGCTGCTCGACCATCTCGGCGTTGTAGTCCGCGGTGAGCGCGGCCTCCCGGGCGCCGCCGTCGGGCATCGGGACCCAGCCGACGAAGTCGGTCATCCACGCGAACGAGAACCGCTTGAGCTCGGGGTTCTCGTGCAGGAAGTGGTCGACGTCCCACGCCTCGTCCCCGACGACGAGGTCGTAGTCGCCGTCGGCCACGACGTCGGCGAACACCATGAAGTTGGCGACCATGATCTCGTCCATCCGGCGGATCGCCTGGAACGCGTGCAGGTCGTGGTCGGCGGACTCGTCCTCGACGTGGGCGGACTCGTTGGCGAGCCACGCCGAGGCAGGGTGCACCCGCTCGCCGGCGTCGGCGAGCACGCGGGTCACCGGGTGTTGCGTCAGCCAGTCGACCTCGAGATCCGGGTGGTGCTCCCGCAGCGTCTGCACGACCGCCAGGTCGCGCCGGGCGTGGCCGAGGCCGATCGGGGAGGACAGGTACAGGGCCCGGCGGCGCCGGCGCTGCGCGTGCGTCCAGGTCAGACGGCGCGGCGAGAGCGGGTTCTCGGTCGTCGCGGTCCGCTCGACGAACTCCCGGACCAGGAGGTTGACCCGCACCGGGTCGCGCGCCGGCAGCCCGTGCCCGCCGCCGTCGACGAGGACGAGCTCGCCCCCCGTGAGCGCGGCGAGCCGCTCCCCGATGGCGGCGGGACGGACGGCGTCCTGCGTCCCGTGCACGACGAGCACCGGGCAGCGGACCTCCTCGCACAGGGGGTCGAGCGGCGTCCGCGTGGCGCCCTCGAGCCCGAGCCGACCGGCCGTGGTGTCGGCGAGCGTCTGCGGGCTGACCTCGTGGGCCCAGCCGACGACGTCCTCGATCTGCTTCGTGGAGTGGGGCTCGGTGAACATCTTCCCGGCGAAGAAGTCGACGTAGTCGTCGTACCCGCCGCCGAGCCAGTACTCCTTGTTGTACTTGGCCCAGCCCTCCGTGGTGTCGTGATGGTGGTCCCACGCGTACTGCTCGCGCTCCGGCATCGAGACCGCCAGCCCGCACGAGGGGGCGATGGCGACGATCCCCTGCACGCGCGCCGGGTGGGCCACCGCCAGGTGGACCGCCCAGGCCGCCCCGCAGGAGTACCCCACGACGACGGCCCGGTCGGTCTCCGTGTCGTCCAGCACAGCGGCCGCGTCCGCCGCGTACTGCTCGTCGGTGTAGGCCGCGGCGCCCTCCGGCCGGCCGGCGTCCCCGCTGCCGCGGCCGTCGAACGTGACGACGCGGAAGGAGCGCGACAGGAAGGGCACCTGGGCCTTCCAGAACCGGGACCGCACGAGGGACCAGGTCGGCAGCAGCAGCACGGTGGTCTCGCCGCTGCCGTGGACGGCCCAGGGGAGCCGCACGCCGTCCCGGACGGCGACGCCGGTGCGGTCGGGCGGGCGTGCTGGCCGCGGCTCCCTCAGTTCCATACTCATTCCTACTCCTCCTGGCCCCCGAGCGTCAGGCCCGGATCTCCAGGACGCGGTTGAACGGCGTCTCGGCGACGGACGCGAACCGGCCGAAGCCCGCCGCGGTCGCGACGTCCCGGATGCGGGCCGGGCCGGCCTGCGTGCCGAGCGCGAGCCCGACGTCCTGCGACAGCGACGCGGGCGTGCACAGCAGCGTGGAGAAGCCGTAGTACGCCCGCCCCACGGGGTTGAGGTTGTCCTCCACGTGGTCCCCGGCCATCGGCTCGACGACCATCCAGGTGCCGTCCGGAGCCAGCGCGCGCCGGACCTGCTCGGCGGCCCCGACGGGGTCGCCCATGTCGTGCAGGCAGTCGAACATCGTCACGAGGTCGAACCCTGTCCCGGGGAGCTCCTGGGCCGAGGCCACCTCGAACCGGACGCGGTCCGAGACGCCCGCGTCCGCCGCCCGCTGCCGTGCGGTGGCGATCGACTCGGGGTGGTAGTCGGAGCCCACGAACCGCGACCGCGGGAAGGCCTGGGCCATGAGCACGGTCGACGCGCCGTGCCCGCAGCCCACGTCCGCGACGAGGGCGCCTGCCTGCAGCTTCTCGACGACCCCGTCGAGCGCGGGGAGCCACTCGTCGACGAGGTGCGCGTGGTAGCTGGGGCGGAAGAACCGCTCGCAGCCGACGTGGACGTCGGTGACGTGCTCGTGCCAGCCGAACCCGCCGCCGCTCCGGGCGGCGTCGAGGACGTGGTCGACGTCGTGCACGGTGCCCAGGGCGATCTGGAAGAAGCCGGGCAGGAACGCCGGGCTGTCCTCGACCGTGAGCGCGACCGCCTGCTCGGGCGGGAGCGTGTACCGGCCCGACGGCGGGTCGTACGTCAGGTAGGCGCCCGCGGCCTGGGCGTTGAGCCACTCCCGCGCGTACGGCTCGGCGGTGCCGGTGCGCTGGGCCAGCTCGGCCGGCGTGGTGGGGCCGTGGGCGGCGAGGTCCCGGTAGTAGCCGAGCTTGTCGCCGAGGACGACGAGCGCCGCGTTGAGGGTCGCGCCGACCTCGTCGACGGCGCGGAAGACGAACGCCATGAGGGCGTCCATGTCGAGGGCCGGGGGCGCCTCGCTCGAGGTGGTCATCGGATGCTCCTGTGGTGTCGGTGTCCCGGCGGGTGCCGGTACCGGCGAACGTAGGCGTGGGCCCGTTCCGCCCGCGTCAGGTGGCCCCCCTGGTCGTCCGAGACGCAGAGGCTCGTCCCGTCGGGCCTGGCGGGCGCCTCTCTAGACTCATGGACGTGGTGCTCCTCGGCAGGGCCGCCGAGCAGGAGACGGTCTCCCGCCTCCTCGCCTCGGCGCGTCTCGGCCGTGGTGGCGCGCTGGTGGTCACGGGGGAGCCGGGGATCGGCAAGACCGCGCTGCTGTCCGACGCGGTCGCGACCGCCGTCGGCGACGGCGGGGTCACGCGTGTGCTCGAGGTGACGCCCGCGGAGGTGGAGCGGGACCTGCCGTTCGCGGCGCTCCACGCGCTGCTGCTGCCCGCCCTGCCGCTGCTCGACGACATCCCCGGCCCGCAGGCCCGCGAGCTCGGAGCGGCGCTCAGCCTCCGTCCCGGCGACGGGAGGGACCGGTTCGCGATCGGCGCGGCGACCCTGAGCCTGCTCAGCCGCTACGCCGAGGACGGCCCCGTCGTCGTCGTGCTGGACGACGTGCACTGGGCGGACCGGCCGTCGGTCGACGCGCTGGCGTTCGCCGCCCGCCGCGTGCGCGACGACCCGGTCGCAGTCCTTGTCGCGGGGCGCAGCGGCGAGCTCCCGGAGGCCGTGCACGACCTGCCGGCGCTCGCGCTCGGCGGCATCGCCCCGGACGCCGCCGCACGGCTGCTCTCCGCGGCGTATCCGGACGGGCCGTCGCGCGCGCTCGACGAGCTGTACCGGGAGACGGGCGGGAACCCCCTCGCGCTGCTCGAGCTCGCGGCCGAACCGGGGGACGACGCGACCGCGGGCGACGCCGCCGCAGGGTTCCCGCCCACCCTCCCCGAGAGGCTCCAGAGGGCGTTCGGGCGGCGGCTGGACGCCCTGTCGACGGCCGAGCGCGCGGTCGCCCTCGTGGCGACGCTCGCCGGGGGCGACCTCCGGCTGACCCGTGCCGCGTGCCGTCGGCTCGACCTCGACCCCGCAGGCTTGGACGGTGCCGCCCGGGCCGGGCTGCTGACGGTCGGTGGCGAGCACGTCACCTTCCGGCACCCGCTGCTGCGCTCGGTCGTCTACGGCGCGGCCGACCGTGAGCTCCGACGGCGCGCGCACCGGAGCCTCGCCACCGAGCTCGCGTCCGTGGACGCCGACCGCCGCGCGTGGCATCTGGCGGCCGCCACGACCCGGCTCGACGAGGACGTCGCGACGCTCCTCGAGCAGCTCGGGGACCGGGCGGCGGCACGGACGGCGTTCACCGTCGCGTCGACCGCGCTCGAGCGTGCGGCCCACCTGAGCCCGGCGCCCGAGAGGGCACGTTCGCGGCTCCTCGCGTCCGCCCGGGCAGCCTGGGACGGAGGCGTGCCGGAGCGGGCGCTCGCGCTGCTGGACGACGCCGAGCCCTCGAGCGGGCCACCCTCCGCTCCCGGTGCGGAGCTGCGTGCCACCATCGCGATGCGCTCGGGCTCGGTGCGCGACGGGCTGGACCTGCTCGAGCGGGCGGCGGACCTCGCCTCGGTCGACGAGCGCGTCCTGCTCCTCGCCGAGGCCACGCGCGCCTGCATGTACCTCGTCGACACGACCGCGCTGCGCCGTGTCGAGGCACGGCTCGTCGCGTCGCTGCCCGACACGACGGATCCCGTGGCCCGGGCCGTCGGGCTCGCGTCGTCCGGGGCGTCGGGCGTCCTGCTCGGGCGCGACAGCACCGCCCGGCTCCGCGCCGCCGTCGCGCTGCTGGCCGAGCACGCCGACCCGCTCGCGCACCCCGCGGCGCTGCCGTGGTTGATGCTGGCGCCGCTGTTCCTGCGCGATGCCGTCGACGGCGCACGGCTGCGCGACCTGGTGGACCAGGTCCGCACGCGCGTCGGGGTCGGGGCCTTGCCCGACGTCCTCTTCCACGTCGCCCGGGACCAGGCGACGTCGAACGCCTGGGAGCGGGCGGCCGCCAACTACGACGAGGCCGCACGGCTGGCCCGGGAGACCGGTCAGGGCGGGGAGCTGGCCATGGCGCTCGCCGGACTCACCTGGCTCGAGGCGCGCGCCGGGCGGAGCGCTGCGTGCCGGGAGCACGCGGCCGACGCGTCGGCGCTCTGCCGCGAGCGGTCGATGCTCTTCGGCGAGATCTGGTGCGAGCTCGCGCTCGGTGACCTCGCGCTGTCGGAGGGCACACCGGGCGAGGCGGCAGACCGGCTCACGGCGCTCGCAGCGCGGCTCAGGGAGCTGGGCGTCGGCGACCCCGACCTGCACCCGGGGCCGGAGCTGGTGGACGCCCTGGAACGCACAGGGCGGGCCGAGGCGGCCCGGGCGGTCGCTGCGCAGTTCGCGGTCGCGGCGACCGCGAGCGGCCGCCCGTGGACCCGTGCCCGCGCCGACCGGGCGCTCGGCCTCGTCGCCGCCGAGGACGAGTTCGCGGCGCACTTCGGGTCGGCCCTCGCGCGTCACGCGCAGACCCGGGACGTCTTCGAGCGGGCACGGACACAGCTCGCCTTCGGGATGCGGCTGCGCCGTGCGGGGCGGCGCGTGGACGCCCGACCGCTCCTGCGGGACGCGCTGGGGACGTTCGACACGCTCGGTGCGGTCGTCTGGGCCGAGAACGCCCGGACCGAGCTCGAGGCGACCGGCGAGAAGGTCGCGCCACGTGGTGTCGTCGGCCCAGGTGCGCTCACGCCGCAGGAGCTGCAGGTCTGCCTGCTCCTCGCCGAGGGACGGACGACGCGGGAGGCGGCGGCGGCCCTGTTCCTCAGCCCCAAGACGATCGAGTACCACCTGCGCAAGGTCTACACGAGACTCGGCATCCACTCCCGGGAGGAGCTCGCCGACGTGCTCCGGGGAGCGGACCCGCCGACCGCATAGTCTGTGCCGGTGGACGGACCAGAGCCCCGAGCCCCCCGCACGCCCGCACGTCAGGACGCGCCCGGGCGCACCAAGGGATGGGTGATCGGTCGTGTGTCGGGTGCCCCCGTCATCCTCACGCCGTCGTGGTTCATCGCCGCCGCGATCCTCACCGTGCTGTTCGCGCCGACGGTCGAGAGCCTGGCCCCCCACCTCGGCCGCGAGCGGTTCCTCGTGTCGTTCGCGTTCGTGCTGCTGCTCTTCGGGTCGGTCTTCCTCCACGAGGTCGCGCACGCGCTCGTCGCCCGTGCGCGGGGCCAGCACGTGACCGAGCTCGCCGTCACGCTGTGGGGCGGCCACACCGCGTACTCCGGCACGTCGGCCCGTCCGCTCGACGGGTTCCTCATCTCCGTGGTGGGTCCGCTCACCAACCTCGCGCTCGCCGTCGTGTTCTGGGTCAGCTTCCAGGCCATGGACGTCTTCTCCGTCCCCGCGCTGCTGCTCTACGCGGGCGCGTTCTCCAACGCGTTCGTCGGCTTCTTCAACCTCCTGCCCGGGCTCCCGCTCGACGGCGGGCAGATCCTCGAGTCCGCCGTGTGGGCGGCGACCGGCTCGCGGACGAAGGGCACGGTCGCGGCGGGCTGGGTCGGTCGGGCCGTCGCCGTGGGAGTTGTCGCGTGGGCGCTGCTGTGGCCGCTGTCGGTCGGCCGGCAGCCCTCCCTCTGGACCGTCGCCTGGGCGGCCCTCATCGGCGCCTTCCTCTGGTCCGGCGCGGGGCAGGCGATCGCGGCCGGGCGGACGCGCGAGGCGGTCTCGGGCCTGTCCGTGCGGGCCCTTGCCGGTCCGGCTGTCCCCGTCTCGTCCGGCGCGTCCGTCGCGGCGGTCGGCCATGCTGTGGCGCTCGCGGGCGGGCCGCACGTCCTGGCCGTGCTGGTCGACGACGGTGGGCGGACCGTCGGGTACGTCGACCCGGCCGCGGCCGCCGCGGTCCCGCCCGACGTCGCCGAGACGACGCCCGTCGGCGCGGTCGCCGTGCCGCTGCCGCCCAGGACCGCGGTGGACGCCGCCCTCGCCGGGCAGGAGA
Organism: Cellulosimicrobium sp. BMG9.23; assembly: GCF_059159985.1. NCBI lineage: Bacteria > Bacillati > Actinomycetota > Actinomycetes > Micrococcales > Promicromonosporaceae > Cellulosimicrobium > Cellulosimicrobium sp. BMG9.23. The sequence goes on from NZ_JBZGBZ010000006.1 coordinate 259,955, forward strand.
TGTTCGCCGCGCTCGCCCGTGTGGGGCGGCAGGCGGCCGTCGTCCCCGTGACCGACGGCGGCCGCGTCGTCGGGGCGCTCGAGGTCGCCCGGGTCGTCGCCGCGCTGCGCGACGCACGACGGCGCTGAACCCGTCCGCCACGGGTGGTCCGGAGCGCACGGGCGGGGCTCGCAAGGCCCGCGCAGGCGGCCCCGTAGGATGGTCGCCCGTGACCGACGAGCCCACCGCCACCCCGCCCGGCCAGCCCTCCGCCCCCGAGACCGCGGACGGCCCAGCGCGCGCCGTCGCGACGGGCGCCGACCAGCGGCGCGGTCCGCTGCGCGTGGGGGACAAGGTGCAGCTCACGGATCCCCGGGGCCGCCTGCACACCATCACGCTCGCCCCGGGCGCCACGTTCCACACGCACAAGGGCTATCTGAAGCACGACGATCTCATCGGGGCGCCCGAGGGCTCGGTCGTGCGCAACACCGCGGAGATCGAGTACCTCGCGCTGCGCCCGCTGCTGTCCGACTACGTGCTGTCCATGCCGCGCGGTGCCGCGGTGGTCTACCCCAAGGACGCCGGACAGATCGTCGCGATGGCCGACGTCTTCCCCGGTGCGCGCGTGATCGAGGCCGGCGTGGGCTCGGGTGCGCTGACCATGTCGCTCCTGCGCGCCGTCGGCGATACGGGCGACCTCCACTCGATCGAGCGGCGCGAGGACTTCGCGGCGATCGCGCGCGGCAACGTCGAGAACTTCTTCGGCGGCGAGCACCCCGCGTGGACGCTCTCGGTGGGCGACCTCGCCGACGTCCTGCCGACCGTCGCCGCCGACGGCACCGTGGACCGCGTCGTGCTCGACATGCTCGCACCGTGGGAGAACCTCGACGTCGTGGCGCGCGCTCTCGTGCCCGGCGGGGTGCTCGTCTGCTACGTCGCGACGACCACCCAGCTGTCCCGCCTCGCCGAGGACCTGCGCTCGGACGGCCGGTACGCCGAGCCGGTCGCGTGGGAGTCGATGGTCCGTGGCTGGCACCTCGAAGGGCTCGCGGTGCGCCCGCAGCACCGCATGATCGGGCACACCGGGTTCCTCCTCACGGCGAGGCGTCTGGCGGACGGCGTCGCACCGCCCGAGCGCAAGCGCCGGCCCGCGAAGGGCGCGTACCCGACCGACGCCGAGCAGTGGTCCCCTGAGGAGCTCGGTGAGCGCCCCGTGTCCGAGAAGAAGATCCGCCGCGTGCGGCGCGACGTCGGGCAGGCGCCCGGAGAGGCGACGGGTGCGGGCCCGGATGCTGGCCCGGCTGCCGGCCCGGCCGCCGCGGAGGGGCCCACGGACGACGTGTCGGGTGCGTGACGTTCCGGTAACGATCGGTACCGCGTCGTCTCACCGTGGGTGTCGTCCGTGTACGCGGACGAGAATTGTGCCTAAGGTCTAGACCCGATCGCCGGTGGTGGCCGACCACGGCACGGTCGCGGCGCAGGCCGCGCGCCGTCCGGCCGCCCGCGGCGACCGGGTGACCCGCCGGCGAGAGGGGAACACCCGATGAGCGAGACATTCGGCCGCAGCGACGAGGGCGCGCCCAGCGGCGCGCGAGAGCTCGCGCTGCTCTCCGCGAAGAACGAGAGGCTCGCCGAGGCGCTGCGCGCCGCCCGCGACCAGATCCTCGACCTCAAGCGCCAGATCGACGACCTGGCCAAGCCCCCGGGCACGTACGCCGTGTTCCTCGCGGCGCACCCCGACGGCTCGGTCGACGTGTCCGCGTCGGGGCGCAAGATGCACGTGGGCGCGAGCCCGAGCCTCGACGTCGAACGCCTGCGCCCCGGCCAGGAGGTCAAGCTCAACGAGGCCATGACGGTCGTCGCCGCCGGCGGCTACGAGCGCACCGGCGAGATCGTCACGGTCAAGGAGGTCCTCGACGCCGACCGCGCGCTCGTCGTCGGGCGTGCCGACGAGGAGCGGGTCGTGCGCCTCGCGGGCTCCGTCGCGCACACCACGCTGCGCGTCGGCGACTCCCTGACGATCGACACGCGTTCGGGCTTCGTGTTCGAGGTCATCCCGAAGTCCGAGGTCGAGGAGCTCGTCCTCGAGGAGGTGCCGGACATCCGGTACGAGGACATCGGAGGCCTCGGCCCGCAGATCGAGCAGATCCGCGACGCCGTCGAGCTGCCGTTCACGCACCCCGACCTGTTCCGCGAGCACGGGCTGCGCCCGCCGAAGGGCGTCCTGCTCTACGGGCCGCCCGGCTGCGGCAAGACGCTCATCGCCAAGGCGGTCGCCAACTCGCTCGCCCACACCGTCGCCCGCTCGCGCGGCGAGGACGTCGAACCCGGCACCGCGAAGAGCTTCTTCCTCAACGTCAAGGGCCCGGAGCTGCTCAACAAGTACGTCGGCGAGACCGAGCGGCACATCCGGCTGATCTTCGCCCGAGCACGCGAGAAGGCGTCCCAGGGCACGCCCGTCGTCGTGTTCTTCGACGAGATGGAGTCGCTCTTCCGCACGCGCGGCACGGGCCTCTCGTCGGACGTCGAGACGACGATCGTGCCCCAGCTCCTCTCGGAGATCGACGGCGTCGAGCGCCTGGACAACGTCATCGTCATCGGCGCCTCGAACCGCGAGGACATGATCGACCCGGCGATCCTGCGCCCGGGACGTCTCGACGTGAAGATCAAGATCGAGCGACCCGACGCCGAGGGAGCGAAGGAGATCTTCGCCAAGTACCTCACCGACGACCTGCCGATCCACGCTGCGGACCTCGCCGAGCACGGCGGCGACGAGCGCGAGGTGCTCGACGCGATGATCCGCTCCGTCGTCGAGCGCATGTACTCCGAGGACGAGGAGAACCAGTTCCTCGAGGTCACGTACGCGAGCGGCGACAAGGAGATCCTCTACTTCAAGGACTTCAACTCCGGCGCGATGATCCAGAACGTCGTCGACCGCGCGAAGAAGTCCGCGATCAAGGACCTCCTCGCCACCGGCCAGCGCGGCATCCGTGTCGATCACCTCCTGGCGGCGTGCGTCGACGAGTTCAAGGAGAACGAGGACCTGCCGAACACCACCAACCCCGACGACTGGGCGCGCATCAGCGGCAAGAAGGGCGAGCGCATCGTCTTCATCCGCACGATCGTCCAGAAGAAGGGCGAGGGCGGCTCCCCGCGCACCATCGACACCGTCACGAACACCGGCCAGTACCTGTAGCGCTCCCGGGTCGGCCGAGCCGGGGTGTAGGTGGCGCCGGGTCGTGGCACTCCGGGGCGGCCGTGCGGCCGCCCCTCCGGCCACGCCCCGGCGCCGTCGCGCACGGACGTCACCGTGCGCGGTGGTGAGGGAGCGGATGAGCGGGTGGGGCGACGTCGGATGCGAAGGGCGTCAAGGCCGCGCTCCTCGAACCCACGGCCGGATGACCGTGGTGACGGCGCGGCCAGCCCGAGCACCGACGACGCGCCACCCGCGGACCCGGGCACCACGACGCGCAGCCAGCCCGAGCACCGACGGGCGCGGCCGTGGACACGGCCGACGCGTCGTCGCAGGTGCGGCTTAGGGTGGGCGCGTGAGCGTACGACGGGTCATGGGGATCGAGACGGAGTACGGCGTGCTGCAGCCGGGACAGCCCCTGGCGAACCCGATGCTCATGTCGAGCCAGGTCGTCACGACGTACCGTGCGCTCGCTGCACGCAGCGACGGGGCTCGGGGCCGTGCGCGCTGGGACTACGACGACGAGGACCCGCTGCAGGACGCGCGGGGGTTCCACGTGCCGCGCGCGTCGGCGCACCCGTCGCTGCTCACGGACGACCCGGCCGCGCCGGCGCCGTCGGGACCGGTCGCGAGGGACGGGGCCGACGAGAAGGACGCCTCGTTCCAGGAGGTCGCGCGGCCGACGACGGAGGAGTACGACGACCCGAGCGCCGCGAACGTGATCCTCACGAACGGCGCGCGGCTGTACGTCGACCACGCGCACCCGGAGTACTCGTCGCCGGAGGTCACGGTGCCGCACGACGCGGTGTGCTGGGACGTCGCGGGGGAACGGGTGATGCTCGCGGCGTCGCGCGAGCTGGCGAACGCGCCGGGCGCTCCGGTGGTGCTCTACAAGAACAACGTCGACGGCAAGGGTGCGAGCTACGGCACGCACGAGAACTACCTCGTGGAACGGGCGGTGCCGTTCGGGGTGATCGTGGAGATCCTCACGCCGTTCCTCGTCACGCGACAGGTGTTCGCTGGCTCGGGGCGGGTGGGGCTCGGTCCCACGGGCGACGAGGACGGGTTCCAGGTCTCGCAGCGCGCGGACTACGTCGAGGCCGAGGTGGGTCTGGAGACGACGCTGCGGCGCCCGATCGTCAACACCCGCGACGAGCCGCACGCCGACCGGCAGCGGTGGCGGCGGCTGCACCTCATCATCGGCGACGCGAACCTCTTCGAGCCGGCGACGTACCTCAAGACGGGCACGACGTCGCTCGTGCTGTTCGTCGTCGAGCACCTGGAGGAGCTCGGCGCCGCGGTGCGGTCCCGGCTCGCGGGCCTGCGGCTCGCCGACCCGGTGGGCGACGTGCAGCGCGTGAGCCGCGACCTCGACCTGACGCAGGGACTGCGGCTCGCCGACGGCCGGACGCTCACCGCGCTGGAGATCCAGCGCGAGTACCTCGAGGTCGCGGTCGACGCGTCCCGGCGTCTGGCGGACGCCGACGGTCCGGACGCGCCGACGCGCGACGTGCTGGAGCGCTGGGAGTCCGTCCTGACGCGCCTCGCGACCGACCGGGAGTCGTGCGCGCGTGACGTCGAGTGGGTCGCGAAGCTGCGTCTGCTCGACCGGTTGCGCGAGCGCGACGGTCTGGACTGGGGACACTCGCGGCTCGCGGCGCTGGACCTGCAGTGGTCCGACGTGCGGCCGGAGCGCGGGATCTACCACCGTCTGCTCGCGGCCGGTGCGGTCGACCGGGTCGTCACGGAGCGTGAGGTCGGGGCGGCGGTGCACCACGCGCCGGAGGACACGCGCGCGTACTTCCGCGGCGAGGTCATGGCGCGGTTCGGGGACCAGGTGTCGGCGGCGAGCTGGGACTCGGTGATCTTCGACGTGCCCGGCTCGCCGTCGCTGCAGCGCGTCCCGATGATGGACCCGTTGCGGGGCAGCCGCGCCCACATCGGCGCGCTGCTCGACGCGAGCCCTGACGCGGCGTCCCTCCTGGCGGGTCTCGCGGCACCGGGGTGACGGTCAGGAACTAGGCTGGACGCACGACGGCGCCCCGCACGGGGCGTCGCGTGCGAGCAGGAACCGCTCGCGGCCGGGCCGCGTGCGGGTCGGAGGACGAGCGCCGGTCACGACCGGCGGACGAGGAGGCCACCATGGCGGGTACGGAACGCACCCACGCGTCGCACGAGGACCGTCGTCCCGACGACGAGCCGGACGCACCGGAGGTCCCCACGGCGCCGCAGGCGCAGTCACGCGATGCCGAGGTGGACGCGCTGCTCGAGGAGATCGACGAGGTCCTGGAGACGAACGCGGAGTCCTTCGTCCGGGGCTTCGTGCAGAAGGGCGGCGAGTAGGAAGCGTGGCGGACCGCTGATGAGCACCCACCAGCCCGATCGCCTTCCTGGGCGGCTCCCCGACGCGTTCACGACCCCCGGGTCGTCGTCGTTCCTCGACTTCCTCTCCGGGCACGCTCCTGACCTGCTGCCGTCGCACCGCGCGGCGTCGCACGCGGGCTCCGGCGCGGCGCCCGCGGCCCCGCACGCCACGACGATCGTGGCGTGCACGTTCGGGGCCGACGGCGCGGGCGGCGTCGTGATGGCCGGCGACCGGCGCGCGACGATGGGCTCGATGATCGCGCACCGCGAGATCGAGAAGGTCTTCCCGGCGGACGAGTTCTCCGCAGTCGGCATCGCCGGCACGGCGGGCCTCGCGGTCGAGCTCGTGCGCCTGTTCCAGCTCGAGCTCGAGCACTACGAGAAGATCGAGGGCACGCTGCTCTCGCTCGACGGCAAGGCGAACCGCCTGTCGACGATGATCCGGCAGAACCTCGGCATGGCGATGCAGGGCCTCGCCGTGGTGCCGCTGTTCGCGGGGTTCGACCTCGACCGCGGGCAGGGCCGCATCTTCTCCTACGACGTCACGGGCGGGCGCTACGAGGAGCGCGAGCACCACAGCGTCGGCTCCGGGTCGGTGTTCGCCCGGGGTGCGCTGAAGAAGCTGTGGCGACCGGGCCTGGACCGCGACGCGGTCGTCCGGGTCGCGGTCGAGTCGCTGTTCGACGCCGCGGACGACGACTCCGCGACGGGGGGACCCGACACGGTCCGCCGGATCTGGCCGATCGTCGCCGTGGTGACGGGGGCCGGGTACGAGCGGGTCCCGGAGGCCGAGCTCGAGGCGGTCGTCGAGGAGATCGTCGCCGAGCGTCGCGGACTCGCGGGCGGTCGCGGCACGACCGAGCACGGAGGTGACCTCGCATGACGATGCCGTTCTACGTCTCGCCCGAGCAGCTCATGAAGGACCGGGCCGACTTCGCGCGCAAGGGCATCGCCCGGGGCCGTTCCGTCGTCGTGCTCGCGTACGAGGACGGGATCGCGTTCGCGACGGAGAACCCGTCGCGCGCGCTGCACAAGATCTCCGAGATCTACGACCGCATCGCGTTCGCCGCGGTCGGCAAGTACAACGAGTTCGAGAACCTGCGCGTCGCGGGGGTGCGCTACGCCGACCTGCGCGGCTACTCCTACGACCGCACGGACGTCAACGCGCGGGGACTGGCGAACGCGTACGCCCAGACGCTCGGCACGGTCTTCACTACGGAGTCCAAGCCGCTCGAGGTCGAGCTCGTCGTCGCCGAGGTCGGGCCGACGTCCGCGCAGGACCAGATCTACCGCCTCTCCTACGACGGGTCCGTGGCCGACGAGCAGGGTCACGTCGTCATGGGCGGGCAGTCGGAGCAGCTGGGCCGCATCCTCGACGACGCGTGGCAGCCCGGCCTGTCCCTCGGGGAGGTGCTGCGGCTCGCGGTGCGGGCCCTGGGCTCCGGCGGCGAGGGCGAGCCGGTGCGGGAGATCGCGGCGAACCAGCTCGAGGTCGCGGTGCTCGACCGCACGCGACCGCGGCGCGCGTTCCGCCGCCTGTCGGGGACGGTTCTCGAGGGCCTGCTGCAGGCACCGCCCGGCGAGACCCCGGCGACGGGCGACGACGCCGAACCCGCGCCCGGCGCGGCGAGCGAGGGGTAGGACGCCATGGAGCGCAGGATCTTCGGGCTCGAGACGGAGTACGGCGTCACGTGCGCGTCGGACGACGGCCGCGGGCTCTCTGCCGACGAGGTCGCGCGCTACCTGTTCCGCAAGGTGGTCGCGTGGGGGCGCTCGTCCAACGTGTTCCTGCGCAACGGCTCGCGCCTGTACCTCGACGTGGGGTCGCACCCGGAGTACGCGACCGCCGAGTGCGACGACGTTCGGCAGCTCGTCGCGTACGACCGCGGCGGTGAGCGGATCCTCGAGGGCCTCGTGGCCGACGCGCAGCAGCGCCTCGAGCACGAGGGCCTGCCCGGGAAGATCCACCTGTTCAAGAACAACACGGACTCGGCGGGCAACTCCTACGGCTGCCACGAGAACTACCTCGTGCGCCGTCAGGGCGACTTCGCGCGGCTCTCGGACGTGCTCGTGCCGTTCCTCATCACGCGTCAGGTGCTCACCGGGGCCGGCAAGGTGCTCTCGACCCCGCGGGGCGCGGTCTACTGCTTGTCCCAGCGCGCCGACCACATCTGGGAGGCCGTGTCGAGCGCGACCACGCGCTCGCGGCCCATCATCAACACGCGCGACGAGCCGCACGCCGACGCGGAGAGCTACCGGCGGCTGCACGTCATCGTGGGCGACTCGTCCATGGCGGAGACGACGACCATGCTCAAGGTCGGCACGACCGATCTCATCCTGCGCATGATCGAGGCCGGGGTGCCGATGCGGGATCTCGCGCTGGAGAACCCGATCCGGGCGATCCGGGAGATCAGCCACGACATGACAGGCAAGCAGCCCGTCCAGCTCGCGAGCGGGCGCACGGTCACGGCGATCGACCTGCAGGGGGAGTACCTGCAGCGCGTCAAGGAGTTCGTCGAGGCGGGGGGCTCCACGACACCGGTCGTCAAGCAGGTCCTCGACCTGTGGGAGCGCGGGCTGCGCGCGCTCGAGTCGGGCGACCTCTCGCTCGTCGACCGCGAGCTGGACTGGGTCATCAAGTACCGGCTCATCCAGCGCTACCAGGCCAAGCACGGCCTCGAGCTCGACGACCCGCGCATCGCCCGGCTCGACCTGGCCTACCACGACATCTCGCGCACCGAGGGCCTGTACAACCTCCTCGCGGCGCGCGGCATGGTCGAGCGGATCACGACCGACCTCGAGGTCTTCGAGTCCACCGCGGTCCCGCCGCAGACGACGCGTGCCAAGCTCCGCGGCGACTTCGTGCGCGCCGCGCAGGAGGCCCGCCGCGACTACACGGTGGACTGGGTGCACCTCAAGCTCAACGACCAGGCGCAGCGCACGGTGCTGTGCAAGGACCCCTTCCGCAGCGTCGACGAGCGCGTGGAACGACTCATCGAGTCGATGTGACGTGCGGGGCGTGATGTGAGGACAGGGGTTCCGGCGGTCGTGCGGCCCTTCGGGGAGACGGCACGGCCGGTACGACGGCGCGCGCGCGGTGCGCTCGCGACCGGCCTGGTGCTCGTCGCCGCCCTCCTGCTGGGCGGGTGCGAGGAGCCCGAGGACACGCCGTCGACCCCCGCGAACACCGCGCTCGAGGTGACCGGCTCCGCGGGCGCGCCCCCCACGCTCGAGTACACGACCCCGCTCGACGTGCCCCAGGTGCGCTCGGAGGTGGTGTGGCCGGGGACGGGACGCGAGCTCGCGGACGGCGATCCCGTGCTGCTCAACCTCTACGCGCAGGACGCGCGGGACGCGACGGTCCTGCAGAACACCTACGCGGACGCCCCGCAGTGGCTCACGCTCGACGACTCCTCCGTGGGCAGAGAGCTCGCCGACGAGCTGCGCGGGCAGCGCGTCGGGGCGCGCCTCGTGCACGTCGAGGAGGACGACGGCGTCCCCGTCGTCCTGGTCGTCGACGTGCTGCCGACCCGGGCGGACGGGGAGGCCGTCGCGCCCGAGGCCGCCGAGGGCGTACCCACGGTGACGCTCGCCGAGGACGGCGCCCCGACGATCACGATCCCGCCGGACGCCGCCCCGCCGGGCGACCTCGGGATCCGGCCGTTGATCCGTGGCGACGGACGTCAGGTGGAGGCCGGCCAGGTCGTCACCGTCCGGTACACCGGGGTGCGCTGGTCGGACGGCGAGGTGTTCGACACCTCGTGGGCCCCGGACGCGGCCCCGTCGTCCGTGATGATCGGCCTCGGCGAGGTGATCGAGGGCTGGGAGCAGGGACTGCTCGAGCAGTCGGTGGGCAGCCAGGTCCTGCTCGTCGTCCCGCCCGAGCTCGGCTACGAGGGCACCGCGAGCCCGCTCGCGGGCGAGACGCTCGTGTACGTCGTCGACATCCTCGACGCGCACTTCCCGGTGAGCGCGGAGGAGGCGGCGGGCGGCACCGACGGCGCCGAACCTGCCGCGACCGACCAGACCGGCGAGGCGCCGGCCGACCAAGGAGAGACCTCATGACCGTCGCGATCCGCGTGATCCCGTGCCTCGACGTCGACGCCGGCCGCGTCGTCAAGGGCGTGAACTTCGAGAACCTGCGCGACGCGGGCGACCCCGTCGAGCTCGCGTCCCGCTACGACGGCGAGGGCGCCGACGAGCTGACCTTCCTCGACGTCTCGGCGTCGTCCGGCAACCGCGAGACGACGTACGACGTCGTGCGCCGCACGGCCGAGCAGGTGTTCGTCCCGCTCACGGTGGGCGGCGGCGTGCGCGCGGTCGAGGACGTCGACCGGCTCCTGCGCGCGGGGGCGGACAAGGTGGGCGTGAACACCGCCGCGATCGCGCGGCCGGAGCTCATCGCGGAGATCGCGGACCGCTTCGGCAGCCAGGTGCTCGTGCTGTCGGTCGACGCGCGACGCGTCAGCGGCGACGCCCGCACGGAGTCCGGCTACGAGGTGACGACGCACGGCGGACGGCGCGGCACGGGCATCGACGCGGTCGAATGGGCGGCACGAGCGGCCGAGCTCGGCGCGGGCGAGATCCTGCTCAACTCGATGGACGCCGACGGCACGACGTCGGGCTTCGACCTCGAGATGTTCGCCGCGGTGCGCCGCGAGGTGCGCGTTCCGCTCATCGCGAGCGGGGGAGCCGGCACGCCGGAGCACTTCGTCGACGCCGCACGGGCCGGCGCCGACGCCGTCCTCGCCGCGAGCGTGTTCCACTTCGGCGCGCTCACCGTCGGCCAGGTCAAGGACGCGCTGCGCGAGGCGGGCATCGCCGTGCGCTGAGGCGGGCGCGAACCGGACGGACGGCCGGTTCGCTGTGAGAAGATCGTCGGATCCCGAACGAAAGACGAGGTACGTCCCGTGCCCGGCAGCACGACGCGCCCGAACGGTGCCGACGCCCACCCCTCCGACTCCCTCCCCGCAGAACCGAAGGTCCGCCGTCCCCACGCCCTGACCGGGTCGCGCGTGCGCCGCTCGCTCGCTCTGATGGGTCGTGGCATCCGCGACGAGCCGCGCACGTACGTCCTCGCGATCGGCTCGTCCGCGATCTTCGGTGCGCTGACCGTCGGCGTGAGCAGCGCGATCGGTACGGTGACCGACGAGGTCGTCGTCCCGGCGCTCGCGGGTGACGAGGCCGCGCAGGACCGCATCTGGGTCGCGGGCCTCGTGCTCGCGGGCATCGCGGTCTCGCTCGCGGCGAGCGTCGCCGCACGGCGCATCTTCGCCGGGAACGGCTACGCGGCGCTCCAGGCCCGCCACCGGACGGCGGTGACGCGGCAGTACCTGCGGCTGCCGATGTCGTGGCACCGCGCGCACCCGGCGGGGCAGCTCCTGTCGAACGCGAGCTCCGACGTCGAGGCCGCGACCGGGGTCTTCAACCCGCTGCCCTTCGCGCTCGGCGTCGTCGTGATGATCGGCGTGTCCGCCGTGATGCTGTTCCGGATCGACGTCTGGCTCGCGTGCGCCGCGCTCGTCGTCATCCCGGTCGCCGTCGCCGTGAACGTCGTCTTCCAGCGCTACATGTCGCCCGCGATCACGCGCGCCCAGCAGCTGCGCGCCGAGGTGGCCGACGTCGCGCACGAGAGCTTCGAGGCGGCCCTGCTCGTCACGTCGCTCGGCACCGCGGACCGCGAGGAGCGCCGCTTCGCCGAGCGGACCGACACGCTGCGCGGCGCGAACGTCCGGGTGGGCGTCGTACGGGCCTTCTTCGACCCGGTCATCGAGCTGCTGCCGTCCCTCGGGACGCTCCTCGTCCTGGGGGTCGGCACCGTGCGCCTCGCCGCGGGCGGCGTCCAACCGGGGGAGATCGTCACCGCGGCGTACCTCCTGACGATCATGGCGGTCCCCGTGCGCGCGTTCGGCTGGGTCCTCGGCGAGCTGCCGCGCGCCCTCGTCGGGTACGAGCGCATCAGCCGCGTCGTCGACGCCGGGACGGGTCTCGTGGCGGGGACGCAGACCGTCCCCGGCACCGGCGGGCTCCGCGTGCGGTTCGAGGGCGTCGGCGTGGACGTGCGCCCGGGCGGTCGTCCGGCCACGCTCCTCGACGGGGTCGACCTCGACCTCGCGCCCGGCAGCACGGTCGCCGTCGTCGGCTCCACGGGTGCCGGCAAGACGACGCTCGTGTCTCTCCTCGCGCGCCTGTCCGACCCCACGCGGGGCCGGGTCACGCTCGACGGCACCGACGTGCGCGACGTCCGGCAGTCCGACCTCACCACGCAGGTCGCGCTCGTCGCGCAGCACGCGTTCGTGTTCGAGGACACCGTGCGCTCGAACGTCACGCTCGCCGACGAGGGCACCGGGCCCGACGACGCCCAGGTCTGGGAGGCCCTGCGCCTCGCGCGCGTCGACGACGTGATCGAGCGGCTGCCCGGCGGGCTCGACGCCCCGCTCGGCGAGCGGGGCGCGAACCTGTCCGGCGGGCAGCGTCAGCGGCTCGCCATCGCCCGCGCCCTCGTCCGGCGCCCACGCCTCCTCGTGCTCGACGACGCGACCTCCGCCGTCGACCCGCGCGTCGAGCAGCAGATCCTCGCCGGGCTGCGGGACGAGGGCCGTGACCGGCCGACGGTCGTCATGGTCGCCTACCGGATGGCGAGCGTGGCGCTCGCGGACGTCGTCGTGCACGTCGGGTCGGGACGCGTGGTCGACGTCGGGACGCACGACGAGCTGCTCGCGCGCGACCCCGGCTACCGCGAGCTCGCGACCGCCTACGCGCGTGAGGCGGAGCGCCGCGCCGCGGACGAGCAGGACGCCGCGGACGACGAGATCCGCCGGCACGAGGAGCAGGCGGCCGGCGAGACGGCCGACGTCGACGTGCCGGAGGACCTCGAGCGGCGGGAGAACGAGGAGACGGACGACGTGGCGCGTCGGGCCGAGGCAGGGGCGCTGGAGGAATGACGACCACGACGACCCGGGTCCCGGGCACCACCACGGGCGCGACCGCCGACTCGCGCATCGCCTCGGCGAGCACGCTCGGCGTGCTCGCGACGCTGCGCCGCGGCGTGCAGGTCTCGCCGCAGATCCTCGACGGGCTGTGGATCACCCTCGGCCTCGCCCTCGCGGCGGCGCTCGGGCGCGTCGTCGTGCCCGTGACCGTCCAGCAGACGATCGACACCGGCATCCTCGCCGACGGCGGGCCCGACACCGGCCGCGTCGGGCTGCTCGTCGGCGCTGCCGCGGCGGTGCTCGTCGTCGCGGGCCTGTGCTCGGCGCTCGTCAACGTCCGCCTCTTCCGGTCGACGGAGGCCGGGCTCGCGCACCTGCGCGTGCGCGCGTTCCGCCACGTGCACGACCTGTCGGTCCTCACGCAGAACACCGAGCGACGCGGTTCGCTCGTCTCCCGCGTGACGAGCGACGTCGACACCATCTCGCTCTTCGTGCAGTGGGGCGGCATCATGCTGCTCGTCTCCGTGCTGCAGATCGGCGTCGCGACGGTGCTCATGGCGATCTACTCGTGGCAGCTCACGATCGTCGTGTGGGCCTGCTTCATCCCGCTCTTCCTCGTCCTGCGTCCCGCGCAGCGGCGCGTCAACGACGCGTACACGACCGTGCGGGCGCGCGTCGGCGCGATGCTCGGCGCGATTTCCGAGTCGGTCGTCGGCGCCGAGACCATCCGTGCCTACGGCGCCGGTGCGCGCACCGCGCGGCGGATCGACACCGCGGTCGACGGCACGCGCCGCGCCATGGTCCGCGCGCAGAAGCTCGTCGCGGTGGTCTTCTCCAGCGGTGTCCTCGTCGCGAACCTCGTCCTGGCCGTCGTCGTGGTCGTCGGCTCGCTCCTGGGCGTCGCGGGCGACATCTCGGTGGGCCGGCTCCTCGCGTTCCTGTTCCTCGTCCAGCTCTTCACGGGCCCGGTCCAGATGGCGACCGAGATCCTCAACGAGCTGCAGAACGCCGTCGCCGGGTGGCGCCGCGTCCTCGCGGTGCTGGAGACCCCGGTCGAGGTCGTCGACCCCGGTGAAGACGGTGTCACGAGCCCCCGCGGACCCGCGCACGTGCGTCTCGAGGGCGTGCGGTTCGCGTACCCCGACGGACCGGAGGTGCTGCACGGCGTCGACCTCGACCTGCCGGCCCGCGCCTCCGTGGCCGTGGTCGGGGCGACGGGGTCCGGCAAGACGACGATCGCGAAGCTCGTCACGCGGCTCATGGACCCCACCGCGGGCCGGGTGCTGCTCGACGGCGTCGACCTGCGCGAGCTCCGCACCGCGAACCTGCGCGAGCGTGTCGTGCTGGTCCCGCAGGAGGGCTTCCTGTTCGACGGCACGCTCGCCGACAACGTCGCCTACGGCCTGCGCGGCGACGTGGGCGACCCCGCGGCGGGCACGCCGGAGCGCGGACAGATCGAGGCGGCGGTCGACCGGCTGGGGCTCGCCGACTGGGTCGCGGACCTGCCGGACGGCCTCGACACGGAGGTCGGCCAGCGCGGCGAGTCGTTGTCGGCGGGCGAGCGCCAGCTCGTCGCGCTCCTGCGCGCGTACCTCGCCGAGGCCGACCTGCTCGTCCTGGACGAGGCGACGTCCGCCGTCGACCCGGCGACCGAGGTGCGCATCGCGCGCGCCCTGGCGTCGCTCACGGCGGGACGGTCGACGCTCACCATCGCGCACCGCCTCTCGACGGCCGAGGCGGCCGACCTCGTCGTCGTCGTCGACGCGGGGCACGTGGTCGAGCTCGGGCACCACGCCGAGCTCGTCCGCGCCGGGGGCGTCTACGCGCACATGCACGACGCCTGGGTCTCGCAGACACGGTGACGCGCGCACACGACGGGCGGTCGGCCGGGCCCGACGAGACGACGCGCCGCGCGGGCGCCCGCGTCTGGCAGGATTCTCGGGTGCCCGACGACACCCTGCCCGCACCGTCCCTCGACCCCGACGTCGCGGCGCGCCTCAAGCGCGACGACGCCGGGCTGGTGGCGGCGATCGTCCAGCAGCACGACACCGGCGAGGTGCTCATGCTCGGCTGGATGGACGACGAGGCGCTGCACCGCACGCTCACGAGCGGACGCGTGACGTTCTGGAGCCGCTCGCGGCAGGAGTACTGGCGCAAGGGCGACACGTCCGGTCACGTCCAGGTCGTGCGCTCGGTCGCGCTCGACTGCGACGGTGACGCGCTCCTCGTGCGCGTCCACCAGGTCGGCGCCGCGTGCCACACGGGGACCCGCACCTGCTTCGAGGCCGGGGGAGACCTCGGCGCGGTCGTCGGGGAGCTCCCCGACGCGGTCGCCGAGACGACCCCCGACGCCACGGCGGACCGCACGACCGACGCGACGACCGACCCCGCGACCGATCCCGAGGAGGAGAACCAGTGAACGCGACCGCGCAGGCCGAGCCCACGACCGTCCCGGCAGGCGGACCGGCGTGGGGCGAGACCTGGCCGGTCGCCGCAGGCTTCCGCGCCCTCGCGTCGACTCGCCGCGTCGTCCCGGTGGTCCGTCGTCTCCTGGCCGACGACGTCACGCCCGTCGGGCTGTACCGCACCCTCGCGCAGGGTCGCCCGGGCACGTTCGTGCTCGAGTCCGCCGAGTCGGACGGCACGTGGGGGCGCTGGTCGTTCGTGGGCGCCGCGTCGCGCGCGACGCTGACGTCGCGCGACGGCCGGGCCGTCTGGTCGGGCGACGTGCCGGTCGGGATCCCGACCGAGGGCGACGTCGTCGAGGTGCTCGACGCCACGCTCGAGGCGCTGCGCACGCCGCCCATCGACGGACTGCCGCCGCTCACCGGCGGTCTCGCGGGAGCGATCGGCTGGGACGTCATCCGGCACTGGGAGCCCACGCTGCCCGCCGCGGCCCCCGACGAGCTCGGCGTCCCCGAGCTGACGCTGTGCCTCGCGACCGACGTCGCCGCCGTCGACCACCGCGAGGGCAGCGTGTGGCTCGTGGCGAACGCGATCAACTTCGACGACACCGACGAGCGCGTCGACGAGGCCTACGCGGACGCGGTGGCCCGGCTCGACGCGATGCAGGCCCGGCTCGTCGCCGGTGGCGCGCACGTCGTCTCGGTGGGCGCGGACGTCCCCGAGCCGCAGCTCGAGTTCCGCTCGACGCGCGAGGAGTTCGAGGCGTCGGTCGTGGCGGGCAAGGACGCGATCCGCGAGGGCGAGGTCTTCCAGGTCGTGCTGTCCCAGCGCCTCGACCTCGACTGCCCCGCGGAGCCGCTCGACGTGTACCGCGCGCTGCGGACCATCAACCCGAGCCCCTACATGTACTACTTCCAGCTCACCGACCCCGACGGCCGAGACTTCGCCGTCGTCGGGTCGAGCCCCGAGACGCTCGTCAAGGTGACCGCCGGTCGCGTCGTGACCTTCCCCATCGCGGGGTCGCGGCCGCGCGGAGCCACGCCCGAGGAGGACGTGGCGCTCGGCGAGGAGCTCCTCGAGGACCCCAAGGAGCGCGCCGAGCACATCATGCTCGTCGACCTGTCGCGCAACGACCTCGTCAAGGTCTGCGAGCCGACGTCCGTGGAGGTCGTCGAGTTCATGGCGACCAAGCGGTTCAGCCACATCATGCACCTGTGCTCGACCGTCGTGGGCACCCTGCGCGACGGCGCGACGGCGCTCGACGCGTTCCGCGCGACGTTCCCCGCCGGCACGCTCTCGGGTGCACCCAAGCCGCGAGCCATCGCCCTGATCGACGAGCTGGAGCCCGCGCGCCGGGGGATCTACGGCGGCACCGCCGGGTACTTCGACTTCGCGGGCGACATGGACATGGCGATCGCGATCCGCACCGCGCTCATCCGCGACGGCCGTGCGAGCGTCCAGGCCGGGGGCGGGATCGTGGCCGACTCGGTCCCCGCGCTCGAGTACGCGGAGTCTCGGAACAAGGCCGCGGCCGCCGTCCGGGCGGTCCAGGTCGCCGCACGGCTGCGGGGCCTGTGATGAGTGCCGGCACGGCGTCCCGAACCCGCACGCCCTCGCGTCGCGCCGCGATCTGGCTGCTCCTGCTGCTCGGGGGCGCGACGCTCGCCGCGTCCGCCGTCACGTGGTCGACCACGACGGGGGCGACGGCGCTCGACCCCGTCGTGGAGGTCTCGGTCAGCGGCACCACCGCGGCTCCCGGCGTGGGGGCCGCCGCGCTCGTCCTCGTGGCCGCCGGGCTCGCGCTCGGGCTCGTCGGCCGTGTCGGCCGGTGGGTCGTGCTCGCCGTCGCCGCGGCCAGCGGTGCGGTCACCACGGCCGCGGCGCTCGGCGTCGCGCTCGACCCCGAGCCGAGCGCGCGCTCCGCCGTCGCCGAGGCGACCGGCGTCACCGAGCTCACGTCGGCCGTCTCGCTCACGGCGGCGCCGTGGGTCGCGGCGGTGCTCGGCGTGGTGACCGTCCTCGCCGTGGTGTGGGTCGCCGTCGGCTCGCGCGGCTGGCAGCAGGCCTCGACGCGGCACGAACGCGACGGCTCGCCGTCCGGCCGCCCGACGTCCGGCGGTGCCCCGGGCACGGACGACCCGGCGACCGAGGCCGCAGCGCCGATCCCGCAGGACGACGAGCTCACCGACCACGACGCCTGGGACGCGCTGTCCCGGGGCGAGGACCCGACCGACCGCTGACCCGGAACCTCTCCGCGGCCCTGTCACCGGCCCGCCGCACGCGCGGCGCCGAGGACGGGTCCGATAGTCTGGCTGCACATCATGACGAAAGGCACGACCCTCATGGCCGAGAACCAGAAGACGACCGAGATCGCCTACCTGCCGCCCGCGGCGCCGCCCACGAACCACGGACACACCGTCGCCGCGTGGACCACCATGATCGGCATCATGGTCGGCGCGCTCGTCGCCGCGATCGGCGTCGTCGTCGCAGCCGTCTGGCTGTTCTGGGTCGGCATGGGTGTCGTCACGCTGAGCCTCGTCGCCGGTGTCGTGCTCCGGAACATGGGCTACGGGCAGAAGTCCGTCTCGCGGTGACCCAGCCGCCGGCCGCGGGACCGCCGGGGGACGAGCGGTACGCACCGCCCTCGTACGGTGCTCCTGCGCCCGGCGGGTCACCGACACCAGGCGCGCCGCCGTACCCCGGCGCCGTCCCCTACGCCGGCAGCCCGTACCCGCCGGTGCTACCGCAGAACGGTCTCGCGGTGTGGTCCCTCGTGCTCGGCATCGCCTCGTTCGTCCTGAGCTGCGGGCTGCTGACGGGCATCCCCGCGATCATCCTCGGCACGCAGGCGAGGCGCGCGGACGCGAACGGCCAGGCCGACAACGGTGGGGTGGCCACCGCGGGCATCGTGCTCGGGTGGGTCGCCGTCGGGCTGTCCATCGTCGCGATCGCCCTGGTCGCGATCCTGTTCCCCGCCCTGCTCGTGTGGGTCGAGTCGATCCCGGACCAGCAGTGACCGCGCCGTCGTCCCGGAGCGGGACGCTGCCGAGCGGGGGGCCGGTCGGCGGACCGCCCCGGCCGGTGCCCGTGCGCCGCGTTCGGGGGCTCCGAGGTGCGGCCGCGCCGCTGGCGACCGGCGCCGCGGTGGCGGCGGCCGTCGCGTACGTCGGGCTCGTCGACCCGAACCAGCCCGGCCACTTCCTCACGTGCCCCCTGCTCGCGCTGACGGGCCTCGCGTGCCCGGGGTGCGGCGGGCTGCGCGCGACGCACGACCTGGTGCACCTCGACGTCGTGAGCGCCTGGTCGATGAACCCGCTCTGGGTGCTCGTCGCACCGTTGCTGGTGGGCCTGTGGTCGGTGTGGCTGGTCCGCGCGTGGCACGGCCGACCCGGTCCGAGCCTCCCGCCCGCCGTGGCGTGGACGGGGCTCGTCGTGCTCGTCGCGTTCGGCGTCCTGCGCAACGTCCCGGGGCTCGTCGAGTGGCTGGGCCCCGCCCCCTCCTGAGGGCTCCGGCGCACGTCTCGGGGGTTGGGCCGTGGTCATCGTCACTCGGGCACGGCCCTACGATGGCAGATATCTCCGTGTCAACGGGCTGACTCGTCCTGTGGACGAGCCCGCTCGGGTCGACCGACGACGGAGGCTGGGGACGAGCACGGGGAGTGATGGGGCGATGACGGTTCTCGACGACATCGTCGCCGGGGTGCGCGAGGATCTCGCGGCACGCCAGGCGACGACCTCGCTGGACGACCTCAAGGAGCGTGCGTCACGGCTGCCGGGCGCGCTCGAGTGCGTGAGCCGCCTCAAGGCGGACCACGCCGTCGCGATCATCGCCGAGGTGAAGCGCTCGAGCCCGAGCAAGGGTGCTCTCGCCTCGATCGCCGACCCCGCCGAGCTCGCCGGCGAGTACGAGAAGGGCGGCGCGTCCGCGATCTCCGTGCTCACCGAGCAGCGTCGGTTCAACGGCAGCCTCGCGGACCTCGACGCCGTCCGTGCGCGGGTCGACGTGCCCGTGCTGCGCAAGGACTTCGTCGTCACGCCCTACCAGGTGTGGGAGGCGCGCGCCCACGGCGCCGACCTCGTCCTGCTCATCGTCGCCGCGCTCGAGCAGACGGTGCTCACGTCGCTCGTGGAGCGAGTGCACTCGCTCGGCATGACCGCTCTCGTCGAGGTCCACACGCTCGACGAGGTGGGGCGCGCGCTCGACGCCGGCGCCCGCGTCGTCGGCGTGAACTCGCGCGACCTCAAGACGCTCGACGTCGACCGCACCACCTTCGCGCGCCTCGCGCCCGCCATCCCCGACGACGTCGTCCGCGTCGCCGAGTCGGGCGTCCGCGGACCGCACGACGTCATGGACTACGCGCGCTCCGGCGCGCACGCCGTCCTGGTGGGGGAGGCGCTCGTGACGGACGACGCCCCGCGCGCGTCCGTCGCCGACCTCGTGGCGGCCGGTGCGCACCCGTCCCTGTGGTCCGTGCGGCCCTGAGGCGTCGACCGTCCCGACCGTCACGCAGCAGGTGCCGCGCCCCGGCCCCCACCCCGTCTCCCGCAGGAGGTCCGGCCCCGTGCCCGACTCGACACCCACCACCCCTGAGACTTCCGACACCGCCTCCGTGCGCGCCGAGCTCACCCGCTCGCTCGCGAACCAGGAGGGCCCGTACTTCGGCGCGTTCGGCGGACGCTTCGTCCCCGAGGCGCTCATCGCCGCCCTCGACGAGCTCGAGACCGACTACCGCAAGGCGCTCGACGACCCGGCGTTCGTCAACGAGCTCGCGCGGCTCCAGCGCGAGTACACGGGTCGGCCCAGCCCGCTGACCGAGGTGCCGCGGTTCGCCGCGCACGCCGGCGGTGCGCCGGGCGCCGTCCGGATGTTCCTCAAGCGCGAGGACCTCAACCACACGGGCTCGCACAAGATCAACAACGTGCTCGGCCAGGCGCTCCTCGTGAAGCGGATGGGCAAGACGCGCGTCATCGCCGAGACCGGGGCGGGCCAGCACGGCGTCGCGACGGCGACGGCGGCCGCGCTGCTCGACCTCGAGTGCGTCGTCTACATGGGCGAGGAGGACACGCGGCGCCAGGCGCTCAACGTCGCCCGCATGCGCCTCCTGGGCGCCGAGGTCGTCCCCGTGACGATCGGCCAGCGCACGCTCAAGGACGCGATCAACGAGGCGCTGCGCGACTGGGTGGCGAACGTCGAGTCGACGCACTACCTGCTGGGCACCGTGACGGGGCCCCACCCCTTCCCGGAGATGGTGCGCGAGTTCCACCGCGTCATCGGCGAGGAGGCGCGGACCCAGATCCTCGACCGGATCGGCCGCCTCCCGGACGCCGTGGCGGCGTGCGTCGGCGGAGGCTCCAACGCGCTCGGCATCTTCAACGCGTTCCTCGACGACGACGGCGTCGAGCTGTTCGGGTTCGAGGCGGGCGGCGAGGGCGTCGAGACCGGTCGGCACGCGGCCCGCTTCAGCGGCGGCGTCCCGGGCGTGCTGCACGGCGCGCGCTCGTACCTCCTGCAGGACGAGGACGGCCAGACGCTGCCGAGCCACTCGGTCTCCGCCGGGCTCGACTACCCGAGCGTCGGCCCCGCGCACGCGTGGCTGCACGACCTCGGACGGGCGACCTACCAGCCTGTGACGGACTCCGAGGCGATGGAGGCGTTCCGTCTCCTGTGCCGCACCGAGGGCATCATCCCGGCGATCGAGTCGGCGCACGCCCTCGCCGGCGCGCTGCGCGTCGGCCGTGACGCCGTCGCGGCGGGCCGGGAGGACCACGTGGTCCTCGTCAACCTCTCGGGCCGAGGCGACAAGGACGTGGCGACCGCCGCACGGTGGTTCGACCTCGTGGACGACGACGCGATCGCCGAGACGGCGACGGGTACGGAGGGACAGCTGTGAACGGCGTGCAGGAGGCCCGGGGCACGGCCGTGCCGAGCGAGCCCGGCGTGATCACCTCCCGGACCGCGGACCGGCTCGCCGCGCTGCGCGACGAGGGACGGGCCGCGCTCGTGGGGTACCTCCCGGTCGGGTTCCCGACCGTGGACCGGTCGATCGAGGCGGCGCTCGCGCTCGTCGAGGCGGGCGTCGACGTCCTCGAGCTGGGCGTCCCCTACACCGACCCGGTGATGGACGGTCCGGTGATCCAGGCCGCGGCGCAGACCGCGCTCGACGCGGGGAGCCGCGTCGCGGACGTCTTCCGCGTCGTCGAGGCCGTGACGTCGCGCAGCGGCGGGACGGTCCCCGTCCTCGTCATGACCTACTGGAACCCGGTCCTGCGCTACGGCGTCGACGCGTTCGCGCGCGACCTCGCCGCGGCGGGCGGTGCCGGACTCATCACGCCGGACCTCATCCCCGACGAGGGGCGCGAGTGGATCGAGGCCGCGGACCGCCACGGTCTCGACCGCGTGTTCCTCGTCGCGCCGAGCTCCACGCCCGAGCGGTTGCGCCTGACCGTGCGCGCGTCGCGCGGGTTCGTCTACGCGGCGTCGACCATGGGGGTCACGGGGGAGCGGACGCAGGTGGGGCCGCGTGCCGAGCAGCTCGTCGCCGACACCCGCGGAGCCGGAGCGCCGTTCGTGTGCGTCGGCCTCGGGGTCTCGACCGGCTCGCAGGCCGCCGAGGTCGCGCGCTTCGCCGACGGCGTCATCGTCGGCTCGGCGTTCGTGCGCCCCCTGCTCACGGACGCACCGTGGGAGGAGCGACTCGCCGCGCTGCGCGCGGTCGCGTCGTCGCTCGTCGACGGCGTCCGGGGAGCCCGTGGGGCCACGCCCGCCGACGGACCGGCGGGCGACCTGCCGGCCGTCGGCGCCGGGGAGGTGGTCGCGTGAGCGCCGCGCTCGCCGTCGCGCACGTCGTGGAGGCCGCGGGCGCGCTGCCCGCCGCGATCCCGAGCCCGCCGCAGCACACGTGGTACCTCGGTCCGTTCCCCCTCCGCGCGTACGCGCTCGCGATCCTCGCGGGCATCGTGGTCGCGCTGTGGCTCACCCGGCGACGCTGGGTCGAGCGCGGGGGCGAGGCCGACGACGTGCTCGAGATCGCGTTCTGGGCCGTGCCCTTCGGGATCGTCGGCGGCCGGCTCTACCACGTGTTCTCGACGCCCGACCCGTACTGGGGCCCCGGGGGAGACCCCGTCCGCGCGTTGTACGTGTGGGAGGGCGGCCTCGGGATCTGGGGCGCGGTCGCGCTGGGCGCGGTCGGCGCGTACATCGGCTGCCGCCGGCAGAAGGTCAGCTTCCCCGCGTTCGCCGACGCTCTCGCGCCCGGTCTCCTGCTCGCCCAGGCCGTCGGGCGGCTCGGCAACTGGTTCAACCAGGAGCTGTTCGGATCACCCACGACGCTCCCGTGGGGCCTGCGGGTCGACGACTCCGTCGCCGCGGCCGCCGGGTTCCCGCCCGGCACGCTCTTCCACCCGACGTTCCTGTACGAGATGGTCTGGAACATCGGCGCTGCCCTGCTCCTGATCTACCTGGACCGTCGGTTCCGGCTCGGTCATGGTCGGGTATTCTGGCTGTACGTCTTCGTCTACACGCTGGGTCGGGTGTGGATCGAGATGTTGCGCATCGACGAGGCCGAGCTCGTCCTGGGGCTCCGGCTGAACGTCTGGACCTCGATCGTGGTCGGCGTCGGTGCGTTGGTAGCGTTTATCGTTGTCGGGCGTCGCCACCCCGGGCGTGAGGAGACGGTCTCTCTGGAGACGACCTCTGACGGATCGCCCGAGGAGACGCCCGCCACGGAGTCCGAGGAGCCGGTCGAGCAGTCGACCGACGACGAGGACGCCGAGCAGACCGAGGACTCCGACGACTCGGAGGAGTCCGAGCAGGCAGGTGCCGCGCGACCAGACCCAGGTCGCTGAGCTCCCGTCATTCATCGGCGAATCCGCCGGGCGACCGCCCGGTGGGTTCTGTCATGTCCGTAGGGCCGAAGACGTCCCGAATCCCCCAGCTGGATACCAGCCCGGCCGTCTCGGCCGGGCGCCTGTGAGGACGGTGTTGATGACCACGCCGCAGCATCGGGACGCGCACCGGGCACCTGCCCTGTCCGTGCCTCCCACGGCTCTCGGTCTGTACGACCCCGCCGCCGAGCACGACGCGTGCGGTGTCGCCTTCGTGGCGACGCTGCGCGGCACGCCCGGACGCGACATCGTTGACGCAGGGCTGACCGCCCTGCTCAACCTCGACCACCGCGGCGCCGTCGGCGCCGAGGAGAACAGCGGCGACGGCGCCGGGATCCTCACGCAGATCCCCGACGCCTTCGTGCGCGACGTCGTCGACGCCGAGCTCCCGCCCGCGGGGCACTACGCGATCGGCATGGCGTTCCTCCCGCAGGACGACGAGGCCGCAGCGGCCGCCGTCCGCGGCGTCGAGGCGATCGCGGCCGAGGAGAAGCTCGACGTCCTCGCCTGGCGCGACGTCCCGGTGACCGCCGACCTCGTCGGCCCGTCGGCCCGCGCCTCCATGCCCAGGTTCCGCCAGGTCGTCGTCGCGGACCCGGCGCGCGAGCTGGCGGGCGTCGCGCTCGACCGCCGCACGTTCCGGCTGCGCAAGCGCGCCGAGAACGAGCTCGGGCTGTTCTTCGCGTCGCTGTCCGCGCGCACGCTCACGTACAAGGGCATGCTCACGACGGCGCAGCTCGAGCCGTTCTTCCCGGACCTGTCCGACCCGCGCTACGCGAGCGAGATCGCGCTCGTGCACTCGCGCTTCTCGACGAACACGTTCCCGTCGTGGCCGCTCGCGCAGCCGTTCCGCATGATCGCGCACAACGGCGAGATCAACACCGTGCGCGGCAACCGCAACTGGATGGCCGCACGCGAGGGCACGCTGGAGAGCGAGGCGCTCGGCGACCTGGGACCGCTGCTGCCGGTGTGCTCCGACGGCTCGAGCGACTCCGCGAGCTTCGACGAGGTGCTCGAGCTCCTGCACCTGTCCGGTCGGCCGCTGCCGCACGCGGTCCTCATGATGATCCCGGAGGCGTGGGAGAACCACGCCGAGATGAACCCGGACCTGCGCGCGTTCTACGAGTACCACGCGGCACTCATGGAGCCGTGGGACGGCCCGGCGTGCCTGAACTTCACCGACGGCACGCTCATCGGCGCGGTGCTCGACCGCAACGGCCTACGCCCCGGGCGTTACTGGGTGACCGAGGACGGGCTCGTCGTGCTCGCGAGCGAGGCGGGCGTGCTCGACCTCGACCCGGCGACGATCGTGCGCAAGGGCCGCCTCGAGCCGGGGCGCATGTTCCTCGTCGACACCGGCCAGGGCCGGATCATCGAGGACGAGGAGATCAAGTCGCAGCTCGCCGCGCAGCGTCCGTACGCGCAGTGGGTCGCCGACAACTCGGTGTACCTCGACCAGCTCCCCGAGCGCGAGCACGTCGCGCACAGCCCCGCGTCGGTGCAGCGCCGCCAGCGCGCCTTCGGCTACACGGAGGAGGAGCTCAAGGTCATCCTCACGCCGATGGGCAACACGGGCGCCGAGCCGCTCGGGGCCATGGGCACCGACACGCCCGTCGCGGTGCTCTCGGAGCGCCCGCGCCTGCTGTTCGACTACTTCACGCAGATGTTCGCGCAGGTGACGAACCCGCCGCTCGACGCGATCCGCGAGGAGCTCGTCACGTCGATCGGCGGGGCGATCGGGCCGGAGCCGAACCTCCTCGTCGACACGCCGGAGCACGCGCGCAAGCTCGTGCTGCCGTTCCCCGTGCTGGACAACGACCAGCTCGCGAAGATCATCCGCGTGGACAAGGACCCGAGCCTCGCGGGGATCTTCCGCGCCGTGACGGTCCGCGGCCTGTACCGCGTCGCCGGCGGGGGAGAGGCGCTGCTCGAGCGGCTCGAGGAGATCTTCGCGGAGGTCGACGCGCACGTCGAGGCCGGTGCGAGCTTCATCGTGCTGTCCGACCGCGACTCCGACTCCGACCTCGCGCCGATCCCGTCGCTCCTGCTCTCGAGCGCCGTGCACCACCACCTGCTGCGCCGGCACACCCGCACCCAGGTGTCGCTCGTCGTCGAGGCCGGCGACGTGCGAGAGACGCACCACGTCGCGCTGCTCATCGGCTACGGCGCCGCCGCGGTCAACCCGTACCTCGCCATGGAGACGGTCGAGGACCTCGCGCGTCGCGGCTACCTCGCGGTGGACCCCGAGAAGGCCGTCGCGAACCTCATCAAGGCGCTGGGCAAGGGCGTGCTCAAGGTCATGAGCAAGATGGGCATCTCGACCATCTCCTCGTACCGCGGCGCTCAGGTCTTCGAGGCCGTCGGCCTGTCGCACGACCTCGTGCGGGACTACTTCGCCGGCACGACGTCGCGGCTCGGCGGCATCGGTCTGGACGTCGTCGCGGCCGAGGTCGCGGCGCGGCACGCCGAGGCGTACCCGGCGTCGGGCAACCACCAGGCGCACGTGCGCCTCACCACGGGCGGCGAGTACCAGTGGCGCCGCGACGGCGAGGAGCACCTCTTCGACCCGGAGACGGTCTTCCGCCTCCAGCACTCGACGCGCGAGCGCCGGTTCGACGTCTTCCGCGAGTACACGCACCGGGTCGACGAGCAGTCGTCGCGCCTCATGACGCTGCGCGGCCTGCTCGCGCTGCGCGAGGGCGACCGTCCTGCCGTCCCGCTCGACGAGGTCGAGCCGGTGAGCGAGGTCGTCAAGCGGTTCAACACGGGCGCCATGTCCTACGGCTCCATCTCGGCCGAGGCCCACGAGACGCTCGCGATCGCCATGAACCGCCTCGGCGGCCGCTCGAACACGGGCGAGGGCGGCGAGGACCCCGAGCGCCTGTACGACCCGGAGCGCCGCTCCAAGGTCAAGCAGATCGCGTCGGGACGCTTCGGCGTCACGAGCGAGTACCTGACCAACGCCGACGACATCCAGATCAAGCTCGCGCAGGGCGCCAAGCCCGGCGAGGGCGGTCAGCTCCCAGGGCACAAGGTGTACCCGTGGGTCGCGAAGACCCGGCACTCGACGCCGGGCGTCGGGCTCATCTCGCCGCCGCCGCACCACGACATCTACTCGATCGAGGACCTCGCGCAGCTCATCCACGACGCGAAGAACGCGAACCCCGCGGCACGCATCCACGTCAAGCTCGTCTCCGAGTTCGGCGTCGGGACGGTCGCGACGGGCGTGTCCAAGGCGCACGCGGACGTCGTCCTCATCTCCGGGCACGACGGCGGCACGGGCGCCAGCCCGCTCACGTCGCTCAAGCACGCCGGAACGCCGTGGGAGATCGGCCTCGCCGAGACCCAGCAGACGCTCGTGCTCAACAACCTGCGCGACCGGATCGTCGTGCAGGTCGACGGCCAGATGAAGACCGGTCGCGACGTCGTCGTGGCCGCGCTGCTCGGGGCCGAGGAGTTCGGCTTCGCGACGGCCCCGATGGTCGTCTCCGGCTGCGTCATGATGCGCGTCTGCCACCTCGACACGTGCCCCGTCGGCGTCGCGACGCAGAACCCCGAGCTGCGCTCGCGGTTCACGGGCAAGCCCGAGTTCGTCGTGAACTTCTTCGAGTTCATCGCCGAGGAGGTGCGCGAGTACCTCGCACGCCTGGGCTTCCGCAGCATCGAGGAGGCCGTGGGCCACGTCGAGCTGCTCGACACGCGCAAGGCGGTCTCCCACTGGAAGGCGCAGGGTCTGGACCTCGGTCCGGTGCTCGAGCGGCCGGTGCCCGTCGAGGGCTCCTCGCTGCGCAACACCACGACGCAGGACCACGGCCTCGACAAGGCGCTCGACAACCAGCTCATCTCGCTCGCGGCCGACGCGCTCGAGCGGCAGGAGCCGGTGCGGATCTCGCTCTCGGTGCGCAACGTCAACCGCACCGTCGGGACGATGCTCGGCCACGAGGTCACCAAGCGCTACCGAGGTGCGGGCCTGCCCGACGACACGATCGACGTGACCCTCACCGGGTCCGCCGGTCAGTCGTTCGGCGCGTTCCTGCCGCGCGGCGTCACGCTGCGCCTGTTCGGCGACGCGAACGACTACGTCGGCAAGGGGCTCTCGGGCGGCCGCATCGTCGTGCGTCCCGACCGCAACGCCGTCCTCACGGGATCGAGCAACGTCGTCGCGGGCAACGTCATCGGCTACGGCGCGACCTCCGGCGAGATCTTCCTGCGCGGGCGGGTCGGCGAGCGCTTCGGCGTCCGCAACTCGGGCGCGACGCTCGTCGTCGAGGGCGTGGGCGACCACGGCTGCGAGTACATGACGGGCGGCACGGTGCTCGTGCTCGGGCCGACCGGGCGCAACTTCGGTGCCGGCATGTCCGGCGGCACGGCGTACGTCCTCGACCTGCGGGAGACGGCGCTCAACACGAGCGCGCTCGCCACCGGCGAGCTGGGCCTCGCTCCGCTCGAGGACGCCGAGGTCGAGCTCGTCGAACAGCTCGTGCGGCGCCACCACGAGGAGACCGGGTCGCTGCTCGCGGCCGAGCTCCTCGACGACTTCCCCGCGGCGGTCCAGCGGTTCACCCGTGTGCTGCCGACCGACTTCGCGCGCATGCGCTCCGCGCTCGAGAAGGCCGAGTCCTCGGGTCTCGACCCGGCGGCACCGGGCGTGTGGGACCAGATTCTGGAGGTGGCCCGTGGCTGACCCCCGTGGCTTTCTGAAGGTGCGGGAGCGCGAGCTCCCGCCGAACCGGCCCGTCGCCCTGCGCCTGCGGGACTGGAAGGACGTGCACGCCCACCTCGAGGAGGGGCAGGTCTTCCTGAAGGAGCAGGCCGGCCGCTGCATGGACTGCGGCATCCCGTTCTGCCACCAGGGCTGCCCGCTCGGGAACCTCATCCCGGAGTGGAACGACCTCGTCTACCGCGAGCAGTGGGCCGACGCGATCGACCGCCTGCACGAGACGAACAACTTCCCGGAGTTCACCGGTCGCGTGTGCCCGGCACCGTGCGAGTCGAGCTGCGTGCTCGGCATCAACCAGCCTGCCGTGACGATCAAGAACGTCGAGGTCTCGATCATCGACGAGGCGTTCGCCCGGGGCTACGTCACGCCGCAGGTGCCGCAGCGCCTCACCGGCTCGACGGTCGCCGTCGTCGGGTCCGGTCCCGCGGGGCTCGCCGCCGCGCAGCAGCTCACGCGCGCCGGCCACACCGTCGCCGTGTACGAGCGGGACGACGCGATCGGCGGGCTGCTGCGCTACGGCATCCCCGACTTCAAGCTCGAGAAGATCCACATCGACCGCCGCATCGCGCAGATGGAGGCCGAGGGCACGCGGTTCCGCCCCGGTGTCGAGATCGGCGTCGACATCACGTGGGACGAGCTGCGGGCGCGCTTCGACGCGGTCGTCGTCGCGACGGGCGCCACGGTGCCGCGCGACCTCACGATCCCCGGCCGCGAGCTCGACGGCGTCCACTTCGCGATGGAGTTCCTCCACCAGGCGAACGCGGTCGTCGCGGGGCACGACGTCCCGGGGCAGATCACCGCGGCGGGCAAGCACGTCATCGTCATCGGCGGCGGCGACACCGGGTCCGACTGCCTCGGCACGTCGCTGCGGCAGGGCGCGGCGAGCGTCACGACCCTCGCCATCGGCAAGCAGCCCCCGCTCGAGCGGGCCGCGAACCAGCCCTGGCCGACCGACCCCATCGTCTTCGAGGTGTCGTCCTCGCACGAGGAGGGCGGCGAGCGCGAGTACCTCGCCTCGACCGTCGAGCTCCTCGGTGACGAGACGGGGAGGGTCACGGCGCTGCGCGTCGCGGAGACCGAGTACCTGCCGGGCGGCCGGCGCGTGCCGAAGGCGGGCACGGAGCGCGAGATCCCCGCGGACCTCGTGCTCGTCGCGATGGGCTTCACCGGACCCGAGACCGACACCCTCACGGGACAGTCGGAGGCTGGACTGACGGACCGCGGGCTCGTCGCCCGTGACGACGACTTCGCGTCGACGCTCCCCGGCGTCTTCGTGGCGGGGGACGCCGGACGCGGTCAGTCGCTGATCGTGTGGGCGATCGCCGAGGGTCGGGCGGCGGCGGCGTCCGTCGACGCCTACCTTCAGGGAGGGACGGAGCTGCCCGCGCCGGTACGCGCGAGCACCGTGTCCTTGCGCGCTTGACGTGCACCCGGCGCCGGGTGTCCGGCGCCGGGACGATGAGCGGGGCATCCTGGGAGGGGCACCCCGCGACGACCGGCTCGCCGCCGGTCGGAGAACCAGAGGCTGGAGATATGCGCAGAGCAAAGATCGTCTGCACCATCGGACCCGCGACCGAGTCGAAGGAGCAGCTCAAGGCGCTCGTCGACGCCGGGATGGACGTGGCCCGGATCAACCGGAGCCACGGCAGCGCCGCGGAGCACGAGGCCGTCTACCACGGCGTCCGTGAGGCCGCAGCGGCCTCGGGCCGTTCCGTCGCCGTCCTCGTCGACCTCCAGGGGCCGAAGATCCGCCTCGGGCGTTTCGGCGGCGACGAGAAGCACTGGCTCGACGAGGGTGACACGTTCACCATCACGACCGAGGACGTCGTCGGGACCAAGGAGCTCGTCTCGACGACCCACAAGGGTCTGCCGGGCGACGCCCGCGTCGGAGACCCGCTGCTCATCGACGACGGCAAGGTGCTCGTCCGGGTCACGGCGGTCGAGGGACCGCGCGTGGTCACCCGCGTCGAGGTCGCCGGCCCGGTGTCCAACAACAAGGGCATCAACCTGCCCGGGGTCGCCGTCTCCGTCCCGGCACTGTCCGAGAAGGACCGCGACGACCTGCGCTGGGCGCTGCGCCTCGGCGCCGACATCATCGCGCTGTCGTTCGTGCGCTCCGCGGCCGACTTCGACGACGTCAAGGCGATCATGGACGAGGAGGGCCGCACGGTCCCCGTCGTCGCGAAGATCGAGAAGCCGCAGGCGATCGAGAACCTCGCCGAGATCGTCGACGCCTTCGACGGCGTCATGGTGGCGCGCGGCGACCTCGCGGTCGAGCTCCCGCTCGAGCAGGTCCCGCTCGTGCAGAAGCGCATCGTCGAGCTCGCTCGCCGCAACGCGAAGCCCGTCATCGTGGCGACGCAGGTGCTCGAGTCCATGACGAACTCGCCGCGCCCCACGCGCGCCGAGGCGTCGGACTGCGCCAACGCCGTGCTCGACGGCGCCGACGCGGTCATGCTGTCCGGCGAGACGAGCGTCGGGGAGTACCCGATCCTCACCGTCCAGACCATGGCCCGCATCATCGAGGCGACGGAGGAGGCCGGGCGCGAGCGCATGGCCCCGCTCGGCTCGACGCCGCACACCCGCGGTGGCGCCATCACGCGTGCGGCTGCGGAGATCGGCGAGATCCTCGGCGTCAAGTACCTCGTGACGTTCACGCAGTCCGGCGACTCCGCGCGTCGCATGTCGCGCCTGCGCTCGTCGATCCCGCTGCTCGCCTTCACGCCGCGCGAGCACGTGCGCAACGCCCTGTCGCTCACCTGGGGCACGCAGACCTACGAGGTCCCCGAGGTGGAGAACACCGACGCGATGGTCGGCCAGGTCGACACGACCCTGCAGGCCAACGGTCTCGCCGAGGTCGGCGACCTCGTCGTCGTGGTGTCCGGCGCGCCGGTCGGCCAGCCCGGCACGACGAACTCGATCCTCGTGCACAAGATCGGTGACCACTCCGACTCGCAGTAGTGACGCCGTCGCGCCCGTGAGGGTGTGACGACCTGACGCCCGGGTGGGCGCGCCGCACGGCGCACCCACCCGGGCGTCGTCGTACCGCGTCCTTTCGGGCGGCGAGGTGTCCGTGCTTGCCTTCGCGGGCGCTCCGAGGAGGAGGGCGCGGGTCTACCATCCGGCCGCTCGTGCCTCGCGGCCTCCCGCCAGACCCGCCACGACCCGCGCCCCCTCCTCTCCGGCCCGCTCGCAGTGACGCCACCTCCCGCGACGGTCAGGTGGCGGCAGGATGACCCGGTCGTGTACTCACCCGGACCGGGGCGGAGGACGCGACGCGCGTGCCGCCCGGGCGGCGTGCGCGCTCGGGCTGGGGTGGAAAGGGAGCGACAGCGTCTCGGTGATGCTCCTACCCTCGCGGGATGCGTGCCGTGCCCGAGTCCCTGGACCCTGAGGTCGTGCGTCGGGTCGACGCGCGGCTCGACGACGTGGTGCAGCGCGAGCGGGTCGCGATCCCGCTCGCGGTGGAGAGCGGGAGCCGGGCGTGGGGGTTCCCGTCGCCGGACTCGGACTACGACTGCCGGTTTCTCTACGTGCGGCCGCGTGCGGACTACCTCGACCCGTGGCCGGCGCGCGACGTCGTCGAGACGCCGCTCGACGCCGTGCTCGACGTCAACGGCTGGGACCTGCTCAAGGCCGTGCGCCTGCTGGTGCGCGGGAACGCGACCGTGACCGAGTGGCTGCGGTCGCCCATCGTCTATCGCGGCGACGACGGGTTCCGGGCCGAGCTGCTCGGGCTCGCGGAGCAGGTCGTCCGCCGCGACGACCTGCGTCGCCACTACCTGCACGTCGCGCTCGCCCAGGGGCAGCGGCGCCGGCAGGGGGCGGGCGACGGCGGAGCGTCGGCTGCTGGTGTCGCCGCGGCCGGGCCGCGGCTCAAGACGTTCTTCTACGTCCTGCGTCCCGCCGCGGCGCTGCGATGGCTGCGTGTGCACGACGGCGCGGTGACGCCGCCGATCGACCTGCTCCGGCTCCTCGAGGAGTCGGCCGCGCCGGGCGCCGTCGTGCGAGCGGCGGCGGAACTGGTGGCGCGCAAGGCGGTCACGCGGGAGGCCGGGACGGGCTCGGTACCGGGCGCACTGATGAGCCTCGTCGAGGACGAGCTCGACCGAGCCCGCACGGCGGTCGGGCCGGCCACGGACCACGCGGCGACGCACGGTGCGGCGGGGGACCGCGCGGCGGCGCGGGAGATCGCGGCCGAGGCGTTCCGCGGGCTCGTGGACCGGTATGCGCCGGACGTCACACGGCGGCCGGCTCCCACGGTGTGAGCCAGGCCGGCGCGTCGGGGCTGAGGGCGAGCGCACGGAGGATGCCGTCGAGCACCGCGGCGCGGTCGAACTGCAGCGCGTGCGCCCGCGCGGCCTCTCGCGCGCGCTCGCGTGCCACCGGGTCGATCGCCAGGATCTCGTCGAGGGCGCGGGCGATCGCCTCTGGGTCGGCGACCGGGACGATCGTCGCGTGGTCGCCGACGGCCTCGCCGATGCCCCCGGTGTCGGTGGTCACGACGGGCCCGCCGCCTGCGAGCATCGACTCGGTGAGGGCGATGCCGAACGTCTCGACGAACTCGGGACGCGGCTTGCTCGGGAGCACGAACGCGGCGCTCGCGGCCATGAGGTGCGGCTTCTCCGCGTCGTCGACGTCGTCGAGGAACGTGATGCGGTCGGCGGCCGGGCTCGCGGCGGCCTGGGCGCGCAGCTCTGCCTCCTGCGGGCCGCGGCCCGCGACGACGAGACGGTGCGTCGCGGCGGCGCCCGACCGCGCGAACCCCTCGATGAGGTCGTCGACGCCCTTCGCGGCGGCGAGCCGCGAGAGGAACAGCACGTAGCCGTCCGCGTCGAGCCCTCGCCGCGCGAGGACGGAGGCGGTCTCCTCGGGATCGAGGTCTGTGTACGCGCTCGTGTCGATCGCCGGGTACGAGACCCGCACGCGCTCGCGGCACTGCGGGGCGAAGAAGGTGCCGTGCCGGTCGTCGATCTCCTGGGCGCACTCGACGATGAGGTCGCGCGTGTAGCGCGACACCGCGACGCACAGGTCGTTGGACAGGTAGTCGGCGAGCACGTGGGCGGCGGCCCCGAACCGTCCTGCATCGACGCACGAGCGCACGACGTTGGTCACGTCCGAGCCGACGGCCTCGGCGACGGTCGCGACGTCGACCGGCAGCCCGGTGCTGCGCGCGACCCTTAAGGCATCCGTGACCGCGGTCGTGTGGGGGCTGAGGTAGAGCGAGAGGCAGACCGTCGGGACGCCGTCCGTGAAGAGCTCCACGAGTCGGCCGGTCAGACCCGCGAGGTACCGGCCGTCGGGGACCTTGTAGTCACCGACGGGGTCGGGCCGTTCCACGGTGATGCCGGGGCTGTAGGGCAGGACGGTCTCGAGCGGCTTGAGCGGCAGCCCGGCGTCGCGCAGCCGGTCGACGGGCCACGTGACGATCCGGACGTCCGTGAAGCCGCGGTCGAGCGCGGCCTCCGCGAGGTTGCGCGCCTCGCCGGAGTGGCCGCAGATCACGGGGTCGGCGCGGACGACGATCACGAGTCGGCGGTCGCGGGTGGCGTCGGTGCGGTTCATGGCGTCTCCCGGGGTGGTGGTGTGGGCGATGGGGTGAGCGGTCGGGTGGGTGTGGTGGGGTGCCGGGGGAAGGGGAAGGACGGAGGTCGGTCCGCGGGAGCCGTGCCCCAGGCGGTCGGCTCCGGGCTGAGCTCGAGGAGGAGCCGTCCGCCGCGGCGGACGGCGCTCGCGGGGATCCAGGTCCGGGTGAGCGGCCGCCCGTCGAGCCAGGCGGCGCGGACGTACTGGGGCGGCGTCGACCGGCCCGGGGATGTGAACCCGGTGGTCTCGATCGTGAGGACCCCGCCAGGGACGCGCAGGCGGGACTCGGAGAAGGACGGGGCGTTGACGAGGAAGAGCGCCTGCCCGGCGACGGGGAACAGACCGAGCGACGCCCACACGTACCAGGAGCTCAGCCCGCCGGAGTCGTCGTTGCCGGGCAGGCCACCGGGGCCGGTGCCGAACCGCTGGTGCACGGCCGCGTGCACGACCTCGGCCGTGCGGTCGGGCCGGCCCGCGTAGTGGTAGGCCCACGGGGCCTCCATGTCGGGCTCGTTGTTCAGCCCTTCGAACCGGTCGAGCGCGTAGCCGGCGGCCATCTCCGCGACGCCGGGCCGCTCGCCCGGCTGGACGACCGGCTCCGCGCCGTACCCGAAGAACCGGTCGAGCAGGGCGACGAACACGTCGTCGCCCCCCGCGAGAGCGATCCGCGCCGCCATGTCGTGCACGAGGCGGAACGAGTAGTTCCAGCGCCCGCCCTCGTAGAACGTCGAGTCGTGCAGCAGACCCGTGGACGGGTCGAACGCGGTGGCCCACCCGGCGGCGAGCCGAGCGAGCTCGTCGGCGAGCGCGGCGTCGCCGACGCGCCGTGCGACGCGCTCCGTGCACCAGTAGCCGAACGCGAGGTCGAGCGTGTGGCTGATCGGGTGCGCCACGCCGTGCTGGAGGTAGTCCTCACCGTACGTGCGGCGCAGGTCGTTGTGCATGTGGACCAGGGCCCAGTCCCAGTCGAGCCCCGGCACCTCGAGCGCGCACAGGTCGGCGAGGAACGTCTGGGCGAGCGCGCTCGCCTGTCGCGAGAACCGGTCCGCGCCGCGTGCCATCCGGTAGCCGATGGGGAAGTTGCCCTCCTCCTCGCAGATGTGCAGCAGCGCCGTCGCGAGCTCGACGGCGCGCTCCGGGAAGAACGTGGTGAGCAGCGGGAGCTGCGTGCGGTAGATGTCCCACATCGTCGAGACGTCGTACGCGAACGGCCCGTCGGTCGGCCAGAACGGGCTCTCGTCGGGCGCGAGGCACGGCTTGACGAGCGAGTGGTAGAGCGCAGTCGCGAAGACCGACCGGCGGTCGTCGTCGGCACCGTCGGCACCGTCGGCACCGTCGATCTCGACGCGACCGAGGTGCTCGCGCCACGTCCCGGCAGTGACCGCGTGCCGCTCGTCGAAGGACGCCGGGCCGGGTCCGCAGTCTGCGACGAGGTTCTCGCGCGCCCGCTCGGGGCCGCGCAGGGAGAAGCCGACGCGCAGCTCGACGACCTGGCCCGCGCTCGTCGGGCCGGCCCACATGAGGCCGAACGGGCGTAGGGTCGTCGGCCGGATGTCGCCGAACTCCAGACGCGTGCTCCCGGGCATGAGGCGCCGGTCGTACCAGAGCATCTGCCGCCAGCGGGGGGCGTCGCACTCGAGGTGTGCGGCGAGCGGTGCGCCCTCGACGACGATCTCGCCGTAGGCGGAGCCCGGGCCGAGGGTCCCGAGGTGGGCGCGCAGCGGGACGGTCGCGCCGTAGGGGATGGCCAGGCCGCCGAGCGAGAGGTCGACGACGATCCGGGCATCGGTGTGCTCGGGGAACGTGAAGCGGTGCACCGCGCTCTTGGGGCCCACCGTCACCTCGCACCGCACCCCGCTGGCGAGCGTCGCCGCGTAGTAGCCGGGCGAGGCCTCCTCGTCGTGCAGCGCCCACGTGCGCCCCAGCGCGTCGAGGGGCTCGAGCATCGGCGTCACCCGGAGGTAGTTGTAGTACTTGCGGATCGCCCCGGTGCCGGACTGCTGGAAGTGCGTGACGCCCGACGCGACCTGGATGTCGGCGAGCGACGTCGGCACGCCCTCCGTGCTGATGTCGTAGCGCCCGTACCCGGTCGGGTACGCGCCGGAGTAGGCGCACGCGGACACCATGCCGAGCGGGTGGCACGCACCCGGGTGGGTGTTGCCGACCTGGGGCTTCGGCGCCCACCAGGTCGCCGCGAGGCCCGTGGCAGGGGGCAGGGCGGTGGTCTCCGTGCCGACGAAGGGGTCGACGAGGGCGAGCAGGTCGTCGGTCATCGGCCCCCCTCTCGCGGGCGCCGGCGGGGTGGCGTCGCGGTCCGTGCGTGCGTCGTGTCCGACGGTACGACCGCGGTGTGTCCGGAGAGTTTCCGTCAGGTGAAGCGGCCCCGGCGCGTCGTCCACGACACCGCCCGTTCGCTCGCCGTGCACCTGACCCGTCTACCCTTCGCCCAGGACCATCCATCAGCCCTGGAGCAGTGTGCAGCCCTTCACCACCCCGCCCGACCCTCTTCTCGCAGCAGACCGCGCGCCCGCTCCGAGGACGCTCCTGGACGTGCTCGCCGCGACGGCCGCCGCCCACCCGCAGGCCCCGGCGATCGACGACGGCCAGCCGCTGACCTACGCGCAGCTCCTCGTCGAGGTCGGTGCTCGGGCAGCCCGGCTCGTCGAGCAGGGCGTCGGGCCCGGGGACCGCGTCGGCGTCCGGGCGACGTCCGGTCGGGCCGACCTGTACCTCTCGATCCTCGCGATCCTCACCGCCGGAGCGGCCTACGTCCCCGTGGACAAGGACGACCCGCAGGAGCGGGCGGAGCTCGTCTTCACCGAGGCGGGTGTCCGGGCCGTCGTGGGGGACGACGGGCACCTCGCCGTGCCGCCCGACGTCGCGCCGAACCCCCGCGCGGGGGAGCGCCCCGGTCCGCAGGACGACGCGTGGATCATCTTCACGTCGGGCTCGACGGGCACGCCCAAGGGCGTGGCCGTGTCGCACCGCAGCGCGGCGGCGTTCGTCGACGCCGAGGCGCGGCTCTTCCTCCAGGACGCGCCGCTCGGTCCGGGGGACCGGGTCCTGGCCGGGTTGTCCGTCGCGTTCGACGCCTCGTGCGAGGAGATGTGGCTCGCGTGGCGCCACGGCGCGTGCCTCGTCCCCGCTCCCCGTTCGCTCGTGCGGACCGGCGCGGACCTCGGCCCGTGGGTCGCCGAGCAGGGGATCACCGTCGTCTCGACCGTCCCGACGCTCGCGGGCCTCCTGCCGCCGGAGACGCTGAGCTCCGTGCGTCTGCTCATCTTCGGCGGCGAGGCGTGCCCGCCGGAGCTCGTCGACCGGCTCGCCGTGCCAGGCCGCGAGGTGTGGAACACCTACGGTCCGACGGAGGCCACCGTCGTGGCCTGCGCCGCCCTGCTCGGCGGCCCCGGCCCCGTGCGCATCGGGCTGCCGCTGGACGGCTGGGACCTGGCCGTCGTCGGCCCCGACGGCCTGCCGGTCGCGCCCGGCGCGACGGGGGAGCTCGTCATCGGCGGTGTCGGGCTCGCGCGCTACCTCGACCCGGCCAAGGACGCCGAGAAGTACGCCCCGCACCCCGGCCTCGGCTGGGACCGGGCGTACCGGTCGGGCGACCTCGTCGTGCGTGACGACGCGGGGCTGCTGTTCGTGGGGCGCGCCGACGACCAGGTGAAGGTCGGCGGGCGCCGCATCGAGCTCGGCGAGATCGACTCCGCGCTCCTCGGGCTCGACGGTGTGAGCGCCGCGGCGAGCGCCGTCCGACGCTCGGACGCGGGCAACCAGGTGCTCGTCGGGTACCTCGTGCCGGACCCCGCGCGAACCGAGCCGCTCGACGCGCGCGCGAGCGTGGAGGCGCTGCGGCACACCCTCCCCGCCGCGCTCGTCCCGCTGCTCGCGGTCGTCGAGGAGATCCCGACCCGGACGTCGGGCAAGGTCGACCGGGACACGCTGCCCTGGCCGCTGCCCGAGGGGTCGCAGCTCGCCGCGGAGACCCGCGCGTCCGACGACGCCGTGCCGCTCGCGGCCGCCGAGGAGTGGGTCGCGGGCATCTGGCACACGGTGCTCGGCGCCGCGCCGCAGGTCGCGGACGACGACTTCTTCGAGCTGGGCGGCGGGAGCCTCACGGCGGCGCAGGTGGTCTCGGCGCTGCGCGAGCGCCTGCCGAGCATCACGGTGGCCGACCTCTACGACAACCCGTCGGTGGGCGAGCTCGCCGCGTTCGTCGAGCGCGGCGCCGGGGCCGCGGCGTCGGAGGGCGCCCCGGCGGACGGCGCGTACCCGACCGGCGCGACCACTCCCGCCGGTCCGGTCCCGCGGCGGACGCAGGCGGTGCAGCTCGTCGTCGTGCTGGCGCTGCGGACGATCGCCGGGCTGCGGTGGCTCGTCTGGGTGGCCGCCCTCGGCAACGTGCTCGCGGCCATGACGGCCCTCCCGTTCGTCCGCCCGGTGTCGTGGTGGTGGGTGGTCGCGGGCTGGCTGCTGCTCGTGAGCCCGCCCGGCCGCCTGCTCGTCGCCGCAGCGGGGGCACGCCTGCTCCTGCGCGGGGTGCGGCCGGGGAGCTATCCCCGTGGCGGGAACGTCCACCTGCGGCTGTGGGCGGCAGAAGGGCTGGTCGGGGCCAGCGGCGGCGTGACGGTGGCCGGGGCGCCGCTCGTCGGCCTGTACGCGCGCCTGCTCGGCGCGAAGGTCGGCCGGGACGCCGAGCTGCACGCGCTGCCGCCCGTGACGGGGATGCTCTCCCTCGGCAAGGGGAGCGCGGTCGAGCCCGAGGTCGACCTGTCCGGGCACTGGCTCGACGGCGACACGCTGCACCTCGGCAGGGTGCGGGTCGGCGCCGGTGCGACGATCGGCGCCCGCTCGACCCTCCTGCCCGGCGCGTGGGTCGGCAAGGGCGCGGACGTGGCCGCGGGGTCGTGCGTCGCGGGACGCGTGGGCCCGCGCGAGTACTGGGCGGGGTCGCCTGCCGTGCGGGTCCGCAGCGAGGTGAAGCACCCCTGGCCCGACGAGCGCCCCCCGCGGCGACGCCGGTGGGAGGTCGCGTACGGGCTGAGCGGGCTCGGGCTGAGCCTGCTGCCGGTGCTCGCCGTCGCGACCGGACTGCTCGTG
Organism: Cellulosimicrobium sp. BMG9.23; assembly: GCF_059159985.1. Taxonomy (NCBI): domain Bacteria; kingdom Bacillati; phylum Actinomycetota; class Actinomycetes; order Micrococcales; family Promicromonosporaceae; genus Cellulosimicrobium; species Cellulosimicrobium sp. BMG9.23. The sequence continues at coordinate 298,122 of NZ_JBZGBZ010000006.1, forward strand.
CTGCTCGCCGGCGTCCCGCTGACCGGTGTCCCGCGGGACGTCGGGGCGCTGCTCGGACCGCTCGCGGCGTGGGTCCCCGCCGGGGCGCTCGCGGCCGCGGCGACGTACGCCCTGCTCGTGCTCGCGTGCGTGCGCCTCCTCGCCCTCGGGCTCGGCGAGGGCTTCCACGCCGCGCACAGCCGCCAGGGCTGGCAGGCGTGGGTCACGCAGCGGCTCATGGACTCGGCGCGCACGGCGTTGTTCCCGCTGTACTCGAGCGTCTTCACGCCCGGGTGGCTCCGCCTGCTCGGCGCGCGCGTGGGGCGAGACGTCGAGGCCTCGACCGTGGTCGGCATCCCGTCGATGATGGAGGTGTCGCGCGGCGCGTTCCTCGCCGACGACACGATGGTCGCCCCCTACGAGCTCGGCGGCGGCTGGGTCCGGATCGCCCGCGCGCGCGTCGGCAAGCGCGCGTTCCTGGGCAACTCGGGGATCACCGCGCCGGGTCGCTCCGTGCCGAAGAACGGCCTCGTCGCCGTGCTCTCCGCTGCACCGGCGAAGGCGAAGGCCGGGTCGTCGTGGCTCGGCAGCCCCCCGACCCGGCTGCGCCGGGTCGCGCAGGGCGAGACCGACGAGTCGCGGACGTTCTCGCCGCCGACCCGGCTGCTCGTCGCGCGGGGCGCGTTCGAGGTGCTGCGCTGGGCGGCCGTCGTGTGCGCGGCGTACCTCGCGGTCGCGGTGGTCGTCGTGCTCCTGACGACCGTCGACACCCGGGGCCTAGGCACGGCCGCGCTCGTGTCCGGGATCGTCCTGCTCGCCGCGGGTGCGGCGGGCGCCCTCCTGACGACGGCGGTCAAGTGGGCGCTGGTCGGCCGGTTCCGCGCGGGCGACCACCCGCTGTGGAGCACGTTCGTGTGGCGCAACGAGCTCCAGGACACCTTCGTCGAGGTGGTCGCCGCACCGTGGTTCGCCACGCACGTGTACGGCACCCCGCTGCTCACCGCCTGGCTGCGCACGCTCGGCGCGCGCGTCGGCCGCGGCGTGTGGTGCGAGACGTACTGGCTCCCCGAGGCGGACCTGGTCCACCTGGACGACGGCGCGACCGTCGGCCGCGGGTGCGTCCTGCAGACCCACCTCTTCCACGACCGCGTGATGAGCCTCGACACGGTGCGGGTGGCGGCGGGAAGCTCCATCGGCCCGCACGGGGTGATCCTGCCCGCCGCGGTGGTCGCGGACGGCGCCCGCGTCGGCCCCGCGTCGCTCGTGATGCGCGGCGAGCTCGTCCCGCCGGGCTCGCTCTGGCACGGCAACCCGATCGTCCCGTGGACGAGCGAGCTGCCCGCGCCGGCGCGACGGCGCAGCGGGCCGGTGAGCGCGCGGTGAGCGGGCCCGCCCTCACGTACGATGCGGCGGACCCGACCCTGGAGGACGCCCCACCGTGGCTCACCGTCGAACGCTGAACGGCCCCGACCCCTACGCCCCGCACCGCGGGACCTCCGACCACCACGTGAACCGCTACGGCCTCCAGCTGGCGTACCGGGTGCGGCCCAACCGTCTCGACGGCGTCGCGACCCTCGACGTCGTCCTGGACGCCGACGCGGACGTCGTCGAGCTCGACCTCGTCCAGCTCAAGGCGACGCGCGTGACCGTCGACGGCGCGACGGCGCGGTTCGGGCACGCCGGCGGCAAGCTGACCGTCCGACTGGGGCGGGTCGCCGTGCGGGGCACCGCGCTGCGGCTCGAGGTCGTCTACGGCGGGCGGCCCCGGCCGTGGATCGGGCCGTGGGGTGACGTCGGCTGGGAGGAGCTCACGGAGGGCTCGCTCGTCGCGGGACAGCCCGACGGCGCGCCCACCTGGTTCCCGTGCAACGACACGCCCGCGCACAAGGCGACGTTCGAGATCACCGTGACGACCGACGCGGGCTACACCGTCGCGGCCAGCGGACCGCTGCTCGACGTGTCCCGCAAGGCCTCGACCCGGACCTGGCGATTCGGCCCGACCGCACCGATGTGCACCTACCTCGCGACGGTGGTCGTGGGCCGGTTCGACGACCTCGACATCGGTCGGCGCCACGGCCTCTCCGGCCTCCTCGACGTCGTCCGGCACCCCGTGGCCCAGACCGCGCTCGCGCACCCGTCGCAGCGCGATGCCGTGCGCCACGACCTCGCGCGGCACGCCGAGACGATGAGCGCGTTCGAGTCGATGTTCGGACCGTACCCCTTCGCGGAGGGCTACCGGCTCGTCGTCACGGAGGACGACCTCGAGATCCCGCTCGAGGCGCAGGGGCTGTCGATCTTCGGCGGGAACCACCTCGACGGTGACGGGACGTGGGACCGGCTCGTCGCGCACGAGCTCGCCCACCAGTGGTTCGGCAACAGCGTGTCCGTCGCGCGCTGGCAGGACATCTGGCTCAACGAGGGCTTCGCCTGCTACGCCGAGTGGCTGTGGTCCGAGGCGGCGGGCCGCGAGAGCGCCGACGCGCACGCGCGAGGACACCACGCCCGGCTCGAGGCGCTGCCTCAGGACCTCGTGCTCGCCGACCCCGGACCGGACCTCATGTTCGACGACCGGCTGTACAAGCGCGGGGCCATGACGCTGCACGCGCTGCGCCTGACGCTCGGCGACGACGGCTTCTTCGCGTTCCTGCGCCGCTGGACGTCGACCTACCGGCACGGCTCCGTCACGACGGCCGATCTTCGCCAGACGCTCCGCGAGGGCGGGGCAGACGTGGACCGGCTGCTCGACGCCTGGCTGCTCGACCCGCGCCTGCCGGAGCTGCCGGGGGCACCGACGTCGTGACGACGGTACCCAGAAGGTTGCAGGAGGTTGCAGGAGGTTGCAGGAGGTTGCAGGAGGTGCCCCGGGTGGGATTCGAACCCACACTGGATCGGGTTTGAGCCGAACGCCTCTGCCGGTTGGGCTACCGGGGCATCGCATCGCCACCACGACGGCGCTGCGCGGCTCTATCGAACCACACGGCCCAGATGGAGTGAGAATCACAGTGCGCCGGGGGTGAAACCCGGGGGCGGCACGGGGTGGGGCGCACTACGATGAACAGCGTGAGTGACCAGACAGCGCAGCCCGCGGACAAGCAGCCGCTCGACCTGCCCCCCATGCTCGAGCCCCAGCCCGTCGAGACCACGCCGCCGTCGACGGGTCGCCCCGCACGCCGCGCGATCGTCGCCGAGGACGAGGCCCTCATCCGTCTCGACGTCGTGGAGACGCTGCGCGAGGCCGGCTTCGACGTCGTCGGCGAGGCCGGCGACGGCGCGACCGCGGTGCGGCTCGCGCTCGAGCTCAAGCCCGACGTCGTCGTCATGGACGTGAAGATGCCCGAGCTCGACGGCATCTCCGCGGCGGAGCAGATCGGCAAGGCGCACGCCGCGCCGGTCGTGCTGCTGACGGCGTTCTCGCAGGCCGAGCTCGTCGAGCGCGCCCGGGACGCGGGGGCCATGGCGTACGTCGTCAAGCCCTTCACCCCGGCGGACCTGCTCCCGGCCGTCGAGATCGCGATCTCGCGCTACTCGCAGATCTCGGCGCTCGAGTCCGAGGTCGCCGACCTCGCGGAGCGGTTCGAGACGCGCAAGCGCGTCGACCGCGCCAAGGGCTTGCTCATGACGAAGATGGGCCTGTCGGAGCCCGAGTCGTTCCGCTGGATCCAGAAGACGTCGATGGACCGTCGCCTGACCATGCGCGAGGTCGCGGACGCCGTCATCGAGCAGGTCGGCGGCGCCTGACCGTCTTCGGCTGACCGCGTTGTCAGGGGTCGCTGATCTGGGCCTTTGTCACGCTCCGGTAACAGGGCTATCGTCTTGGACTGGCGTCCAGTTGTTTCCGGGGCGGTGAACGCGGTCGCCACGTAGTGCTCGGTCGGCAGCCATCGGCAGCTGTCGTCTCGTACCGGAGCGACGTGGACCTTCTCACGCCCCACGTCCTCCCTGTGCCGTCGGAACCACGGTGAGAACGAGGAGGAGCCCGGTGCGCCCAGCAGTCGAGGTCAGGCCAGCGGTCGGCGACGACCTGCCCGGAGTCGCCGCGCTGTGCGCGGAGGCCCGCACGGAGTCGGCGTCCGGTGCGCAGATCTGCGCTCCCGACGTGGACCGCCTCGTGCGACACCTGTCGGTCCTGCTCGCCCTGCCCGGTGGGCACGTGCTCGTCGCGCAGCAGGAGGGTCGCCCCGTCGGGTTCGTCCTCGCACGGGTGCTCGAGCCGCACCTCTTCGCCGACGAGCCGAGCCTGTACGTCGAGGCCGTGTACGTCGGTGAGGACGCCCGACGGCGCGGGGTCGGGCACGCCCTGCTCAGCGCGACCGCGGAGCTCGCGGCGTCGGCGGGCGCGTCGCACGTCTACTCCGTCCCCATCCCGGGCTCGCGCGGGGTGCAGCGGTTCCTCTCCCGACTGGGCTTCGGCCCCGTCGCCGGTCACCGCGTCGTGCAGACCGCCGTGCTGCAGCGCCGGCTCGCCACCGACCTCGCCCCCGCCCGCCGCGGGACGCGGTCCCTCGAGGACCTCATCGCCCGGCGACGCCGTGCCCGCACCGAGGGCATGAGCGGCCCGGTGGACCTGCGCGACTTCCAGGCGGAGTACCGCCGTCGTGCGGGCGTCGCGACGCCCGCGGCCGAGCACGAGCGCCTCTCCGGCTGAGCCTCCGCCGGCGGTCGGCCGCGGAGCGCGCCCGAGCTCACGGCCCGCGGTTCAGGGGCGGTCGAGGATCATGCACGTGAGGCGCGCCGTGCACACGCGCCGCCCGGCGTCGTCGGACACGACGATCTCGTAGCTGGCGGTCGTCCGACCCAGGTGCAGCGGTCGTGCGGTGCCGTGCACCCAGCCCTCGCGCGCGGACCGGTGGTGCGTCGCGTTGACCTCGATGCCCACCGCCGCCCGTCCCGGTCCGGCGTGCAGCTGCGCGGCGATCGACCCGAGCGTCTCGGCGAGCACGACCGACGCGCCCCCGTGCAGCAGGCCCGCCGGCTGCGTGTTCCCCGCGACGGGCATCCGTGCCGACACGTGGTCGGCCGCGACGTCCTCCAGCTCGATGCCCAGGCGCTCGATGAGCGTCCCCTCCGTGCGCAGCCCGAGGGATTCGTAGGCGTTCTGCGCGGCGCTGGGGGCATCGGGAGCAGCAGGTGCGGGGAGGGCGCCGTCGGCGCCGTGCGTGTCGGTCATGGGCGATAGGTTGGCACCCGTGACGACCTCTGCGCGACCCCGCCTGCTGCTCATCGACGGACACTCCATGGCCTACCGCGCGTTCTTCGCGCTCCCCGCCGAGAACTTCTCGACGACCACCGGCCAGCACACGAACGCCGTCTACGGGTTCACGTCGATGCTCATCAACCTCCTGCGGGACGAGGAGCCCACCCACGTCGCGGTGGCGTTCGACGCCGGTCGCCAGTCGTTCCGCACCGAGGTCCTGCCGAGCTACAAGGGCACGCGCGAGTCGACCCCCGAGCCGTTCAAGGGTCAGGTCCCGCTCATCAAGGAGATCCTCGAGACCCTGCGGATCCCGACGCTCGAGCGCGAGGGCTACGAGGCCGACGACATCTTCGCGACGCTCGCCACGCAGGGCGCCGCCGCGGGGATGGAGGTGCTCGTCTGCTCGGGTGACCGCGACTCGTTCCAGCTCATCGGGCCGGACGTCACCGTGCTGTACCCGAAGCGGGGCGTCTCCGAGCTCGCGCGCATGGACGCGGCGGCCGTCGTCGAGAAGTACGGCGTGCCGCCGGAGCGGTACCCCGACCTCGCGGCACTCGTGGGGGAGACGTCCGACAACCTGCCCGGCATCCCCGGTGTCGGGCCGAAGACCGCCGCGAAGTGGATCACGACCTACGGCGACCTCGAGGCGCTGCTCGAGCGTGCCGACGAGATCAAGGGCAAGGCGGGCGAGAACCTGCGCGCCGCCGTCGAGCAGGTCCGTCTCAACCGGCGCCTCAACGCGCTCCTGTGCGACCTCGAGCTCCCCGTCGGGCCGGACGACCTGGCGTCGCGACCGTGGGACCGCGAGGCCGTGCACCAGGTGCTCGACGCGCTCGAGTTCCGCGCGCTGCGCGACCGCCTGTTCGCCATCGCGCCCGAGGGCGAGGTCGAGACCGAGGAGGGGTTCGACGTCGACGTGGCGGACGTCGTCCCCGGCGGCCTGGGAGCCTGGCTCGCGGAGCACGGCGCGCGTCGCGTAGGGATCGAGGTCTCCGGCAAGGCCGTGCCTGCGGGCGGCGACGCCTGGGCGCTGGCCCTGTCCGACGACGCGGGGTCGGCCGTCGCGTTCGACCTCGCCGACCTCGCCCCCGAGGACGAGCAGGCGCTCGCCGCGTGGCTCGTGGACCCGGACCGCCCCAAGGTCGTGCACGGGTCGAAGTCCGCCTGGCACGAGCTCGCCGCGCGCGGCCTCGACCTGCGCGGCGTCGCGTTCGACACCGAGCTCGCCGCGTACCTGTGCCACCCCGACCAGCGGGGCTACGACCTGGGAGACCTCGTCGTGCGCCACCTGCACCGCGAGCTGCGCCCGGACACCGCGGCGGGCGACGACGCGCAGGGCGCGCTCGACCTCTCGCTCGACGGGAACGGCGAGCAGGAGCGCGACGCGATCCGCGCGCTCGCGGTCGCCCAGCTCGCGGACGTCCTCACCGGCGAGCTCGACGACCGCGGCGCCGGGCACCTCCTGACCGACCTCGAGCTGCCGCTGACCGGCGTGCTCGCGCGCATGGAGCGGACCGGGATCGCCGCCGACGTGGAGTACCTCACCGAGCTCGAGCGGCACTTCGGCGACCTCGTCGTGACCGCCGCGACCGAGGCCTACGCCGTCATCGGGCGAGAGGTGAACCTCGGGTCGCCCAAGCAGCTCCAGGAGGTGCTGTTCGACCAGCTGGGCATGCCGAAGACGAAGAAGATCAAGACGGGCTACACGACCGACGCCTCGGCGCTGGCCGACCTCTTCGTCAAGACGCAGCACCCGTTCCTCGAGCACCTGCTCACGCACCGCGACGCGTCACGACTGCGACAGACCGTCGAGGGGCTGCTCAAGTCCGTCGCGGACGACGGCCGCATCCACACGACGTTCCAGCAGACGATCGCCGCGACCGGTCGGCTCAGCTCGACCGAGCCGAACCTGCAGAACATCCCCATCCGGACCGAGGCGGGCCGCCGCATCCGGCGCGCGTTCGTCGTCGGCGAGGGGTACGAGACGCTCCTCACCGCGGACTACAGCCAGATCGAGATGCGGATCATGGCCCACCTGTCGGGGGACGAAGGGCTCATCGAGGCGTTCCGCTCGGGCGAGGACCTCCACCGCTACGTCGGCTCGCGCGTGTTCGAGGTGCCCGCCGCCGAGGTGACGCCGGCGATGCGCTCCAAGATCAAGGCGATGTCCTACGGGCTCGCCTACGGGCTCTCGGCGTTCGGGCTCTCGCAGCAGCTGACGATCGAGGTCGGCGAGGCGCAGAAGCTCATGGACGACTACTTCGAGCGCTTCGGCGGCGTGCGGGACTACCTGACGGGCGTCGTCGACGAGGCGCGCGCGACGGGGTACACCGCGACGCTCCTCGGGCGCCGCCGGTACCTGCCGGACCTGACGAGCGACAACCGGCAGCGCCGCCAGATGGCCGAGCGCATGGCGCTCAACGCGCCGATCCAGGGCAGCGCCGCAGACCTCGTCAAGGTCGCGATGCTCGGCGTGCAGCGCGTGCTCGACGAGCGCGGGCTGGGCTCGCGCCTGCTGCTCCAGGTCCACGACGAGCTCGTGGTCGAGGTCGCGCCGGGGGAGCGGGACGAGGTCGAGCAGGTGCTGCGCACCGAGATGGGCGCCGCGGCACAGCTCGACGTGCCGCTCGACGTGTCCGTCGGCGCCGGGGCGACCTGGCACGACGCCGGTCACTGACGAGCGGGCTCAGTCCGGTCGCCGCGTCCGGAAGATCGCCGTCCCGGGCAGGTACGCCCCGCGCACCGGTCCCCAGCCGCCCCAGACCTCGGGGTTGTCCTCCGGCCACTCCGGCTCCACGACGTCGGTCACCACGAGTCCGGCGGCGACCACGTCCCGGACGTGGTCGCCGAGCGTGCGGTGGTACTCCGCGTACAGGAGCCGGCCCGCGGCGTCGGACTCCACGTACGGACGGCGGTCGAAGTAGGACCGGTTCGCCGTGAGCCCGTGCTCGCCCGGGTCGTCGGGGAACGCCCAGCGGAGCGGGTGGGTGACGGAGAACGTCCACCTGCCCCCGGGGCGCAGGACGCGCGCGACCTCGCGGTGGACGGCGTCGGCGTCGGGCACGAAGGGGAGCGCGCCGAACGACGTGAAGGCGACGTCGAACGTCCCGTCGGCGAACGGCAGGCGGCGCGCGTCGGCCTGGACCAGGGAGACGTGTACGCCGGTCCGCCGGTCCAGGTCCGCGCCCGCGGAGAGCATCCCGCCCGACACGTCGGTCGCCACGACCTGCGCCCCCTGGGTCGCGAGCCACCGCGAGCACTGGGCAGCGCCCGCCCCGACCTCGAGCACGCGCCGGCCGGGGACCTCGCCGAGCAGGTGGACGTCCTCCTCGCGCAGCCCTTCGGGGCACCAGCAGAAGTCCGTCGCGCCGAGGAAGTCGCCGTGCTCGTCGAGGTACTCGGCGGCGTTCACGTCCCACCAGGACCGGCCTGCGCTCCCGCCGTCGGCGTCCGCGACCTCGCGGTAGCCGGCGTGCGCGACGGGTCCGGGTGCGGCGGGCGCCGCGGGTCGGGGCCGGTCGTGACCGGTCGGGTGCGAGGACATGCGGCCATTCTCGCCCGCCGGCACGACGCGCGGGCGGAAGGACGTCCTCCCGTCCCCGCCGGGACCTCGGTCTCCGGTGCGCCCGGATGACAGGACGTGCGACGGGGGAGGTCGCGCACCTGACTAGGGTGGTCGCGGACGCGGCGCCGCGGGGGCAACGCCTCCGTCTCGCCGAGCAGGGTGCGCCGACGGCGCGCCGACGACGAGACGGAGGACCAGGTGCGGATCGGACTTCTCACGGGCGGCGGCGACTGCCCCGGGCTCAACGCGGCGATCCGTGCCGTGGTGAAGCAGGGGACGGGGGAGTACGGGCACACGATCATCGGCTTCCGCAACGGATGGCGCGGCGTCGTCGACGGCGACGTCCACCCGCTCGGCCGGCAGGACATCCGCAACGTGCTGCCGGTGGGCGGGACGCTGCTCGGCACCGCCCGGTTCCACCCGAGCGCCGAGGACGGGAGCATGGACGCGGTGCTCGCGACCGTCGAGGCCGAGCGGCTCGACGCGATGATCTGCATCGGCGGTGACGGCACGCTGCACGCGGCGAGCCGCGTGGGCGACGCCGGGGTGCCGATCGTCGCGATCCCGAAGACGATCGACAACGACGTCGAGGGGACGGACCTGTCGATCGGCTTCCACACCGCGGTGAACATCGCGACCGAGGCGCTCGACCGCGTGCACACGACGGCGGAGAGCCACAACCGCGTCATGGTGGTCGAGGTCATGGGTCGTCACGCCGGGTGGATCGCGGTGAACGCGGGCATCGCCGGCGGCGCCGAGGTCGTCCTCGCACCCGAGGAGCCGTTCGACATCGACCAGGTCGTGAAGTTCCTGCGCCACCGGCACCGCGCCCACGCCAACTTCTCGATCGTCGTCGTGGCCGAGGGCGCGGTGCCGCGCGAGGGCTCGTCGATGGAGTTCACGCAGCAGCTCGGGCGGTTCGGCGAGATCGTCGCCGGGTCCGTGGGTGAGCGCGTGAGCGCGGAGATCTCGGCGCGCACCGGCTTCGACACCCGCCTCACGGTGCTGGGCCACGTGCAGCGCGGCGGCACCCCGACACCGACCGACCGCATCCTCGGGAGCCGGTTCGGCGTCGCGGCGGTCGACGCGGTGAGCGCCGGGACGACGGGCGTCATGACCGCGCTGCGCGGGGAGCGCGTCGAGCTCGTCCCGCTCGCGGAGGTCGCCGGGCGCCCCAAGCGCGTCCCGGCGGAGCTCCTGCGCGTGGCTCGCGTCCTCGCCTGAGGCGCGCCCGGAGGCGGCCCCGGGGTGCGACGGCGGGCGACGGCGGGGCCGCGAGATGTCCCGCGTTGACCCTCGTGACCTGCCGCGCGTAGGATGGACGGCGGTGCCTTGCGCCTGCCGTCAGGCCTCACGCCACCATATCTGTGCACGTCGTCCGTGTCAGGGCGGCTGCACACTCCCTATCCGCTCGACTTCCCTGTCCGCATCGGAGCATCGAACTCAATGACCATCTCTACCCCCGCGAAGTCCGCACCCCAGGTTGCCGTCAACGACATCGGCACCGAGGAGGACTTCCTCGCCGCCGTTGACGCGACCATCAAGTACTTCAACGACGGTGACATCGTCGAAGGCACGATCGTCAAGGTGGACCGCGACGAGGTCCTTCTCGACATCGGCTACAAGACCGAGGGCGTCATCCCCTCCCGCGAGCTGTCCATCAAGCACGACGTGGACCCCGGTGAGGTCGTCAACGTCGGCGACGCGGTCGAGGCCCTGGTCCTCCAGAAGGAGGACAAGGAAGGCCGTCTGATCCTGTCCAAGAAGCGCGCGCAGTACGAGCGCGCCTGGGGCACCATCGAGAAGATCAAGGAAGAGGACGGCGTCGTCACCGGCACCGTCATCGAGGTCGTCAAGGGCGGCCTCATCCTCGACATCGGTCTGCGTGGCTTCCTGCCCGCGTCCCTCGTGGAGATGCGTCGCGTCCGCGACCTCCAGCCGTACGTCGGCAAGGAGATCGAGGCCAAGATCATCGAGCTCGACAAGAACCGCAACAACGTCGTGCTCTCGCGCCGTGCGTGGCTCGAGCAGACGCAGTCCGAGGTCCGCTCCACCTTCCTGCAGACGCTGCAGAAGGGCCAGGTGCGCCCCGGTGTCGTCTCCTCGATCGTCAACTTCGGTGCGTTCGTGGACCTCGGCGGCGTCGACGGTCTCGTGCACGTCTCCGAGCTGTCCTGGAAGCACATCGACCACCCCTCCGAGGTCGTCGAGGTGGGCCAGGAGGTCACGGTCGAGGTCCTGGACGTCGACTTCGACCGCGAGCGCGTCTCGCTGTCGCTCAAGGCGACGCAGGAGGACCCGTGGCAGACGTTCGCCCGGACCCACGCGATCGGCCAGGTCGTCCCGGGCAAGGTCACCAAGCTCGTCCCGTTCGGTGCGTTCGTGCGCGTCGAGGACGGCATCGAGGGCCTCGTGCACATCTCCGAGCTCGCCGTCCGTCACGTCGAGCTGCCCGAGCAGGTCGTCAACGTCGGTGACGAGGTCTTCGTCAAGGTCATCGACATCGACCTCGAGCGCCGCCGCATCTCGCTGTCGCTCAAGCAGGCCAACGAGGGCGTGGACCCGGAGTCGGACGACTTCGACCCCGCGCTCTACGGCATGGCCGCCGAGTACGACGAGCAGGGGAACTACAAGTACCCCGAGGGCTTCGACCCGGAGACCAACGAGTGGCTCGAGGGCTTCGAGACCCAGCGCGAGGCGTGGGAGGCCGAGTACGCCAAGGCCCACGAGCGCTGGGAGGCGCACCGCAAGCAGGTCGCCGAGGCGCTGAAGGCGGACTTCGAGACCCCGGCGGGCTCCGACTCGTCCTCCTCCTCGTCGTCGTCGTCCTCCTCCTCCTCGTCGGCCGGCAGCGGCAGCTCCTCGTACTCGTCGGCCCCGGCCGCCGAGGCGACGGGCACGCTCGCCTCGGACGAGGCGCTCGCCGCTCTGCGCGAGAAGCTCACCGGCAACTGATCCGTCCGCGGCCCCTCGGGTCGCGTCCGGGACAGCACGAAGGCCCGTCACCCCTCGGGGTGGCGGGCCTTCGCCGTGTTCCGGATGGGGTCGGCGGTCGCCAGGGCGTGCTCGGCGGGCGCCCCGCCGCATCGGCGTCGCTCAGGCGGCTGCGACGGGGGAGTCCGCGAACTGCGTGCGGTAGAGCTCGGCGTACCGGCCCTGGCGGGCGAGCAGCTCGGCGTGCGTCCCCGTCTCCACGACCAGGCCGCCGTCGAGCACGACGATGAGGTCGGCTTCGCGCACCGTCGACAGGCGGTGGGCGATGACGAGGGACGTGCGCCCGCGCAGCGCCTCCGCGAGCGCGGCCTGGACCGCGGCCTCGGAGCCGGAGTCGAGGTGGGCCGTGGCCTCGTCGAGCACGACGACGTCGGGCGCCTTGAGGAAGACGCGTGCGATCGCGAGGCGCTGGCGTTCTCCGCCGGACATGCGGTAGCCGCGGTCGCCGACGACCGTCTCGATGCCGGACGGCAGGGCCGCGACGACGTCCCACACGTGGGCGCGGCGCAGCGCGGCCTCGATCTCGGCGTCGGTCGCGTCCTGCTTGGCGTAGCGCAGGTTCTCCGCGATCGTGTCGTGGAAGAGGTGGGCCTCCTGCGTGACCACGCCGACGGCGTCGTGCAGGCTGTCCTGCGTGACGTCGCGCAGGTCGCGGCCGGCGATGCGCACGGCGCCGTCCGTCGGGTCGTACATGCGCGTGACGAGCTGGGAGACGGTCGTCTTGCCGGCGCCGGACGCGCCGACGAGCGCGACCATCGCGCCGGCCGGGACGGAGAACGAGACGTCTGCCAGCGTGTCGGTCGTGGGGTCCACGCCGTCGAGCGCGACCGACTCGAGCGACGCGAGGGAGACCTCGGACGCCGACGGGTACCGGAACCGGACGCCGTCGAGCTCGAGGCTCGCGCCGTGGCGCGCGACGTCGGCGGAGAGGTCGTCGGCGTCGGGGGCGTCGACGACCGTGGGCTCGAGGTCGAGGACCTCGAGGACGCGCTCGAAGCTGACGAGGGCGGTCATCACGTCGACCTGGACGTTCGACATCGCCGTCAGCGGCCCGTAGAGCCGGCCGAGGTAGGCGGTGAGCGCGACGACGGTGCCCACCGTGAGGGAGCCTCCGATCGCCATGATGCCGCCGAGGCCGTAGACGATCGCGACCGCGACGGACGCGACGACGGTCAGACCGACGCGGAACACCGTGCCGTACATCGCCTGCTTGACGCCGATGTCGCGCACGCGGCCCGCCTGGGACGCGAAGCGCTCCGACTCGCGCTCGGGGTCGCCGAAGACCTTGACGAGGTGCGCGCCGGCGACGTTGAACCGCTCGTTCATGGTCTGGGCGGCCTCGGCGTTGAGCTCGTAGCTCTCGCGGGTGATCGCCGCGAGGCGCTTGCCCACCCAGCGAGCGGGCAGGACGAACGCGGGCAGCAGGGTGAGCGCGAGGAGCGTGAGCTGCCACGACATCGAGAGCATGGCCGCGAGGACGAAGACGACCGTGAGGAGGTTGGAGAAGACGTTCGACAGCGTCGACGTGAACGCCTGCTGCGCGCCGAGGACGTCACCGTTGAGGCGCTGCACGAGCGCGCCGGTCCGGGTCCGGGCGAAGAAGGCGAGCGGCATGCGCTGGACATGGTCGAACACGGCGGTGCGCAGGTCGACGATCAGCCCTTCGCCGATGCGCGACGAGAACCAGCGCTGGGCGACGCCCAGCCCGCCCGACAGCACGGCGAGGCCGGCGGCGACGAGGGCGAACCTCACGACGACGTCGACGCGTCCCTCGACGATCCCGTCGTCGATGATCCGCCGGAAGAGGAGCGGCGTGACGGCGCCCGCGGCCGCGTCGACGGAGATGAGCGCGAGGAACACCGCGAGCTGCCGCCAGTAGGGGCGCGCGAAGGTGAGCACACGGCGCACGGTGCCGCGGTGGAGCCGCCGGTGGGCGACGCTGGAGTCCTGACGGAACGAGCGCATGCCGCGCCCGCCGCCGGAGCCTGGTCCGGAGAAGGATGTGGGGTACGTCATCTGGCCTCCCGTGGGGTAGGGAGCGCTGGTCGTCCGCGGCGGCGTGGGTCGCCGGACAGCGGGCGCGGGCACCTCCGTGGGGGCGGGCCTCTCGCGCAGAATGATGCTGAGTCTAACTCACTATGAGGGTGGGATACAAGAGGCCTGCTGCCGGGTACGCTCGGCTCGTGACCGAAGATGACGTCGTGCGCCCCGCGCCTGGGGCCGCTGCGGGCGGCGCCGCCAGCGAGGACGAGGCGGGGGAGTTCCTGTCTCTGCTGCACGCCGCCCTGCGCACCGTACGCCGCGAGGCGAGCGAGCGCCTCGAGCCGGCGGGCACCACGCCTGGCCAGTTCCGGATGCTGCGGCACCTCGCTCGCTGCGACGGGCCGTGCCGGCTGGGGGCGGTCGCGGCTGCGCTCGACGTCGCGCCGCGGTCGGTGACCTCGAAGGTCGACGACGCCGAAGCGGCCGGGCTCGTCCGGCGCACACCGGACCCGCACGACCGCCGCGCGACCCTGGTCGAGCTCACCTCCCGAGGCCGGGACGTCGTACGACAGGTGAGTGCGGAACGGTCGTCGAGCGCTGGCACGCTGCTCGCCCGGCTCGACACCGCCGACCGGCGCGAGCTCCTGCGGCTCCTGCGCGCCGTCGCCGGCGAGCCGAGCGCCTGACGCTCTCGCGCGGTGGCGTGCGGGCCCGGCTGGCAGGATGGGGCGCATGTTCCGCATCGGGTTGACCGGAGGCATCGCGGCAGGCAAGTCCGTCGCCCTCGCACGCTTCGCCGAGCTGGGCGCCGTGGTGATCGACTACGACGTCCTCTCCCGGGAGGCGGTCGCACCGGGGACGGTCGGCCTCGACGAGGTCGTCGAGGCGTTCGGCCCTCAGGTCCTTGCCGCCGACGGGACGCTCGACCGCCCGGCGCTCGGCCGGATCGTCTTCGCCGACGACACGGCGCGCGAGCGCCTCAACGCGGTGGTGCACCCGGAGGTGCGCCGCCTGGCCGCGGAGCACGAGGCTGCTGCGGCCGCGGCCGACCCGCGGGCCGTCGTCGTGCACGACATCCCGCTGCTCGTCGAGACCGGCGACCCCGCGCGGTTCCACCTCGTGGTCGTGGTGCACGCGCCGTCCGACCTGCGGGCCGACCGGCTCGCGACGCGCGGCCTCGACCCCGTCGAGGCCGCGGCCCGGATCGGGGCCCAGGCCGACGACGCCGCGCGGCTGGCGGTCGCCGACGTCACGCTCGACGGGAGCGGGACGCCGGAGGCGCTGCGCACGCAGGTCGACGACCTGTGGGCCAAGGTCTCCACGGAGATCGACGAGGAGAGCGAGGCCGACGCGTGACCGTCCTGGTCAGCGGGTTCGAGCCGTTCGGCGGCGACGACACCAACCCGTCGTGGGAGACCGCACGGGCGCTCGCGGCCCGCGGGCGCGAGCTCGTCGGCGACGACGTCGTCGCGGTTCGCCTGCCCTGCACGTTCGACGGCGCGTGGCCGGTCCTCGAGGCGGCGATCCGGGAGCACGCGCCGTCCGTGGTGGTCGCCCTGGGGCTGGCGGGCGGTTCGCGGACGATCCGTCTGGAGCGCGTCGCGATCGACGTGGTCGACGCGCGGATCCCTGACAACGCGGGCGCGGCGCCGGTCGACGAGCCCGTCGTCCCGGGCGGGCCGGCGGCGTACTGGTCGGGCCTGCCGCTCAAGGGTGCGCTCGCCACGCTGCGGTCCGAGGGGATCCTTGCCGAGGTGTCGAACACGGCGGGGACGTACGTGTGCAACGCGACGTTCTACCGCCTCATGCACCACGCGGCCGGTGCGCCCGACCTGCGCGCCGGCTTCGTCCACGTGCCGTCCGCGCAGGCCCTGGCGATCGACGACCAGGTGCGCGCGGTGGCGGTCGTCGCACGGGCCGCGCTCGCGGGTGCGCGCGAGCCGGTGCTCGCGGCGGGCGCGGAGTCGTGACGGGTCGGTGACCGGTCGCATCCCGGTCACGTGATCAGTCAGCCAGGCTTCAGCCCTGCGCTGACGCCACGTGTGGGTGTGGGTAGCGGGTCGTACGGTGGTATCCATGCGCCCCGTGACCGACCTGCAGCGAACCGCCGCGCCCTTCGAGGTGATCTCGGAGTTCCAGCCCTCGGGGGACCAGCCCACGGCCATCGCGGATCTCGCCGGCCGCGTCCGGGCGGGGGAGAAGGACGTCGTCCTGCTCGGCGCGACCGGGACGGGCAAGTCCGCGACGACCGCGTGGCTCGTCGAGGAGCTGCAGCGCCCGACGCTCGTGATGGCACCGAACAAGACGCTCGCCGCGCAGCTCGCCACGGAGTTCCGTGAGCTGCTGCCGAACAACGCCGTCGAGTACTTCGTCTCGTACTACGACTACTACCAGCCCGAGGCGTACATCGCGCAGACGGACACGTACATCGAGAAGGACTCGTCGATCAACGACGAGGTCGAGCGCCTGCGGCACTCGGCGACGAGCTCGCTGCTCACACGGCGCGACGTCGTGGTCGTCGCGTCCGTGTCGTGCATCTACGGCCTGGGCACGCCCCAGGAGTACGTGGACCGCATGGTCCGGCTCGACGTCGGCATGCAGGTCGAGCGCGACGACCTCCTGCGGCAGTTCGTCACCATGCAGTACACGCGCAACGACCTGGCGTTCACGCGCGGCACGTTCCGCGTGCGCGGCGACACGGTCGAGATCATCCCGGTGTACGAGGAGCTGGCGATCCGGATCGAGTTCTTCGGGGACGAGATCGAGTCGATCCAGACGCTGCACCCGCTGACGGGCGACGTCGTCCGGTCCGAGCCGTCGATCCACGTGTTCCCGGCGACGCACTACGTCGCCGGGCCGGAGCGCATGGAGCGGGCGATCACGTCGATCGAGGCGGAGCTCACCGAACGCCTCGCCGAGCTCGAGCAGCAGAACAAGCTGCTCGAGGCGCAGCGCCTGCGCATGCGCACCACGTACGACATCGAGATGATGCGCCAGATCGGCACGTGCTCCGGCATCGAGAACTACTCGCGTCACATCGACGGCCGCGTCCAGGGCACGCCGCCCAACACGCTGCTCGACTACTTCCCGGAGGACTTCCTCCTCGTCATCGACGAGTCGCACGTGACCGTCCCGCAGATCGGTGCGATGTTCGAGGGCGACATGTCGCGCAAGCGCAGCCTCGTCGACCACGGCTTCCGCCTGCCCAGCGCGATGGACAACCGGCCGCTGCGGTGGGAGGAGTTCGTCGAGCGGATCGGCCAGACGGTCTACCTGTCGGCGACGCCGGGGGACTACGAGCTCTCGATGTCCGACGGCGTCGTCGAGCAGATCATCCGGCCCACCGGCCTCGTCGACCCGGAGGTCGTCGTCAAGCCCACGACGGGGCAGATCGACGACCTGCTGCACGAGATCCGCGAACGGGTGGAGCGCGACGAGCGCGTGCTGGTGACGACGCTCACCAAGAAGATGGCCGAGGACCTCACCGACTACTTCCTCGAGAAGGACGTGCGGGTCCGCTACCTGCACTCCGAGGTCGACACGCTGCGTCGCGTGGAGCTCCTGCGTGAGCTGAGGCTCGGCCAGTACGACGTGCTCGTCGGGATCAACCTCCTGCGGGAAGGCCTCGACCTGCCCGAGGTCTCGCTGGTCGCGATCCTCGACGCGGACAAGGAGGGCTTCCTGCGTTCGCCGAAGTCCCTCATCCAGACGATCGGCCGTGCCGCCCGCAACGTCTCGGGCGAGGTGCACATGTACGCGGACAGGATCACCGCCGCGATGGCGGCGGCGATCGAGGAGACGGACCGGCGCCGCGAGAAGCAGGTCGCGTACAACCTCGAGCACGGCATCGACCCGACGCCGCTGCGCAAGCGCATCTCCGACGTCACCGACATGCTCGCGCGCGAGGACGTGGACACCGCCGAGCTGCTCGCGGGCGGCTTCCGTCAGCCCGGGAAGGGCAGCAAGGGCAAGGCCCCCGTGCCGGGCGGGCTCAAGGAGGGCGCGACGACCGGCAACCGCCTCGCGGGCGCCGCGGCGAGCGACCTGGCCGACCTCATCCAGGAGCTCAGCGACCAGATGCACGCCGCGGCCGCAGAGCTCCAGTTCGAGCTCGCCGCGCGGCTGCGCGACGAGATCTCGGGGCTCAAGAAGGAGCTGCGGCAGATGCAGGCCGCGACCGCCTGACGGAGGGCTCCGGACGCGCGGACCGCGCCCGGGAAGAGGGCGACAGGGCGAGACGTTGTGCCCTCGTGAGCCCGCATGGCCTATGCTGGCTCCTCGTTGAAGGGGAGTATTCCTCCGCGGTGATGTCGTCATCACGGCCGGCGCAGTCGTCGGTCCGGTGTCACCGGTCCCGCAGCCTCCGCACCGTTCCGACGGTCGTGCGCTGCGTGGCGGAAGAGACCTTCGGTACTCAGTGCTACGTACCGGAGGTTTTTGCATGGACGTCCCCGTCTGGGTCTGGATCGTCACCGTCGGCGTCATCCTCGCGATGCTCGCCGTCGACTACGTCGGCCACGTCCGAACACCCCACGCCCCCAGCCTGCGCGAGGCCACGCGGTGGTCCATCGCCTACGTCGCCGTCGCCCTCGTGTTCGGCGTCATCGTCTGGATCGTCTGGGGCGGCACGTACGGCGGCGAGTACTTCGCCGGGTACATCACCGAGAAGAGCCTGTCGGTCGACAACCTCTTCGTGTTCGTCCTCATCATGACCAGCTTCCGCGTCCCGAGGCTCTACCAGCAGAAGGTCCTGCTCATCGGGATCACCATCGCGCTGGTCCTGCGCACGATCTTCATCCTCCTGGGTGCCGCCGTCATCGAGAACTGGGCCTGGGTCTTCTACATCTTCGGTGCCTTCCTCATCTGGACCGCGGTCGCGCAGGCGCGTTCCGGGACCGGGCACGACGAGGAGTTCTCGGAGAACGCGGTCCTGCGTCTCACGCGCCGCCTGTTCCCGACGACGGACACGTACGTCGACGACCGCATGACGACGAAGATCGACGGCAAGCGGTTCATCACGCCGATGCTCATCGTCATGATCGCGATCGGCAGCGCCGACCTGCTCTTCGCCGTCGACTCGATCCCGGCGATCTTCGGCCTGACGCAGGAGACGTACCTGGTCTTCGCCGCGAACGCGTTCTCGCTGCTCGGTCTCCGGCAGCTCTACTTCCTCATCGACGGGCTGCTCGACCGCCTCGTCTACCTCAACTACGGCCTCGCGGCGATCCTCGGGTTCATCGGCATCAAGCTCGTCGTCCACGCGATGCACACCAACGAGGTCCCGTTCATCAACGGCGGCGAGCACATCACCGCGATCCCCGAGATCTCCACGCCCGTCTCCCTGGGCTTCATCCTGGTCGTCCTGACGGTCACCACTGTCGCGAGCCTGGCCCGGTCGAACGCCGATCGTCGCCGTGAGGACGCGCGCATCGAAGAAGGTTCTTGATGGTTCACGAGCTCCCGCTCTGGTTCGAGTGGGCGTCGCTGTCGGCGCTCGGCGTCCTCCTCCTCGTCGACCTGTTCGTCGTCGGCCGGCGCCCGCACATCCCTTCGATGCGCGAGAGCGCGCTCTGGGTGGGCTTCTACGTCGCCCTCGCGCTCGCCTTCGGGGCGATCGTCGGCGCCGTCGGCGGAGCGGCGCCTGCCGGGGAGTTCTACGCGGGCTGGCTGACGGAGTACAGCTTGTCGGTCGACAACCTCTTCGTCTTCGTCATCATCATGGCGCGGTTCGCGGTGCCCAAGGAGCAGCAGCAGCGTGTGCTCATGGTGGGGATCATCGTCGCGCTCGTGCTCCGGGGCGCGTTCATCCTCGCGGGCGCCGCGGTGCTCGAGCAGTTCGTCTGGGTGTTCTACCTGTTCGGCGCGTTCCTCGTGTACACCGCGATCAAGCTCGTCACCGGTGGTGACGAGCCGGAGGAGTACCAGGAGAACCGCGCTGTCCGCCTGCTGCGCCGCGTGCTGCCGATCGGCACGCGGTACGACGGCGGCCGCCTGCGCACGGTGGAGGACGGCCGGAAGGTCTTCACGCCGCTCGTCGTCGTCTTCCTCGCGATCGGCAGCACCGACCTGTTGTTCGCGTTCGACTCGATCCCGGCGATCTTCGGGCTGACCCAGGACCCGTTCATCGTCTTCACGACGAATGTGTTCGCCCTCATGGGCCTGCGCCAGCTGTACTTCCTGCTCGGCGGACTGCTCGAGCGGCTGGTCTACCTGCCGATCGGGCTCGCGGTGATCCTCGGGTTCATCGGGGTCAAGCTCGTGCTCGAGGCACTGCACGAGAACACCGTGCCGTTCATCAACGGCGGCGAGCACCTCGACGGCGTGCCGACCGTCCCGATCTGGCTCTCGCTCGTCGTGATCGTCGGGGCGCTCCTCTTGACCACCGTCGCGAGCCTGCTGCGCACGCGGGCGCAGGGCGCGGTCGCGTCGGGGGACGCGGTGGAGGACGCCTCCGCGGACGAGGGCCGGTCCCCGGTGGAGGACGCGCCGGTCGACGCACGGTAGCGCGTCAGGCGCGGTGCGCCCAGTCCCCGATCACGGGCGACCACGGGCGCACCGTGCGGTCGGCCACGAGGCCCGCGCGCGCGAACGGGTCGGCGTCGAGGATCTCGGCCACCGCGGCGGGCGACGCGGCGTCGAGCACGAGGAGCGCGCCGGCAGCGGCGTCCTCCGTGGCGGGGAGCGGTCCCGACGCGAGGAGCGTCCCCTGCTCGTGCAGCCCGCGGAGGAAGGCCCGGTGCTCGGCCCGGACCGCGTCGAGCTCGGCGGGACGGTCGGGGTAGACGTAGGTCACGGCGTGGATCGGCATGGCGCCATTGAAGCAGGGCCCCGCGTCGGTACGGGCGCCCGTCCGCGACGTCGGCACGTGCTGCGGCCGGAATGTCGTGGCCGCAGGTGCGCAGGGCGTCTAGGGTCGCGGGGCATGAGCGACCTCACGATCCTCGCGACGTCGGGCGGATACGCACCCGGGCACCGGACGCGCCTCGCGCTCGGGCCGATCCTCCACCACGCGGCGGAGCTCGCCGGCGCTCAGGGCGCGCCGCGCGTTTGCCACGTCGGCACCGCCGGTGGTGACCAGTCGTGGTTCCACGCCGAGCTCGACGAGGCCGCGCGCGTCGCCGGGGTGCGGATGTCGCACCTCTCCCTGTTCAGCATGCCCAACGTCGACGACGTCGAGGGCTACTTGCGCGAGCACGACGTCGTGTGGGTCGGGGGCGGCTCCGTCGTCAACCTCCTCGCGGTGTGGCGGGCGCACGGCCTGCCCGAGATCCTGCGGACCGTGGGGGAGAGCGGCGTCGTGCTCGCGGGTATCAGCGCCGGGAGCCTGTGCTGGCACGTCGGTGGCCCGACGGACTCGTTCGGGCCCACGCTGCAGCCCGTCACCGACGGGCTCGCGTTCGTGCCGTACGGCAACGGCGTCCACTACGACGCCGAGCCCGGACGCCGCCCGCTCCTGCAGCGACTCGTCGCGGACGGGACGCTGCCCACGTCGTACGCGACGGACGACGGCGTGGGCCTGGTCTACCGGGGTGGGCACCTCGTGGAGGCGGTCACCGAGGTCCGCGGCGCCGGAGCGTGGGAGGTGCGGCGCGAGGTCGACGCCGACGGTGCGCCGACGGCGGCCGAGGCGCGCCTCGAACCGCGCGTGCTGCGCGGCGCCCGCTGACCCCGCTGACGCCCGCTGACGCCCGCTGACGCCCGCTGACGCCCCCGCACCGACGTCACCAGCCGCGGTCTCGCCACGCCGCGAGGTGGGGGCGCTCCGCGCCGAGCGTCGTGTCCGCGCCGTGGCCGGGGTAGACCCACGTGTCGTCGCCGAACCGGTCGAACACCCGCTCCGTGACGTCGCCGAGGAGCCGTGCGAACCGTCGGGGGTCGCGGTCGGTGTTCCCCACGCCCCCGGGGAAGAGCGAGTCGCCGGTGAACAGGTGCACGCGGCCGGCCGCCGCGTCGGGTGCGTGCGTGCGCGACGGCTCGCGGTAGGCGAGCGCGATCGACCCCGGGGTGTGCCCGCGCAGGGCCACCACCTCGAGGAGCGACCGCCCGACGGCGACCGTGTCACCGTGGCGGAGCCTGCGGCCGACGGGGACGCCGGTCGTCGACGTGACCGCGTCGGCGTCCGCGTCACCGACCGCGAGGACGGCACCGGTCGCGGCCAGCACGTCGGCCAGCGCCCCGACATGGTCGTGGTGGCGGTGGGTCGTGACGACCGTCGTCAACCGACCTGCGGGCACGTGACCGGGCTCGTGGACCGTCTCGGCGAGCAGGGCGACCAGCCGGCGCGGCTCGGCCGCGGCGTCGACGAGGACCCGCTCGCCGGCGCGCCGGCACGTGAGGACGTACGCGTTGTTCGCCAGGGGACCGACCGCCACCTTGCAGATCTCGAGCTCGTCGAGCCGGCGGACGTCCGCCGGCCCTCCCACCACGACCTCGCCCGTGTACGTCATGCGCACAGTCTGCCGGTCGGGCGACGGTCTACCGGCGTGGACCTCCGGGGACCGGGACGTGCGGATCCGGGGGAGAGGCATCGAAACAGCGTCGAACATCTGTGCGAGTGTCGGTGGTCGGTCGTACCATTCTTCGGTGAGCAATCGCCTCGTCATCTCCGGTGCCCGTGAGCACAATCTCCGCGACGTCGACCTCGACCTCCCGCGCGACCAGCTCATCGTCTTCACCGGCCTGTCGGGCTCCGGGAAGTCGTCCCTCGCGTTCGACACGATCTTCGCCGAGGGGCAGCGACGGTACGTCGAGTCCCTGTCCGCGTACGCCCGGCAGTTCCTCGGTCAGATGGACAAGCCGGACGTCGACTTCATCGAAGGGCTGTCGCCCGCGGTGTCGATCGACCAGAAGTCGACCAACCGCAACCCGCGGTCGACGGTGGGCACCATCACCGAGGTCTACGACTACCTGCGCCTGCTCTTCTCGCGCGCGGGCACGCAGCACTGCCCGGTGTGCGGCGAGCGGGTGACCGCCCAGACGCCGCAGCAGATCGTCGACCGCCTGCTCGAGCTGCCCGAGGGCACGCGCTACCAGGTGCTCGCGCCGGTCGTGCGCGGTCGCAAGGGCGAGTACTCGGAGCTCTTCAAGGAGCTGCAGGCCAAGGGCTTTGCCCGCGCGCGCGTCGACGGCGAGGTGCGCACCCTCACCGACCCGCCGGCGCTCGAGAAGAAGCTCAAGCACGACATCGAGGTGGTCGTGGACCGGCTCGTCGCGCGCGAGGGCGTGCAGCGCCGGCTCACCGACTCGGTCGAGACGGCGCTCGGCCTCGCGGGCGGCCTGGTCGTCGTCGAGCTGGTCGACGCCGAGGCCGACGACCCTGCACGGGAACGTCGGTTCTCCGAGAAGCGCGCGTGCCCCAACGACCACGAGCTCGCGCTCGACGAGGTCGAGCCGCGCACGTTCTCCTTCAACGCCCCCTATGGCGCGTGCCCCGAGTGCACGGGCATCGGCTTCCGTCTCGAGGTGGACCCGGACCTCGTGATCCCGGACGAGGAGAAGTCGCTCGCCGAGGGCGCGGTCGCGCCGTGGGCGCAGGTCTCGTCCGAGTACTTCGAGCGTGTCCTCACGGCGCTCGCGGACGACCTGGGCTTCTCGATGGACACCCCGTGGCGGGCGCTGCCCGAGCGTGCGAGGACGGCGGTCCTGCACGGGCAGAACCACGAGGTGCACGTCCGGTACAAGAACCGCTGGGGGCGCGAGCGCCAGTACTCGACCGGCTTCGAGGGCGTCATCACGTTCCTCGAGCGTCGTCACTCCGAGACCGAGTCCGACTGGTCGAAGGAGAAGTACGAGGCGTACATGCGCGAGGTGCCGTGCCCGGTGTGCCGCGGTGCGCGGCTCAAGCCCGAGGTGCTCGCCGTCAAGGTCGGCGGGAAGTCGATCTGGGACGTGTGCCGGCTCCCGCTGCGCGAGGCCGCGCAGTTCCTCGGCGCGCTCGAGCTCGGCCAGCGCGAGCGTGCGATCGCCACGGAGGTCCTCAAGGAGATCGACGCGCGGCTCGGGTTCCTGCTCGACGTCGGCCTGGACTACCTCTCGCTCGAGCGGCCGGCGGCGACGCTGTCCGGCGGTGAGGCGCAGCGCATCCGGCTCGCGACGCAGATCGGCTCGGGTCTCGTCGGCGTCCTCTACGTGCTCGACGAGCCGAGCATCGGCCTGCACCAGCGGGACAACCGGCGCCTCATCGAGACGCTCACGCGCCTGCGCGACCTCGGCAACACGCTCATCGTCGTCGAGCACGACGAGGACACCATCCGCACTGCGGACTGGATCGTCGACATCGGCCCGGGCGCGGGTGAGCACGGCGGTCGCGTCGTCCACTCGGGCGACTACGCCGGTCTGCTCGAGGCGCCGGAGTCCGTCACGGGCGCGTACCTGTCCGGCCGGCGGAGCATCCCGTTGCCCGCGGAGCGGCGTCCGACGGACCCGGACCGGCAGGTCACGGTGGTCGGCGCGCGCGAGCACAACCTCACGGGCATCGACGTGAGCTTCCCGCTCGGGACCTTCACGGCCGTGACGGGCGTGTCGGGGTCGGGCAAGTCGACGCTCGTCAACTCGATCCTCTACACGGTGCTCGCGAACGAGCTCAACGGCGCCCGCCAGGTCGCCGGGCGGCACACGCGCGTCACCGGTCTCGACCACCTCGACAAGGTGGTGCACGTCGACCAGGGCCCGATCGGGCGCACGCCGCGCTCGAACCCCGCGACGTACACGGGCGTGTGGGACCACGTGCGCAAGCTCTTCGCGGAGACCACCGAGGCCAAGGTGCGCGGCTACACGCCGGGCCGGTTCTCGTTCAACGTCAAGGGCGGGCGCTGCGAGGCGTGCTCGGGCGACGGCACGCTGAAGATCGAGATGAACTTCCTCCCCGACGTCTACGTCCCGTGCGAGGTCTGCCACGGCGCGCGGTACAACCGCGAGACGCTCGAGGTCCACTTCAAGGGCAAGACGGTCGCGGACGTGCTGGACATGCCGATCGAGGAGGCCGCGGAGTTCTTCGCCGCGGTCCCGGCGATCTCGCGCCACCTCAAGACCTTGGTCGAGGTGGGGCTCGGCTACGTCCGGCTCGGGCAGCCCGCCCCGACGCTGTCGGGCGGCGAGGCGCAGCGCGTCAAGCTCGCGAGCGAGCTGCAGAAGCGCTCGACCGGCCGCACGATCTACGTGCTCGACGAGCCGACGACGGGCCTGCACTTCGAGGACATCAGGAAGCTGCTCGGCGTGCTGCAGTCGCTCGTCGACAAGGGCAACTCGGTCCTCGTCATCGAGCACAACCTCGACGTCATCAAGAGCGCGGACTGGGTCGTGGACATGGGTCCCGAGGGCGGTTCCGGCGGCGGGAAGGTCGTCGCCCAGGGCACGCCCGAGCAGGTCGCGCGCGTCGCCGCGAGCCACACCGGGCAGTTCCTCGCGAAGGTCCTCGACGAGCACCCCGACGTGCCCGTCGGCGCACCGACGGCGCAGGACGTCGCGCCGGCGGCCGCCCCGGCGAAGGGGCGGTCCTCCCGAGCGCGTCGGGCGACCGACGAGTCCGGACCCGGGCGGAGCACCGCGCGGCGCAAGGAGTCCGCGGCCTGACGTACCTCGGGCCGCGGTCCCGCCTGACGCGCCTCGGGCCGCGGTCCGGACCCCTTTGCCCGGGGGCGCGCTGCCGTCAGGCCGCAGCGCGACGCGCCGGAGCCGGTTCGACGAGGACGCGGAAGTTCACCGAGCGCGCGATGAAGCAGTGGTCGTGCGCGCGGTGGTGCAGGACGGCGAGGGCCTCGTCGTCGGTGCCCGGACCGTCGTCGACCACGACGCGCGGGTGCAGCGTCACGTCGGTGAACTGACCCTCGCCGCGCGACTCGACGCGCATCGTGCCCGTCGCCTCGTCGACATACTCGCGCACTACGACGCCCGCAGCCGCCGCGACGTGGAGGAACCACAGCATGTGGCACTGCGACAGGCTCACCACGAACAGCTCCTCGGGGCTGTACCGCGTCGGGTCGCCGCGGAACGCGGGGTCGGACGACCCGGGCAACAGTGGACGACCGGCGAGCAGGACGTCGTGGTCGCGGCTGTACGACGTGTAGGACGCAGTTCCTGCGTCGCCCGCGCCCGTCCAGCGGACGGTGGCGGTGTACCCGTGCTGTGCGCTCATGACCGTCACCCTAACCGGGTGTGGCCCGCATCACCCGAGCGTGGCGGCCCGGCGTCCCAGACGTGCCCGCCGACCGTCGCGTCGGTGGCCTGACCTAGGCTGGAGAACATGGCTGATCCCGCGACGTACCGCCCTGCGCCGGGGGAGATACCGACCTCGCCCGGCGTCTACCGGTTCCGGGACGAGAACGGCCGCGTCATCTACGTCGGCAAGGCGAAGAACCTGCGGGCGCGCTTGTCGAGCTACTTCCAGGACGTCGCGAACCTGCACCACCGCACCCAGACGATGGTCACCACCGCGGCGTCCGTCGAGTGGACCGTCGTGGGGACCGAGGTCGAGGCGCTCGCGCTCGAGTACACGTGGATCAAGGAGTTCGACCCGCGGTTCAACGTGAAGTACCGCGACGACAAGTCGTACCCGTACCTCGCGGTGACGATGGGGGAGGAGTTTCCCCGGGCGCAGGTCATGCGCGGCGCGAAGCGGCCCGGGACGCGGTACTTCGGTCCGTACGGCCACGCGTGGGCGATCCGCGAGACGCTCGACCTCCTGCTGCGCGTCTTCCCCGTGCGCACCTGCTCGGCGGGCGTCTTCAAGCGGGCGCACCAGACGGGCCGACCCTGCCTGCTGGGCTACATCGACAAGTGCTCGGCGCCGTGCGTCGGGCGCATCACGCCCGAGGATCACCAGGCGCTCGCGGCGGACTTCTGCGACTTCATGGCGGGTGACACGCAGCGCTTCGTCAAGCGCCTCGAGCGCAAGATGCGGGAGGCCGCGGCCGCGATGGAGTACGAGGCCGCGGCGCGCCTGCGCGACGACCTGGGCGCGCTCCAGCGGGCCACGGAGAAGAACGCCGTGGTGCTCGGCGACGCGACGGACGCCGACGTGTTCGCGCTCGCGGGCGACGAGCTCGAGGCGGCGGTCCAGGTGTTCCACGTCCGCGGTGGTCGCATCCGCGGCCAGCGCGGGTGGATCGTGGAGAAGGTCGAGGACGTCACGGACGCCGAGCTCGTCGAGCACCTCCTGCAGCAGGTGTACGGCGCGGCGGAGGAGGCCGCGGCGGTCGACGCGCGCAGCGCGGACGCGGCCCGCGGGCGGCGCGCGGCGATGCAGGAAGCGGTCCCGCGCGAGGTGCTCGTCCCGGTCCTGCCGCCGGACACCGACCAGGTGACCACGTGGCTGACCGGCCTGCGCGGGGCGCGGGTCGACGTGCGCGTGCCGCAGCGCGGGGACAAGAAGGAGCTCGCCGCGACCGTGCGGGCCAACGCCGAGCACGCCCTCGCGCTGCATCGCACGCGCCGCGCGGGAGACCTCACGACGCGCAGCCAGGCGCTGCGGGAGATCCAGGAGGCGCTCGACCTGGACACCGCGCCCCTGCGGATCGAGTGCTACGACGTCTCGCACAACCAGGGCACGTACCAGGTCGCGTCCATGGTCGTCTTCGAGGACGGGCTCGCCCGCAAGAGCGAGTACCGGCACTTCACGGTCCGCGGGCCCGAGGGCGACGGCGCACGCGACGACACCGCCGCGATGCACGAGGTCATCTCGCGCCGGTTCAAGCGATACGTCGCGGACCGCTCGCGCTCGGGCGAGGTCGAGATGGACCTCGAGGCCGACGACGTCGGTGGCGCGGCCGACGCCGCCGACCGCGAGGCGGAGCGCGCGGCGGCCGTCGCCGGCTACGTGCCGCGCAGCGGCGAGGTGGACCCCGACGCCCCGACGGACCGTCGTGCGCGCTTCGCCTACCCGCCGAACCTCGTCGTGGTCGACGGCGGCCCGCCCCAGGTCGCGGCCGCCGCCCGCGCGCTCGCCGAGCTGGGCGTCGACGACGTCGCGCTGTGCGGCCTGGCGAAACGCCTCGAGGAGGTCTGGCTCCCGGGCGAGGACTACCCCGTGATCATGCAGCGCTCGTCGGAGGGTCTCTACCTGCTGCAGCGCGTGCGCGACGAGGCCCACCGGTTCGCGATCAGCCAGCACCGCAGGAAGCGCAGCAAGGGCATGACGGCCTCGGCGCTCGACGACGTCCCGGGCCTGGGCCCGGCGCGCAAGGCCGCGCTGCTCAAGCACTTCGGCTCGGTCAAGCGCCTGCGCGCGGCGAGCGCCGAGGAGATCGCGACGGTCCCGGGGATGGGAGCGCGCACGGCGCAGGCCGTCGTCGCCGCGCTCGCGGACACACCGGTCGCGGACACCGCCACCGTCCGCCCGTGACCGGCTGGCATGCTGGGACCATGAGACCGGAACCCTCCCCGACCACGGTCCCGAGCGGCATCCCGGCGATCGAGGCGGCCACGCACGCGCCCGAGCGACGTGAGCCGGAGGTGCTCATCATCACCGGCATGTCCGGTGCGGGGCGCTCGCGTGCCGCCGCGGTCCTCGAGGACCTCGACTGGTACGTCGTCGACAACCTGCCGCCGCGCATGATCGTGCCGCTGGTCGACCTCATGACCCGGTCGGGCTCGACGCTCGAGCGCATCGGCGCCGTCGTGGACGTGCGGGGACGAGAGTTCTTCACCGATCTGGTGGAGGTCCTCGACCACCTGCGCCAGAACGGCGTCTTCTACCGGATCCTCTTCCTCGACGCCTCGGACGAGGTCCTCGTGCGCCGGTACGAGCAGGTGCGCCGACCGCACCCGCTGCAGGGGGAGGGGCGCATCCTCGACGGTCTCGGGGAGGAGCGACGGCTGCTCGCGAGCCTCGAGGAACGAGCCGACGTCGTCATCGACACGTCCGAGCTCAACGTGCACGACCTCGCGCGCGAGGTGCGGTCCGCCGTCGCGGAGGGCACGCCCGACACCCTGCGGATCAACGTCGTCTCGTTCGGCTTCAAGTACGGGCTGCCGCTGGACGCGGACCACGTCGTCGACGTGCGGTTCCTCGCGAACCCGTACTGGATCACCGAGCTGCGCCACCTCACCGGCCGCGACGTCCCGGTGCGCGACTACGTCCTCGGCCGGCCCGGCGCGATCGAGTTCGTCGACCGCTACGTCAGCGCCCTCGAGCCGGTCCTCGCGGGCTACCTCGGCGAGGAGAAGCGCTACGTCACGATCGCCGTCGGGTGCACGGGCGGCAAGCACCGTTCCGTCGCGATCAGCGAGGCGATCGCGGCGCGCCTGCGCGCTCAGGGTCAGCGCGTGACCGTCACGGCACGCGACCTCGGGAAGGAGTGAGCCGGCCGTGGTCACGAGGAGGTCCCCGGCCGTCGTCGCGCTCGGCGGCGGTCACGGCCTGTCCGCGAGCCTGTCGGCGCTGCGGCTGATGTCCGACCGGCTCACCGCCGTCGTCACGGTCGCCGACGACGGCGGTTCGTCCGGGCGGTTGCGCACCGAGCTGGGCGTCCTGCCCCCGGGCGACCTGCGCATGGCGCTCGCGGCGCTGTGCGACGACTCCGAGTGGGGCCGGACGTGGAGCGCGCTCCTGCAGCACCGGTTCACGTCCGAGGGCGACCTCGACAACCACGCCGTGGGGAACCTGCTCATCGTCGCGCTCTGGGAGCTCCTCGACGACCCGGTCGCCGGGCTCGACTGGGTCGGGCGCCTGCTCGGGGCGCGCGGTCGCGTGCTCCCCATGGCGGCCGTGCCGCTGGGCATCGAGGCGGACGTGCGGACCGGGGACGGGCTCGAGACCGTCGTCGGGCAGAGCCAGGTCGCGGTGACCCACGGACGCATCGAGCAGCTGCGGCTCGTGCCGCCCGACCCGCCGGCGTGCCCCGAGGCCGTCGCCGCCGTGCGGGACGCGGACTGGGTCGTCCTCGGGCCGGGGTCGTGGTTCTCGTCGGTCATGCCGCACCTCCTGGTCCCCGAGCTCGCCACGGCGCTGCACGAGACGAGCGCGCGCCGCTGCGTGACGCTCAACCTGTCGAGCGAGACCGGCGAGACCTACGGGCTCTCGGCGACCGACCACCTCGAGGCGCTGCACAAGCACGCGCCCGGCCTCCTGATCGACGCCGTCGTCGCCGACCCGACCGCGGTGGAGGACACGGAGCAGCTGGCCGAGGCGGCGCAGCGCATGGGGGCACGTCTCCTGCTGCGCCAGGTCGCGCTCGGCGACGGCACGGCGCGCCACGACGCCCTGCGTCTCGCCGCGGCGTACCGCGACGTCTTCGACGACTTCCTCGGCGACGTCGGGACGCGCACGCGCTGACCCGACCGCCCGCCCGGCCCGTCGATCGATGGCAGGATGTCGCCATGGCGCTCACGGCACAGGTGAAGGACGAGCTGGCTCGGGTGCGGGTGGACAAAACCTCCTGCCGCAAGGCCGAGGTCTCGGCGATGCTCCGCTTCTCGGGCGGCCTGCACCTCATCTCCGGTCGCATCGTCATCGAGGCCGAGCTCGACACCGCGATCGCCGCCCGGCGCCTGCGCGAGACCATCGCGGACGTCTACGGGCACACCAGCGAGCTGATCGTCGTCTCGGCGGGCGGCCTGCGCAAGAGCAGCCGCTACGTGGTGCGCGTCGTGCGCGACGGCGAGTCGCTCGCCCGCCAGACCGGGCTCCTGGACCAGCGGGGTCGCCCCGTGCGCGGCCTGCCGCCGCAGGTCGTCTCCGGCGGGGTCGAGGAGTCCGAGGCGGCGTGGCGCGGTGCGTTCCTCGCGCACGGCTCGCTCACGGAGCCGGGACGCTCGTCCGCGCTCGAGGTGACCTGCCCCGGCCCGGAGGCCGCGCTCGCGCTCGTGGGCGCGGCGCGACGGCTGGGGATCTCCGCGAAGTCGCGCGAGGTGCGCGGCATCGACCGGGTGGTCATCCGCGACGGCGACGCGATCAGCGCGCTCCTCACGCGGCTCGGCGCCCACGACGCCGTCCTCGTCTGGGAGGAGCGGCGCACGCGCCGCGAGGTCCGTGGCACGGCGAACCGCCTCGCGAACTTCGACGACGCGAACCTGCGCCGCTCGGCCCGCGCCGCGGTCGCGGCGGGTGCCCGCGTCGAGCGGGCCTTCGAGATCCTCGGCCCCGACCTGCCCGACCACCTGCGCGAGGCCGGCGAGCTGCGCCTGGCCCACAAGCAGGCGTCCCTCGAGGAGCTCGGCCAGCTCGCCGACCCGCCGCTGACCAAGGACGCCGTCGCCGGCCGTATCCGCCGGCTGCTGTCGACCGCGGACAAGAAGGCCTCCGAGCTGGGCATCCCGGACACCGAGGCGGGGCTGAGCCCGGAGCTCCTCGACCTCTGACGGAGCCGGGCCTCGGTCGTCGACGGCACCGGCAGCGCGCGGCGCGCCGGGTCCTGTTGCGCGCCCCGCGACACGTGGCAGCGTGGACGGCACGCACCTTCGGGACCATGGTCCCGAAGCGTGGGATCCAGGTCACACGATGGAGAGGTGTTGGTATAGGCTCGGGTACGTCAGGTGACAACGACGTGCTCCTTCGCTGACACCCCTCGTGGGCGTGGGTGGTCCCGGCTGTCGCCGAGACGTTCCCGCGAGCACGACGGGTGCTGAGCCGATGATCGGGCAGCGAGCACGGGCGTGATCACCACCTGCGTACGCCGTCGTACGTGATCGTTCGGCATCAACCGTGTGCGTCGGTACACCCGGCGCGCCCTGAGGAGGGCATTGTGACCATCCGCGTCGGTATCAACGGCTTCGGTCGTATCGGACGGAACTTCTACCGCGCCATCGTGGCGTCGGGCGCTGACATCGAGATCGTGGGGGTCAACGACCTCACCGACAACAAGACGCTCGCGCACCTGCTCAAGTACGACACGGTCCTCGGCCGTTTCCCCCTGAGCGTGGACTTCGACGACGAGAACATCATCGTCGACGGCAAGAAGATCCGTGCGCTCGCCGAGCGCGACCCCGCCAACCTCCCCTGGGGCGAGCTGGGCGCCGACATCGTCATCGAGTCGACCGGCTTCTTCACCGACGCGACGAAGGCCAAGGCGCACATCGACGGCGGCGCCAAGAAGGTCATCATCTCGGCCCCGGCGAAGAACGAGGACGCGACGTTCGTCGTCGGCGTGAACTCGGACCAGTACGACCCGGCCGCGCACCACATCATCTCGAACGCGTCGTGCACCACGAACTGCCTCGCCCCGCTCGCGAAGGCGCTCAACGACTCGATCGGCATCGAGCGTGGCCTCATGACCACGATCCACGCCTACACGGGCGACCAGAACCTGCAGGACGGCCCGCACCGCGACCTGCGTCGCGCCCGCGCCGCCGCGCAGAACATCGTCCCCACCTCGACGGGTGCCGCCAAGGCCGTCTCCCTCGTGCTCCCCGAGCTCAAGGGCAAGCTCGACGGCTTCGCGCTCCGCGTGCCGACGATCACCGGCTCGGCCACGGACCTCACCTTCACCGCCTCCAAGGAGGTCACGGTCGAGGAGGTCAACGCCGCGGTCAAGGCTGCCGCCGAGGGCCCGCTCAAGGGCGTCCTGTCCTACGTCGAGGACGAGATCGTCTCGAGCGACATCGTCACCGACCCGCACCAGAGCATCTTCGACTCGAAGCTCACCAAGGTGATCGGCGACCAGGTCAAGGTCGTCTCCTGGTACGACAACGAGTGGGGCTACTCGAACAGCCTCGTCGCGCTGACCCAGCTGGTCGGCGACAAGCTCTGACCCTGCCGCTCCCGTAGCGCCAGCCCTGAGCACCATGCGTCCGCGTGCGCGTCCCCGGCCACGGCCGGTGACGCGCACGCGGACGTCCTCATGTGCGGGCCGTGCCGGCAGGACGCCGGAGCCCCGCACGACGGCGACCGAACCGTAGGAGACCGCATGAAGACCATCGACGACCTGGGCGACCTGCGCGGCAAGCGCGTGCTGGTCCGCTCGGACTTCAACGTCCCGCTCGACGGGACGACCATCACGGACGACGGCCGCATCCGCGCCGCCCTGCCCACGCTGAAGAGGCTCACGGACGCCGGCGCGAAGGTGATCGTCACGGCGCACCTGGGGCGCCCCAAGGGCGAGCCGGACGCGAAGTACTCGCTCGCGCCGGTCGCGGCCCGCCTCGGCGAGCTGCTCGGCGTCCCGGTGCACCTCGCGGAGGACGTCGTGGGCACCTCCGCCCAGGAGACCGTCGCCGGTCTCGGCGAGGGCGAGGTCGCGCTGCTGGAGAACATCCGCTTCGACGCGCGCGAGACCTCCAAAGACGAGGCCGAGCGCCGGTCCCTCGCGAGCGACCTCGCGGGTCTCGCCGACGCCTTCGTGTCCGACGGCTTCGGCGTCGTGCACCGCAAGCAGGCGTCCGTCTACGACGTCGCGCAGGTGCGGCCCGCCGCCGTCGGCGAGCTCGTGCTCAAGGAGGTCGACTCCCTCAAGCGCGCGACCGAGGACCCGCAGCGCCCGTACGCCGTCGTGCTCGGCGGCTCGAAGGTCTCGGACAAGCTCGGCGTCATCGCGAACCTGCTGACCAAGGCGGACCGCCTGCTCATCGGCGGCGGCATGGTGTTCACGTTCCTCGCGGCCCAGGGCCACCAGGTCGGCAAGTCGCTGCTCGAGGCCGACCAGATCGACACGGTGAAGGGCTACCTCGCCGACGCCGAGAAGAACGGCGTCGAGATCGTCCTGCCCACCGACATCGTCGTGGCGGACGCGTTCGCCGCCGACTCGCCGCACGAGGTCGTCGCCGCCGACGCGATCCCCGCGGACAAGATCGGGCTCGACATCGGCCCCGCCTCGGCCGAGCTGTTCGCGAGCAAGATCGTCGACGCGAAGACCGTCGTGTGGAACGGCCCGATGGGCGTCTTCGAGTTCGACGCGTTCGCCGGCGGCACGCGGGCCGTGGCCCAGGCGCTCGTCGACGCGACCGCCCAGGGCGCCTTCACGATCGTCGGCGGCGGCGACTCCGCGGCGGCCGTGCGCACCCTCGGGTTCGACGAGGCCGGCTTCAGCCACATCTCGACCGGTGGCGGCGCGAGCCTCGAGTTCCTCGAGGGCAAGGACCTGCCGGGGATCTCGGTCCTCGAGGCCTGATCCCCCCTGTACATCCCCGACGCGCGGCCCCGGGCCGGGGCCGCGCGTCACGACGAGAGAAGACGATCGTGGCGAACCGCACCCCGCTCATGGCGGGCAACTGGAAGATGAACCTGGACCACCACCAGGCGACGCACACCGTGCAGAAGCTGGCGTGGACCCTCAAGGACGCGAAGCACGACTACGCGGCCGTCGAGGTCGCCGTGCTGCCGCCCTTCACCGACCTGCGCTCGGTGCAGACGCTGGTCGACGCCGACAAGCTCGAGCTGAAGTACGGGGCTCAGGACGTCTCGGCGCACGCCGAGGGCGCGTACACCGGCGAGATCTCCGCCTCGATGCTCGCGAAGCTCGGCGTCTCCTACGTCGCGATCGGGCACTCCGAGCGCCGCCAGTACCACGGCGAGTCCGACGCGCTCGTCAACGAGAAGATCGTCGCGGCCGTCGGCCAGGGCCTCGCCCCGATCCTCTGCGTCGGCGAGGGCCTCGACGTCCGCAAGGCGGGCGAGCAGATCGCCTACACGCTCGCCCAGGTCGAGGGCGCGCTGGCCGGGCTGCCGGCCGCGCAGCTCGCCGACCTCGTCATCGCCTACGAGCCCGTCTGGGCCATCGGCACCGGCGAGGTCGCGACCCCCGAGGACGCGCAGGAGGTCTGCGGTGCGATCCGCGGCGCCCTCGGCGATCTCTACGACGGTGACCTCGCCGCGGCGACGCGCGTCCTGTACGGCGGCTCCGTGAAGTCGTCCAACGTGGCGGCGATCATGGCGCAGCCCGACGTCGACGGCGCGCTCGTCGGCGGCGCGAGCCTCGACCCCGAGGAGTTCGCGAAGATCGCGCGCTACCAGGCGCACGCCACCGCATGAGCCGTGCCCGCGGTCCCCGGTCGCGCGTGCGACCGGGGACCGCGGGGCCCCGCCCCCGTATCGCCCGAGCATCCGCCTCGCGCGGACGGGCATCGGTGGCCAGCACGCGAGACGCCCCGGCGGAGGTTGGCCGTGGTGGCCCCGCGTCGCCTACTCTTGTCCCCTGTGCGGCAGGCCACGGCCTGCGCACGACAACCGAGCGGTCGCCCTCGACGTCGTCGAGCCGACCCTGAGCCTCAAGGACGTACTCGTGGACGCGCTGCGCATCATCCTCCAGATCCTGCTGGTGCTCACCAGCGGCTTCCTCACGCTGCTCGTGCTCATGCACAAGGGCAAGGGCGGCGGCCTCTCCGACATGTTCGGCGGCGGGATCTCGAGCTCGGTGGGCAGCTCCGGCGTCGCCGAGCGCAACCTCAACCGCATCACGGTGACCTTCGCGCTCGTCTGGGCCGTCGTCATCGTCCTGCTGGGTCTGATCCAGAAGGTGAGCTGACCACGCCGCCCCGGACGGGGCGGCGTCGGGCGGGGCGAGGTGCTCCGCCGGCAACGACCGGGTGCCGACGGTGGCACGCATGACGGGGGAGTAGACGTGGCAGGTGGTAGCGCGATCCGCGGGTCGCGGGTGGGTGCCGGGCCGCTCGGCGAGTCGGAGCGCGGCGACATGGCTCCCCGGTTCGGGGTCTCGTACTGGTGCGCCAACGGCCACGAGACGCGGCCGAGCTTCTCGTCCGAGGCCGGCATCGAGGCGCCCGAGACCTGGGACTGCCCGCGGTGCGGTTTTCCCGCTGGCCAGGACCCCGAGAACCCGCCGGTCCCGGTGCGCAACGAGCCCTACAAGACGCATCTCGCGTACGTGAAGGAGCGGCGTTCCGACGAGGACGGCGTCGCCATCCTCGACGAGGCGCTCGCCGCGCTGCGGGCCCGCCGCGGACGCTGAGGACGCGCGCAGGCGCCGGTTCGACGGACGCAGGCGTCCCGCACGACCCGAACGTCCAGGACGCCCCGCACGACCCGAACGCGACACAGCACGGCCCGCCTGCCCACGCCGAGCGTGGGGAGGCGGGCCGTGCTGGTGCGGTGCGTCGTCGTGCGCTGCGTCGGCGTCCGGACGACGACGCACCCGCCCGGGCCTAGCCCGTCGCGCTGCCCTCGGCCGCGTCGCCGGTCCCGGCCGCCGCGACGTCGACGAGCCAGAGCGTGCGCTCCGTACCGGCGACGGCGGCCGCGGGGGTGTCGTGACGATCTGCGCCGCCGAGAGCCGACGCCACGGCGGGAGCCTTCTCCGCGCCCGCCGCGACGACCCACACCTGACGCGCGGCCGCGAGGGCCTCGAACGTCAGGGTCACGCGCTCCGGCGGGGGCTTCGGTGACCCGTGCACGCCCGCCGTCGGCACCCCCGACACGTCCAGGCCGGGGTGGCCGGGGAACAACGAGGCGACGTGACCGTCCGGCCCCATCCCGAGGAGCAGGACGTCGAACTCCGGGACGGCCGAGCCGTCGGCGGCGTGCGCGGCGAGCTCGTCGGCGTACCGCGCCGCGGAGTCCTCCGGCGTCGCGACGACGTCGGCCGCGGGCATCGGGTGCACGTTCTCCGCGGCGAGGTGCGGCAGGTGGGCGAGGAGCGCGTCGCGGGCCTGCGTCTCGTTGCGCTCGGGGTCCCCGGACGCGAGGAACCGCTCGTCCCCCCACCACAGGTGCACGCCGGACCAGTCGACGGCGTCGCGCGCCGGGTGGCGCGCGAGCGCCGCGAGGCTCGCGATCCCGACCGTCCCGCCCGTCAGGACGACGTGCACGGGGCGGCGCGTCGACTGCACGTCGAGCAGGCGCGTCACGAGCCGCGAGGCGACGGCCTCGGCGAGGACGGCGCCGTCCGGGTGCACGACGACGAGGCGCGCGTGCGAGGCGTGGGCGGCCCCGGGAGCCACCGCGCCCGGGCCGCTCACGCGCCCACCTTGGTGAGCCCCTTGGTCAGCACCTCGCCGTAGACCTCGTCGGGGTCGAGGCGCCGCAGCTCCTCGATGAGGGCTTCGCTGAGCGTGCGGATCGGCAGGGCGACCCGGCGGTCCGGCTTGCCGGGCTGGCTGATCGTCACCGTGCGGCCGTCGGGCCGGTCGAGGACGACAGGGCCGCTCTTGCGCTCGAGCGTCACGCGCGTGATCGCCTCGGCGCCGCGGCGTCGCACGACCTCCGCGGGGCAGCGCAGGCGCTGGCCGAGCCACGCGGCGAGCAGGTCGAGCGACGTGTGCTTCGCCTGCCCCTCGACGGTCACGCTGGTCACCGGGTCGTACGGCGGCTGGTCGAGGGCCGCGGCGATGAGCCCGCGCCACAGCGTGACGCGTGCCCAGGCGAGGTCCGAGTCCCCGGGGCCGTAGGTCGTGGCGAGCGCGGCGAGCGTCGCCTCGGGGTCCTTGGCCGTGATGGAGTCCGTGATCCGGCGCTGCGCCATCGCACCGACCGGGTCGTCGTCCGGGGAGGCAGGCGGCTCGCCGGGCCACCACACGACGATCGGCGCGTCGGGGAGCAGGAGGGGCATGACCAGGGTGTCGGCGTGCTCGAGCAGTGGGCCCGAGGTGCGCAGCACGACGACCTCCGACGCGCCGGCGTCGCCGCCCACGCGGATCTGGGCGTCGAGGCGCGCGTCGCTGCCGCGCGCGGCGGGCGCCACGACCACGACCCGGCACGGGTGCTCGCGGCTCGCGTCGTTCGCGGCCTCGATCGAGGTCTCGACGTCGGACTCGCGCGCGATGACGACGAGCGTCAGGACACGACCGAGGGCGATCGCGCCGCCCTCGTCCCGGAGGCGCACGAGGCGCTTGTTGACCGCGTTCGTCGTGGTGTCGGGCAGGTCGATGATCATCGCGGGGTCCTCCCCGGTCGCGTGCTGGCGGTGCGCGCCGAGCGGCGCGCGGGTCGGTGCTGTCCGGCGGCGCGGTCGGCGAGCTGGCGCGGGCCGGTGCGGGGGCGTGCGCCGGTGCGGGCGCTCACGGGCGCCGCCACGCACGGCCGTCGCGCGCGAGCATCTCGTCGGCGGAGGCCGGGCCCCAGGTGCCGGAGCGGTACTGGTCGGGCGTGCCCTTCGCAGCCCAGTGCGCGGTGATCGGGTCGAGGATCTTCCACGACAGCTCGACCTCCTCGCGCGTGGGGAAGAGCGGCGGGTCGCCGAGCAGGACGTCGAGGATCAGGCGCTCGTAGGCCTCGGGGGAGGACTCCGTGAAGGCGTGGCCGTAGCCGAAGTCCATCGTGACGTCGCGGACCTCCATCGCCGTCCCGGGGACCTTGGCGCCGAAGCGCATCGTCACGCCCTCGTCGGGCTGCACGCGGATGACGAGGGCGTTGTTGCCGAGGTCGGACGCCTGCGACGTCTCGAACGGCAGGTGCGGTGCCTTCTTGAACACGACCGCGACCTCGGTCACGCGTCGCCCGAGGCGCTTGCCGGTGCGCAGGTAGAACGGCACGCCCGCCCAGCGGCGGTTGTCGATGTCGACGCGGACCGCGGCGTACGTCTCGGTCTTGGAGTCGGCCGAGATGCCGTCCTCGTCGAGGAAGCCGATGACCTCCTCGCCGCCCTGCAGGCCGGCGGCGTACTGGCCCCGTGCGGTGTGCCGGGACAGGTCGCGAGGGACCCGGACCGAGGACAGCGCCTTGATCTTCTCCGCGCGCAGCGACGGCGCGTCGAACGAGACGGGCTCCTCCATCGCGACGAGCGCGAGGAGCTGCAGCAGGTGGTTCTGGATGACGTCCCGCGCGGCGCCGATGCCGTCGTAGTACCCGGCGCGACCGCCGATGCCGATGTCCTCGGCCATGGTGATCTGGACGTGGTCGACGTAGTGCGCGTTCCAGATCGGCTCGAACATCTGGTTCGCGAAGCGCAGGGCGAGGAGGTTCTGGACCGTCTCCTTGCCGAGGTAGTGGTCGATGCGGAAGACCGAGTCCGGCGGGAAGACCTCGGAGACGACCGCGTCGAGCTCGCGGGCGCTCTCCAGGTCGTGACCGAACGGCTTCTCGATGACCACGCGTCGCCACGCGTCGCCGTCCGGCTTCGAGAGCCCCGACTCGGCGAGCTGGCGGCACACGACCGGGAACGCGCCCGGCGGGACCGACAGGTAGAACGCGTGGTTGCCGCCCGTGCCGCGCTCCGCGTCGAGCGTCTCGACGGTCTCCCGCAGGCGCTCGAACGCGGCGTCGTCGTCGAACGAGCCCTGCACGAAGCGGATGCCCTCCGCGAGCTGTCGCCACGTCGCCTCGCGGAACGGGGTGCGCGCATGCTCCTTGACCGCGTCGTGGACGACCTGGGCGAAGTCCTGGTCCTCCCAGTCGCGACGCGCGAAGCCGGTGAGCGCGAAGCCGGGAGGGAGGAGACCGCGGTTCGCGAGGTCGTACACCGCGGGCATGAGCTTCTTGCGCGCGAGGTCACCCGTCACGCCGAAGATGACGAGCCCGCACGGGCCCGCGATGCGAGGCAGTCGCAGGTCGAGGGGGTCGCGCAGGGGGTTGTGCTCTGCCGTGATCTTGGCCGGTCTCACCTGGTGGCACCGTTCCGTTCGAGGGTGGTCGGGAGGGTCTGAGGCGCGCCGCGATCCTAGGAGGCGACGCGGCACGCCTGCGCGGTCTGCTCGCGGACCGGACGGGCGTCAGCCCTGGTGGGCGGCCTGGGCCAGGTTGTCGGCGGTGGTCTCGAGGAGCTCGGTCCAGCTGTCCTCGAACTTGCGCACGCCCTCGGCCTCGAGGCGGTCGGTCACCTCGGCGAGCGAGACGCCGAACGACTCGACGGTCTCGATGGTGCGCCGCGCCTCGGCGGCCGTGCCCCGCACCGTGTCACCGGTCACGACGCCGTGGTCCGCGAACGCCTGGAGCGTGCCCTCGGGCATGGTGTTCACCACGCCGTCGGTGACGAGCTCGTCGACGTACATCGTGTCGCGGTACTCGGGGTTCTTGACGCCGGTGGAGGCCCAGAGGGGTCGCTGCGGGTGGGCGCCCGCCGCGGCGAGCGCACGCCAGCGGTCCGTGCCGCTGAACTCCTCGTAGGCCTCGAACGCGAGGCGTGCGTTGGCGATCGCGGCCTGGCCCCGCAGGTCCAACGCCTCCGGGGTGCCGACCTTCTCCAGGGCGGCGTCGACCGCCGTGTCGACGCGCGAGACGAAGAAGGACGCGACCGAGCCGATCGGGGCGAGGTCGATGCCGGCCGCGCGCGCCTGCTCGAGACCGGTCGCGAACGCGTCCATGACGGCGCGGTAGCGCTCGAGCGAGAAGATCAGCGTGACGTTGACGCTGATGCCCTGCGCCAGGGTCCGGGTGATCGCCTCGAGGCCCGGGAGCGTGGCCGGGATCTTGATGTAGACGTTGGGCCGGTCGATCGTGCGCCACAGGCGCTCGGCGACCTCGACGGTGGCCGCCGCGTCCTGGTTCGCGAGCCGCGGGTCGACCTCGATCGACACGCGCCCGTCGACGCCGTCGGTCGCGTCGTACAGGGGACGCAGGAGGTCGGCGGCGGTGCGCACGTCGTCGGTCGTGATGCGCTCGACGGCGGCCTCCACGGCGGCGGCGTCGGTGCCGGCCGGCGCGAGCTCGGCGAGCTGCGCGTCGTACGCGTCGCCCTTCGACAGGGCGGCGGCGAAGATCGTCGGGTTCGTCGTCACGCCGACGACGCCGCGCGTCGCGACGAGGTCGGCGAGGTTGCCCGAGCGCAGACGCTCGCGCGACAGGTCGTCGAGCCAGATCGACACTCCCGCCTGCGTGAGCTGCTCGATCGGTCCGGGGACGGTGGTCTGCGTCATCAGGGGGTCCTCTCGTGGTACCTCGACGGGGCCTCGCCGGCCCCGCGCTCCGTCCCGGCGCGGTGCCACGGGTGCGACCCGTGGCGCAGGTCCGAGGTGGGGCGCCGGGACCGGGGCCCCACCTCGGAATCTACGGTCGGTCAGGCGAGGTCGCCAGTGCCGCCCTCGACGGGCTTCGCCGGGCCACCGGGGGCGTCGCCGCCGCGCGCCGCGGCGATCGACTCGCGCGCTGCTGCGGCGACGGCCTCGGCCGTGATGCCGAACTCGCGGTAGAGGACCTTGTAGTCGGCCGACGCGCCGTAGTGCTCGATGCTCACGACGCGACCGGCGTCGCCGACCAGCTCGCGCCAGCCCTGGGCGACGCCCGCCTCGACGGAGACGCGAGCCCGGACCGCCGCCGGCAGGACGGACTCCCGGTACGCGTCGTCCTGCAGGTCGAACCACTCGCGGCTCGGCAGCGAGACGACGCGCGCCTGCACGCCCTCGGCCGCGAGCTGCTCGCGCGCCTCGACGGCGAGCTGCACCTCGGAACCGGTGCCGAGCAGGATGACGTCGGGGGTGCCCTCGGCGTCGACGAGCACGTAGCCGCCGCGCGCGGTGCCCGAGGCGTCCGCGAAGCCGTCCGTGCCGCGCGGGAACGTCGGGACGTTCTGGCGCGTGAGGATCAGGCCGGCGGGGCGCTCGGTCGTCTCGAGGATCGTGCGCCAGGCCCACGCGACCTCGTTGGCGTCGGCAGGACGCACGACGTCGAGACCGGGGATGGCACGCAGGGCCGCGAGGTGCTCGATCGGCTGGTGCGTCGGTCCGTCCTCGCCGAGGCCGATCGAGTCGTGCGTCCACACGAACGTCGACGGGATCTGCATGAGCGCGGCGAGCCGGACGGCCGGGCGCATGTAGTCGGAGAACGTGAGGAACGTGCCGCCGTAGGCGCGCGTGCCGCCGTGCAGCACGATGCCGTTGAGGATCGAGCCCATCGCGTGCTCGCGGATCCCGAAGTGCAGCGTGCGCCCGTTCTCGTTCCCGGGGAACTTCTTCGTGGCGTGCTCGACGGGCACGAACGACGGCTCGCCGTCCATGGTCGTGTTGTTCGAGCCCGCGAGGTCGGCCGAGCCGCCCCACAGCTCGGGCAGCACGTCCTTGAGGGCGGTGAGCACCTTGCCCGACGCCGCGCGCGTCGCGACGTCCTTGCCGGGCTCGAACGACGGGAGCGAGTCCTCCCAGCCCTGCGGCAGGGTGCGCGTGGTGAGGCGCTCGAGCAGCCCGACGCCCGCCGGGCTCGCCGTCCTCCACGCGTCGAAGGCGGTGTCCCACGCGGCGCGCTGGTCGCTCTGGCGCTCGGCGACGGAGCGGGTGTGGGCGAGCACGTCGTCGTCGATCGCGAACGTCGCCTCGGGGTCGAGGCCGAGCTCGACCTTGAGGCCGCGGACCTCGTCGGCGCCCATCGCGGAGCCGTGGATGCCACCGGTGTTCTGCTTGGTGGGCGACGGCCAGCCGATGATCGTGCGCAGCGCGATGATCGAGGGCTTGCCGGTCTCCGCCTTCGCGGACTCGAGGGCCGCGGCGAGCGCGTCCACGTCCTCGGCGTAGCCCGTGCCGCCGTTGGTGAAGTCGACGCGCTGCGTGTGCCAGCCGTAGGCCGCGTAGCGCGCGAGGACGTCCTCGGTGAACGCGATGTCGGTGTCGTCCTCGATCGAGATCTTGTTGTCGTCCCAGATCACCACGAGGTTGCCGAGCTGCTGGTGGCCCGCGAGCGACGACGCCTCGGACGTCACGCCCTCCTGAAGGTCGCCGTCGGAGGCGATGACGTACACGTGGTGGTCGAACGGCGACTCGCCGGGCGCGGCGTTCGGGTCGAGCAGGCCGCGCTCGCGGCGCGACGCGAAGGCCATGCCGACCGCGGACGCGAGGCCCTGGCCGAGCGGCCCGGTCGTGATCTCGACGCCGTTGGTGTGCTTGTACTCGGGGTGGCCCGGGGTCTTCGAGCCCCACGTGCGCAGCGCGGCGATGTCGTCCATCTCCAGGCCGTAGCCGGCGAGGAACAGCTGCAGGTACAGCGTGAGCGACGAGTGGCCCGCCGACAGCACGA
The DNA here is from genome assembly GCF_059159985.1 of Cellulosimicrobium sp. BMG9.23. Classification (NCBI taxonomy): domain Bacteria; kingdom Bacillati; phylum Actinomycetota; class Actinomycetes; order Micrococcales; family Promicromonosporaceae; genus Cellulosimicrobium; species Cellulosimicrobium sp. BMG9.23. Next base: position 340,596 of record NZ_JBZGBZ010000006.1, read on the forward strand.
AGCGGTCGCGACCGACCCAGTGCGAGTCGGCAGGGTCGTGGCGCATGACCTTCTGGAACAGGAGGTAGGCCGCGGGCGCCAACGAGATCGCCGTGCCCGGGTGGCCGTTGCCGACCTTCTCGACGGCGTCGGCGGCGAGCGCCTTGATGGCCTTGACGGCCCGGTCGTCCAGGTCCGTCCAGTCCAGGGGCGTGTGAGCAGGGGGCAACGCGTTCACCGAACCTCATTCCCGTCCGGAGCGCGCGCCCCGGATCCTCGCGACAACTCGAAGCAACCGTCGACCTGTCCCTGCCGGTGCGTCCCGGCGACGCCGGGAACCCGGCTGGTACGGCGCGACCCGCCGGTCGAGTGGACGACGGGCACGGTGCGGCGCAGCGCGGTTGCGGCACCCAGCCTATACGCGGACGGGCTTCCCGCCCGGTGGGTGCTCACGTCGTGGATTTCGGTCGGATCTCACACAATATGCGGGCCCGTGCGGTCGGCCCCGTGGCAGGGCGCGACGTACGATGCTCAAGGACGGCCGGTGGTCCGTCCTCGCTCGCCCCCCACCTCAGAACGGAACACCGAAGCGCGTGCACACCACGAGCCAGGCACCGATCGACGGGACCGGAGTCCCGTCGCGCACCGCGCCGACCCCCGGGTCGGCGGACGAGGCGGTGCGTCCCTCCGCGACCGTCGCCGCTCGCGGGGTGCGGGAGCGCCTCGGCGCGTACGTCGCGCTGACGAAGCCGCGCATCATCGAGCTCCTGCTCGTCACGACCGTCCCCACGATGATCCTCGCGGCGGGCGGCTTCCCCGACTTCTGGCTCGTCGTCGCGACGCTCGTGGGCGGCACCCTCGCCGCCGCGTCCGCGAACGTCTACAACTGCTACCTCGACCGCGACATCGACGAGATGATGAATCGCACCAAGCGGCGCCCGCTCGTCACGGGCGAGGTCACGCCGCGCGCGGCGCTCGTGTTCGCGACGGTCCTCGGCGTCGTGGCGCTCGTGTGGTTCGCCGTGCTCGTCAACGCGCTCTCCGCCTGGCTGACGTTCGCCGCCATCGCGATCTACGTCGTCGGCTACACGATGATCCTCAAGCGCCGCACCCCGCAGAACATCGTGTGGGGCGGGATCGCCGGCTGCATGCCGGTCTTCATCGGGTGGTCCGCCGTCGCGGACTCGCTGAGCTGGGCCGCCGTCGCGCTCTTCCTGGTCATCTTCTTCTGGACGCCGCCGCACTACTGGCCGCTGTCGATCAAGTTCAAGCGCGACTACGAGACGGCGGGCGTCCCGATGCTCCCCGTCGTCGCGGACGACCGCAGGGTCGCGCGCGAGATGATCGTCTACGGGCTCGCGATGGTCGCGTCGTCGCTCGCCCTGTGGCCGCTAGCGGGCATGACGTGGGTGTACGGCGTCGTCGCGACCGTCCTCGGCGTGTGGTTCATGGCGTCGTGCGTGACGATGCTGCGCCGCGCGCAGGACCCGTCGCGCGGCAAGATCGGCGCGATGAAGGTCTTCCACGCGTCGATCACCTATCTGACGCTGCTGTTCGTCGCCGTCGCGGTGGACGTCTTCCTGCCCTTCTGACACGTGCCGGCACGTGCCGGCACCTTTCGCCGCACGGCCGTTCCCGGGGTCGCCTCCGCCGTCGCGCCGCTCGGCGCGGGCATGATGGTCCCGTGCACCCTGCTCTCTCCGCCCGAGCCGGCGAACCGGCGCCCGGCACTCCGGGTGCGCCCGTCGTGGTGCCCGACGCGCTGGACCGGGCAGCGCGCGAGTACCTGGCGCACCTCGCCGTGGAACGTGGCCTGTCGGCGAACACCGTCGCGGCGTACCGCCGCGACCTGTCGCGCTACGTCGCGTTCCTCGCCGCGCGCGGCAAGCATGCCGTGCGCGACGTCGCCGCGGAGGACGTCGGCCTCTACGTCACGGCGCTGCGCACGGGGTCCGACGGCGGCGCGTGCCTCTCGCCGTCGTCCACGGCCCGGTCCGTGGCCGCGGTGCGGGGGTGGCACCGCTTCTGCGCGGCGGAGGGCCTCGCCGACGGCGACCCGTCGGCGGACGTCCGGCCGCCCGCGCAGGGCAAGCGGCTGCCGAAGGCCATCTCGACCGACGAGGTCGAGCGCATCCTTGAGGCGGCCGGGGCCGGCGACGGCGCAGCGCCGCTGCGCGACCGGGCGCTCCTCGAGCTCGTGTACTCGACGGGCGCGCGCATCTCGGAGGCCGTGAGCCTCGACATCGACGACCTGGACCTCGGCACGGGGGCCGTCCGCCTGCTCGGCAAGGGCGGCAAGGAGCGCGTCGTCCCGGTGGGGTCGTTCGCCCGGCGCGCGCTCGACGCCTATCTGGTGCGCGGTCGTCCGGACCTCGCCGCACGCGGGCGCGGCACCCCGGCCACGTTCCTCAACACGCGCGGCGCGCGGCTCTCGCGGCAGAGCGCGTGGGCCGTGCTGCGCACGGCCGCGGAGCGCGCCGGCCTGGCGCACCCTGAGCGGATCTCTCCGCACACGCTGCGCCACTCGTTCGCCACCCACCTGCTCGCCGGCGGGGCGGACGTGCGCGTGGTGCAGGAGCTGCTCGGGCACGCGTCGGTGACGACGACGCAGATCTACACGCTCGTGACCCCCGACACGCTGCGCGAGGTGTACACGTCCTCGCACCCGCGCGCGCTCGGCTGAGCGGACCAACCCGTCGTTCGACCGGGATCGCGGCGCGCGGGCGCGTGCGGACGGGCGCGCGCCGGGTGCTGCGATACCGTGGCGGACGTGAGCAGCCAGGCCGAGACCCAGCACGAGACCGGCGGCACGTACCCCGCGCCCGGTGCCGGCGAACGTCCCGCCGCCCCGTCGGACGCCCCGTCCGACCGGCAGGCGGGTGCGTCGTCGGAGGCCGCGGTGCACGTCGAGGAGGCCCCGCGCGTCGACGTCGTCGGCCGCCCGCTCCCGGTGTTCCCGGACCCCGCCCCGCTCGCGTCGCACGGCCCCGGCCGGATCATCGCGATGTGCAACCAGAAGGGCGGCGTCGGCAAGACGACCACGACGATCAACCTCGGTGCCGCGCTCGCGGAGTGCGGACGGCGCGTGCTCCTCGTCGACTTCGACCCCCAGGGTGCGGCGTCGGTCGGCCTCGGGGTCAATCCGCACGAGCTCGACCGCACGGTCTACAACCTGCTGATGGAGCGCGGTGCCGACGTGCACGAGGTCATCGTGAGCACCGACGTCGAGAACCTGGACGTCCTGCCGGCGAACATCGACCTGTCCGCGGCGGAGGTGCAGCTCGTCGGCGAGGTCGCGCGCGAGTCCGTGCTGGCCCGCGTGCTGCGCCCGGTGGTCGACGAGTACGACGTGATCCTCGTCGACTGCCAGCCGTCGCTCGGCCTGCTGACCGTCAACGCCCTCACCGCCGCGCACGGCGTGCTCATCCCGCTGGAGTGCGAGTTCTTCGCGCTGCGCGGCGTCGCGCTGCTCGTCGAGACCATCGAGAAGGTGCGCGACCGGCTCAACCCGCGCCTCGACGTCGACGGCATCCTCGCCACGATGTTCGACTCGCGGACCCTGCACTCGCGCGAGGTCGTGGCGCGCGTCCACGAGGCGTTCGGCGACAAGCTGCTCCAGACGGTCATCGGTCGCACGGTGAAGTTCCCGGACGCGTCCGTCGCCGCCGAGCCCATCACGGTGTACGCGCCGAACCACCCGGGCGCCTACGCCTACCGGCAGCTCGCGCGGGAGCTGGTCGCCCGTGGCGACGCCGCCTGACACCGACGCCGCGTCCCCGCGCACCGAGCAGCGCGGCTTCGAGGTCCGGCTCGACAACTTCAACGGACCGTTCGACCTGCTGCTGTCGCTCATCACGAAGCACAAGCTCGACATCACGGAGATCGCGCTCGGGCGCGTGACCGACGACTTCGTCGCCCACATCCGGGAGCAGACGCGCGCGGCCGCGGAGGCGCACGCCGCGGGCGAGGAGCACCCCGGCTGGGACCTCGGGACGGCGAGCGAGTTCCTCGTCGTCGCGGCGACCCTGCTCGACCTCAAGGCGGCCAGGCTCCTGCCGTCGGGGATCGTCGACGACGAGGACGACCTCGCGCTCCTCGAGGCCCGCGACGTGCTGTTCGTCCGGCTCCTGCAGTACCGCGCGTACAAGGAGGTCTCGGGCGTGCTCGCCGAGCGGCTCGAGAGCCAGGGCCGGCGCTTCCCGCGCGTCGTGCAGCTCGAGCCGCACCTCGCCGCCCTCCTGCCCGAGCTCGTGTGGACGATGGGTCCCGACCGCCTCGCGGCGCTCGCCGCGGGGGCGCTCGCGCCGAAGGCGCCGCCGCCCGGGGTCGACCTCGCGCACCTGCACGCCCCTGCCGTGAGCGTGCGCGAGCAGGCGGACGTCGTGGCGGGGCGCGTCCGGCGCCAGGGTGCGACGACGTTCCGCGCCCTCGTGGCGGACGCGGGGGAGACCGTCGTGGTCGTCGCACGCTTCCTCGCGCTGCTCGAGCTCTTCCGGGAAGGCCTCGTCGGGTTCGACCAGCTCTCCCCGCTGGGCGAGCTCACGGTCCGGTGGGCGGGGGAGGACGACGCCGGCCTCGCTGCGGGGGTCGGCAGCGAGTTCGACGAGGACGACGAGGACGACGAGCAGGATGGGCTGGACGAGGGGCGTAACCAGGAGGTCGTCCTGGAGCGGGACATGACGGAGGTGCACGCGTGAACGAGGTCGAGGACGACCGGGTCGTCGAGGAGGCGGTGGCGACGCTGACGGTGGACGACGCCGTCGACCTGCCCGACGTGCACGACCTGCCCGACGTGCACGACCTGCCGGGCGGGCTCGCCGCCGCGCTCGAGGCCGTGCTCATGGTCGCCGACGAGCCGATCCCCGTCGTCGAGCTCGCCGCGGCGCTCGCCGTGCCGACGGGCGAGGTCGCCGAGACGCTCGTCACCCTCGCGGCCGAGTACCGGGGCGACGACGGCGGCCGGCCGCGCGGGTTCGAGCTGCGCGAGGCGGGCGGTGGCTGGCGCGTGTACTCCGCGCCCGCGCACGCCGACGCCGTCGGGCGGTTCGTCCGGGGCGGTCAGACGGCCCGGCTGACCCAGGCGGCGTTGGAGACTCTGGCCGTCATCGCGTACCGTCAACCGGTCAGCCGGGGGCAGGTGTCCGCGGTCCGGGGCGTGAACGTCGACGGCGTGGTACGTACTCTCGCCGCGCGCGGGCTCGTGGCCGAGGTCGGGCAGGACCCGCACACGGGCGCAGGCCTGTTCGGCACCACGGGGTACTTCCTCGAGCGCATGGGCTTCTCGTCGCTCGACGAGCTGCCCCCGCTCGCGCCGCACCTGCCGGGGATGGACGATCTCGAGGGGATCGACGGGCTCGCCGACCTCCGGTCGGCCGGCTCGCGACGGCCCTCGGCGGCACAGACGCCCGACGACGCCGGGTCGACCGACCCGGCGCACGACGAGGGCACGGACGAAGGACAGCGATGAGCACAGGAGACCGACGCCGGGACGGCGACGGGTCACGTCGACGCGAGGACGCGCAGGGCCGCGACGCCGGCCGGGGCACCGGTGGCACGGGACGCGGCGCGGCCGGGAGCGGGCGTGGTGCGGCCGGGAGCGGGCGTGGCGCGGGCGGCGCGGCCGGTGCCGGTCGCGCGACCGGTGGCTCCGGTCGCGGGGCCTCAGGTCGCGGGGCCTCGGGTCGCGGCGGTACACCGGGTGGTGCCGGTCGGGGCGCGCGGGTCGGTCCCGGCGCACGGCCCGCCGCGGCGCCGCAGCAGCGCCGCGTCCAGCGCGCCGCGCCCACGGAACCGGTGCGCGACGTGCACGTCGAGGACGGCGTGCGCCTGCAGAAGGTCCTCGCGTCGGCCGGCCTCGGGTCGCGCCGCGCGTGCGAAGAGCTCATCGCCGACGGCCGCGTCGAGGTCGACGGGGTGCAGGTGCGCGAGCTGGGCGTGCGCATCGACCCGGCGACCGCCGTCGTGCACGTGGACGGGCTGCGCCTGCAGCTCGACACGTCGCGCGTCACGCTCGCGCTGAACAAGCCGCGGGGCGTCGTGTCGACCATGCACGACCCGGACGGGCGCACGTCGCTCACCGACTTCGTCGCCGACCGCTCGGAGCGGCTGTTCCACGTCGGGCGTCTCGACGCCGACAGCGAGGGACTGCTCCTGCTGACGAACGACGGCGAGCTCGCGAACCGCCTCGCGCACCCGTCCCACGAGATCGCGAAGACCTACCTCGTGACGGTGGAGGGCAAGGTCCCGGGCAACGTCGCGAACAAGTTCCTGCACGGCATCGAGCTGGAGGACGGCGTCGAGCGTGCCGACTCCTACCGCGTGGTCGACCAGGTCGCCGACCAGACGATGGTCGAGATCGTCCTGCACTCGGGCCGCAACCGGGTCGTGCGGCGCATGTTCGAGGAGGTCGGTCACCCCGTGACGCGCCTCGTGCGCACCCGCATCGGCCCGATCGCGCTCGGCAACCTGCGCCCCGGCACGACGCGCGTGCTCGGGCGCACCGAGCTCGGGACCCTCATGTCCGCCGTCGACCTCTGAGGACCGCCGAGACCTCACCACCGCACGAAGGAGCACCAGCCATGCCGGTCCGGGCGATCCGGGGCGCCACCCAGCTCGACGCCGACGAGCGCGAGCACCTCTTCGCGCGCACGCGCGAGCTGGTGCAGGAGGTGCTCGACGCGAACCGCGTCGACACGTCCGCGCTCATCTCGATCCTCTTCACGTGCACGCCCGACCTCGTGTCCGACTTCCCGGCCGCGGCCGCGCGCGAGCTGGGCCTGGGGGACGTCCCCCTGATGTGCGCGACGGAGATCGCGGTCGCGGGCGCGCTGCCCCGCGTCGTGCGCCTCATGGCCCACGCCGAGCTGGACGTCGACCGCGCCGACGTCCAGCACGTGTACCTGCACGGCGCGACCGCGCTCCGCCGGGACCTCGCCCAGTGAGCACAGCCAGCCCGGTGACCCCGGTGAGCGCGCGTGACGACGCGCGAGGAGGAGACGAGATGACGCAGGGCACGCCGAGCACCGGCGCCGGCGCCGCCGGGAGCGCCGCCGGGAGCGCCGCCGTTCCGCTGACGATCGCGATCGACGGGCCGTCCGGGTCGGGCAAGTCGAGCGTCGCGAAGGGCGTCGCACGACGGCTCGGGCTCGCGTACCTCGACACGGGCGCCATGTACCGGGCGGCGACGTGGTGGTGCCTGCACCGCGGCGAGGACCTGCAGGACACGCTGGCCGTCGCGCGCGCCGTGCGCGTCATGCCGCTCGTCGTCGGCCTCGACCCGGACGACCCCACGGTTCACGTCGACGGGACGGACGTCGGCGAGGCGATCCGCAGCACCGAGATCTCCACGGCCGTGAGCGCCGTCGCGACGAACCTCGACGTGCGCGCCGAGCTTCGCCGCGTCCAGCGCGCGGTCATCGAGGCGGAGCACGGTCCGGACGGGTTCTCCGCCGGGCGCGGCGTCGTGGCCGAGGGGCGGGACATCACGACCGTCGTCGCACCGGACGCCGACGTGCGGGTCCTGCTCACCGCGAGCGAGGAGGCGCGCCTCGCCCGCCGCTCGCTCGACGTGCACGGCACCGCGGACGCCGCGGCCGTCGAGGCGACCAGGGACCAGGTGCTGCGGCGCGACCGCGACGACTCGACGGTCTCCCAGTTCCAGGTCGCCGCGGACGGTGTCACCACGGTCGACTCCTCCGCGCTCGACCTCCCGCAGACGGTCGACGCGGTCCTCGCCGTCGTCGAGCGGGTGACCGGTCGGGCGGTGGGCCACCGCCCCGCGCCGTGAGCGGCGCGGCACCCGCACCTCGCGTCCCGTCGCACGCCGGGCCGGCGTGGTCCCGGTGGGTCGGTCGCTTCCTCGCCCGCGTGGTGTGGGCCACGCGCGTCGAGGGCGCCGAGAACGTCCCCGCCGAGGGTCCGGTGGTGCTCGCCGCGAACCACACGGGCGTCGTCGACGGTCCCGTCGTGCTCGGCGTCGCCCCGCGCCCGCTGCACGTGCTCGTCAAGGAGGAGATGTTCGTCGGGCCGATCGGCGGGGTGCTGCGCGCCGCCGGGCAGATCCCCGTGGACCGCCCGGGCGGGCGCCGGGCGCTGTCGACGGCGCTCGCCGTCCTGCGCCGCGGCGGTGCGGTGGGCGTGTTCCCCGAGGGCAACCGGGGCCGTGGCGACGCGACCGCGGCGCGCGCGGGCGTCGCGTGGCTCGCGCTCAACGGTCACGCCACGGTCGTCCCCGTCGCGGTCCTCGGCACGCGACGCACGGGCGAGGGCGTCAACCACGTCCCTGGGCTGCGCCGCCGCCTCGTCGTGCGGTTCGGGGAGCCGCTCGTCGTGGAGCGTGTCCCGGGGGTGAGCGGCAAGCAGGCGCTCGAGGACGCGAACGAGAGGATCCGGCACGCGCTCGCCGTGCTCGTCGCCGACACCGTGGCGAGCTCCGGGATCGCGCTGCCCCTGGACGACCCGAACCGCGAACGGCGGCCGACGTCGTGACGCCCGACGGTCCGGCACCCGTCCTCGGTGCCCCGCCGGCCACGCCGCGCGGTGCCGTCGGCGACCGGCCCGCGACGGGCATCCTCCTGGGCCTCGCGTCGGCGCTCGCGTTCGGCGCGAGCGGACCGTTCGTCAAGCCGCTGCTCGAGGCGGGGTGGACACCCGGGGCGGCCGTCCTCGCGCGCGCCCTGTGCTCCGCGCTCGTCCTCGCCCCGTTCGCCCTCGTCGCCCTGCGCGGGTGCCGTCGCGCGCTGCGGCACGAGTGGCGCCTCGTCCTCGGGTTCGGGCTCATCGCGGTGGCCGCGACCCAGCTGTGCTACTTCGCGGCCGTCGAGCGCCTGCCGGTCGGCGTCGCCCTGCTGATCGAGTACCTCGCGCCCGTGCTGCTCGTGGGCCTCGCGTGGGCGCGGACGCGGCGGGTCCCGCCCCGGCTCACGCTCGCCGGGTGCGCGGTCGCCGTGGCCGGTCTGGTCCTCGTCGTGGACCCGGGCGGCGCGAGCCTCGACGTGATCGGCGTGGTTCTCGCGCTCGGTGCCGCGATGGGACTGGGTGCCTACTTCGTGCTCTCCGCCCGCCCGACGACGGTCCCGCCCGTCGCGCTCGCCGCGTCCGGCCTGGCTGTCGGTGCGGTGGCGCTCGCGGCGGCGGGCGTGACGGGTCTGCTCCCGCTGCGCGCCCCGCTCGTGGACGTCCCGCTCCTCGGGTCCACGGTGCCCTGGTTCGTGCCGTTGACGGTCGTCGTGCTCGTCGCGACGGCGTTCGCGTACGTCTCGGGCGTCGCCGCGACGGTGCGCGCGGGGGAGCGGCTCGCGTCGTTCGTCGGGCTCTCGGAGGTCCTGTTCGCCGTGCTCATCGCGTGGTTGCTCCTCGGCGAGGTGCCGAGCGTCGTGCAGGGTGTCGGGGGTGCGCTCGTCGTCGTGGGCATCGTCCTCGTCCGCCTCGCGGGGACGGAACGGGTGGCGCTGGGCACGGACGCCGGGGCGGCCCGACGCGCCACCACGGCCGACGCGGAGTAGGTTCGCGCGTATCCCGTGCCGTCGGCGCGGGTCGCGCGAGGTGGCGCGGGTCCCGCGGGGGAGGAGCAGCGATGGCGGACAAGGTCACCACCGTCGACGAGTACGTCGCGTCCCTCTCGCCGGCAACGCGCGAGGTCGTCGAGCACCTGCGCGGCGTGATCCACGCGACGGTCGACGGGCTCGGCGAGCGGATCAGCTACGGCATCCCGACGTTCACGCTCGACGACCGCTACGTCGTGTACCTCGCGGGCTGGGCGCACCACGTCTCGCTCTACCCCGTGCCCGACGACGAGGACGACGACCTCGCGCGCCGGATCGCGCGCTACCGCGACGGCAAGGGCACGCTCCGGTTCCCGCTCGCGGAGCCGGTGCCGGACGACGTCGTGCGCGACGTCGTCGCGCGGCTGGCGGCGCGTCATCACGGAGCGGTCGGCTGATGCGCGGGCCCGTCTCCACGCGGTGCAGGGAGCGGCGTCCTCGCCGCGTTCGGAGAGTGCGCGCACTCCTGGGAGAATGGTCCCCATGACCACACCCGACCAGGCCCAGCCCGGCACGCCCGACGAGACCGACGCCGTCGTGCAGCCCGTGGACGGGACGACCTCCACCGCCGAGGCCGGCAGCCCGACCGACGGGTCCACGGAGACCGTCGACGACGAGGCGCGCGAGCGCGCGCTGCGCGCCGGGCTCGAGGACTACGAGCTCGAGGACACCGACCTCGCCCTCATCGACGCCGACGACCTCGACCTCGAGGACCACGAGCCCGAGGCGCCGCTGCCGGTGCTGGCCGTCGTCGGGCGCCCGAACGTCGGCAAGTCGACGCTGGTCAACCGCATCATCGGCCGCCGTGAGGCCGTCGTCGAGGACAAGCCGGGCGTCACGCGCGACCGCGTGAGCTACCCGGCGGACTGGGCCGGTCGCCGGTTCACGCTCGTCGACACCGGCGGCTGGGAGGTCGACGTCGCGGGCCTCGAGTGGAAGGTCGCCGAGCAGGCCGAGGTCGCGATCTCGCTCGCCGACGCCGTGCTCTTCGTCGTCGACGCCACGGTGGGACCGACCGCCACCGACGAGCGCGTCGTGCGTCTCCTGCGCGAGTCGGGCAAGCCGGTCGTGCTGTGCGCCAACAAGGTCGACGGCCAGTCCGGCGAGGCCGACGCCGCCTCCCTGTGGAGCCTCGGGCTCGGCGAGCCGCACCCCGTCTCGGCGCTGCACGGCCGCGGCACCGGCGACCTGCTCGACGCCGCGATGAAGGCCCTGCCGACGGAGTCGGAGCACGGCGAGCTGCGCCCCACGGGCCCGCGTCGCGTTGCCCTGATCGGCCGCCCCAACGTCGGCAAGTCGTCCCTGCTCAACAAGATCGCGGGCGCCGAGCGCGTCGTCGTCGACGAGACCGCGGGCACCACGCGCGACCCGGTCGACGAGCTCGTCGAGATCAAGGGCGTGCCGTACGTGCTCGTCGACACCGCGGGCATCCGGCGCCGCGTGCACCAGACGAAGGGCGCGGACTTCTACGCCTCGCTGCGCACGCAGGCGGCGATCGAGAAGGCCGAGCTCGCGGTCGTGCTCGTCGACGCGTCCGTGCCGCTCACCGAGCAGGACACGCGCGTCATCTCGCAGGTCGTCGACGCCGGGCGCGCGCTCGTCATCGCGTACAACAAGTGGGACCTCATGGACGAGGACCGCCGCCCGTTCCTCGAGCGCGAGATCGAGAAGGACCTCGTGCAGGTCACGTGGGCGCCGCGCGTCAACGTCTCGGCACGCACGGGCTGGCACACCGACCGGCTCGTGCCCTCGATGGAGCGCGCGCTCGACTCGTGGGACATGCGCATCCCCACGGGGCGCCTGAACGCGTTCCTCGGCGAGCTCGTCGCGGCGCACCCGCACCCGCTGCGCGGCGGAAAGCAGCCCCGCATCCTCTTCGCGACGCAGGCGTCCACGCGGCCGCCGCGCTTCGTGGTCTTCGCGACGGGCTTCCTCGAGGCGGGCTACCGCCGGTTCATCGAGCGCCGCCTGCGCGAGACCTTCGGGTTCGAGGGCACGCCCATCGAGATCAGCGTGCGAGTCCGGGAGAAGCGCAAGCGCTGACGCGGACGTCCGGAGGGGCGCCGGTCGTGCGGCGAGAAGCTCGTGTCACAACGGCGCGTGCTGTCCCGTCGGAGGGTGCATGGACGCACACGCGCAGCACCGGATCGTCGTCGTCGGAGCCGGGTACGCCGGTCTGACCGCTGCCCAGCGGCTCGCCCGCCGGCTACCCCGTGGGCAGGCGTCGGTGACGCTCGTCACCGCGTCGCCCGACTTCGTCGAGCGTCCCCGCCTGCACCAGGTCGCGACCGGACAGCGGATCGCCACGCTCTCGCTCCCCGAGCTCGTGGCGGGGACGTCCCTGCGGTTGATGGTCGCGACGGTGCAGGGCGTGGACGTCGACCGGCACGTGGTCGACCTCCCGGACGGCCCGGCCCTCCCGTACGACACCCTGGTGCTCGCGACGGGGAGCCGGATCGACACCGAGACCGTCCCGGGCGCGAGCGAGCACGCCGTCGCGCTCGACGACCGTCCCGGCGCGGAGCGCGCCGCGACGCGCGTCGAGGAGATCGCCCGAGCGGGCGGGAGAGTCGTCGTGTGCGGTGGGGGCGCGACGGGCATCGAGATCGCGGCCGAGCTCGCCGACCGCTGGCCGGACCTGAGCGTACGTCTCGTGAGCGGCTCCGACCCGGGATCCTGGCTGTCGGGGCGTGCGCGCCGCCATCTCCGATCGGTCCTCGACACGCTCGGCGTGGTTCGCACGACGGCGCGGGTCGTGCGCGTCGAGCCGGGGAGGGTCGTCCTCGCCGACGGCGCCGGGGCGGACGAGGGACGCGCGCCGGTGCCGTTCGACCTGTGCTTCTGGGGCGCGGGCTTCCGTACCTCGCCGCTCGTGGCAGGGTCCGGGCTGGCGGTCGACGGCCGCGGACGCGCCCTCGTGGACGGCACGCTCCGCTCGGTCTCCCATCCGGACGTGTGGGTCGTCGGCGACGCCGCAGCCGCGCCCGGGCCGTGGGGAGCATCGCTGGCCATGGGCTGCCGCACGGGAACCTTCACCGGGCCGGCCGCGGCGGACGCGGTGACCGCGGTGCTCACGGGGAGCGAGCCCCGACCCCTGAGGTTCCGCTACCGGCACGAGTGCCTGAGCCTCGGGCGACGTCGTGGGCTCGTACAGCTCCTGGACCCGCAGGGCGCACCGCTCGACCGCATCCTCGTCGGGCGGGCGGCGATCGCGTACAAGAACGCCACGCTGGACGGCGCGCGATGGCTCTTCAGGCACCCGGGCCCCCTCGTGCCGCGTCGTCGGTCACTCGTCCCGCCGGTCCGCGAGATGATCGGCGCATGACCCTCGACGACGCCGCGCTCGAGCGCCTGCGCCCGCTCGCCTTCGCGGTCGCCTACCGGATGCTCGGCAGCGTGGCGGAGGCGGAGGACGTCACGCAGGACGCGATGGTCAAGGTGCTGGGCGTCGAGGACGTGCAGAACCCGGACGCGCTCGTCACCACGATCGCAACCCGGCTCAGCCTCGACGTCCTGCGGTCGGCCCGGGTCCGTCGAGAGCACTACGTCGGCGACTGGTTGCCGGAGCCGCTCGTCTCCCGCACCGTCGAGGGCTCCGCGGGAGCCGGCGACCACGCGGAGCTGGCCGACGACGTCTCGACGGCGTTCCTGGTCCTCCTCGAGAACCTCAGCCCGACGGAACGCGCGGCGTTCCTCGTGCACGACGTGCTCGGCTACTCCCACGGGGAGACCGCACAGATCGTGGGCAGGTCGGAGGCTGCGACGCGTCAGCTCGTCTCCCGCGCACGCCGCCACGTCGTCGAGCGTCGGCCGCGCTTCGAGGACGACGCGGCGCGCAGGAGCAGGCTCGTCGACCGGTTCCTCGCGGCGTGCGAGAGCGGTGAGCTCGACCTCTTCGTGGAGCTCCTCGCCGACGACGTGGTGTTCACGGGTGACGGCGGGGGCAACGTCCCGCCCGGGTTCGCCATCTCGAGGCCTGTCTCCGGCCGCGACGCCGTCGCACGGCTCCTGCTGGGCTTCACGCGACGCGGCATGCCGGTGCGCCTCGAGGCGGCCGTCGTCAACGGGGGTCCGGGCGTGGTCGCCGTGGCGGGAGCCGAGGCAGGCGGCGGGATCGTGTCGGTGCTCGGGCTCGAGGTGACGGGCGGGCTGGTCGTGCACATCCGCTCCGTGGTGAACCCCCACAAGCTGCGGCACCTGGGCCGGCTCGCGGACCTCCCGCGGCTCGCAGAGGCAGCGGGCCGCGGGCGCTGAGGGGACGGCGCTCGCGGAGGAGCGGCCGCGACGCCCGCCGTGCACCGGGTCCGCCGTGGCAGAGCGGGGCATACTCTCCTCGTGGCATCTTCCCTGGAACCGGTGCGCCGCGACGAGGTGCGCCGCCGCACCGCGACCCTCACCGCAAGAGGCCGCGCGCTGCGCCTGGGCGTCGTCCGTGACACCGCCGCGACGCGGCACGTCGTGACCTTCCTCGTGGTCGCGGTGGCCACGGTGCTCGTGACGCGCTTCCTCCTCGCTGCCTCCGGGTACCCGCAGGTGGGCGGGGGAGACCTGCACGTCGCGCACGTGCTGTGGGGCGGTCTCGGGATGGCGCTGGGCATCGTCGTGCTGCTGTCGTTCGTCGGCCCGACCCTCCGGTCCCTCGGAGCGGTGCTCAGCGGGATCGGGTTCGGGCTGTTCGTGGACGAGATCGGCAAGTTCGTCACGGCGGACAACGACTACTTCTACGAGCCGACGGCGGCGCTCATCTACGCGACCGTCGTGGCTCTCGTGCTCGTGACCGAGGCGCTGCACGGCCGACGGCGGCACCACGGCGCGGAGTACCTGGCCGTGGCCACGGACCGCGCGGTCGCGGGCGTCGCGGGCGGGTTCACCGACGAGGCGCGCGACGAGGCACGCGCTCTCGCGGCGCGCGGCCGGGATGAGCCCGGCGCGGCCGAGGTGGCTGCCCTGGTCGAGGCGGTGCCGCGCGACGTCGTGGACGTGCCCGACCCGGTACGAGCGCTCGTCCGTCGCGCGTCGGACTGGTTCACGGCCGCGCTCGAGCGGCGCTGGACGGCGGTGGTCGTGGTCGTCGCCGTGCTGGGCGTGGTCGCCGGCTCGGTCGCCGTGGCGGTGCGTGTCCTGGTGCGTGACGTCGACGTGCCCACGTGGGTCGGCGTCGGGATGCTCGCGGGCGCCGCCGCGACGGTCGCGTGCGTCGTGGCCGGGCTGCTGGCCGGGCGCCGCTCGCGCCGGGCGGGGGCGGTGTGGGTGCGGCGCGGCGTGCTGGTCTCCCTCCTGCTCACCCAGCTCCTGGTGTTCCGAGCGGTGCAGTGGGTGGGCGTGGTCGGGCTGACGGTGGACCTGCTCGTGCTGGCGGCGCTCGGGTCCGCGCTGGGGCGGGACGACGAGCGCCGCGCGAGGCCGAACGGCTGATCGGACGGGCCACCACGACGGCCGAACCCCGGGTTGTGGGTCGATCCAGGGCTGGATCGGCCGGTAACCCGGGGTTCGGCACCTCCGCGGGCGGTGCCGCGGGACGAGCGTCAGCGCATCGACGTGACGGGGAAGCCGTCCATGTCGTCGAACGACTGGTTCTCGCCGGCCATCGCCCAGACGAACGAGTAGGCGGCGGTGCCGACACCGGAGTGGACGGACCAGCTCGGGGAGATGATCGCCTCGCGGTCGCCCACGACGAGGTGGCGCGTCTCGGTCGGCTGCCCGCACAGGTGGATGACGCGCGCGTCGGCCGGCACGTCGAAGTACAGGTAGCACTCGGTCCGGCGGTCGTGCGTGTGCGCCGGCAGGGTGTTCCACATGCTGCCCGGGTGCAGCGACGTGACGCCCATGACGATCTGGCAGGACTTCACGCCGTTCTCGTGGATGTACTGGTTGAGCGAGCGGCGGTTCGACGTCACCTGGTCGCCGAGCTCGCGCACCGTGCCCTGGCCGGGCAGCGTGAGCACGGTCGGGTAGGCGGTGTGCGCGGGCGCGGAGAAGAGGTAGAACGCTGCGGGCCCGTCCTCGCCAGAAGCGTCGCTCGCGTTCGCGAAGACGACTTCGCGCACGCCGCGGCCCACGTACAGGCACGCGCCCTTCGGCAGCTCGTGCACCTCGCCGTCGGTCGTCACGGTGCCCGTGCCGCCGACGTTGACGATGCCGACCTCGCGGTGCTCGAGGAAGTACTCGCTGCGGATCTCGTCGTACGTCGGCAGCGGCAGCGGGGCGTCACCGGGCACGGCCCCGCCGAGCACGACGCGGTCGTGGTGGGTGTAGGTGACGTTCACCTCGCCCGGGACGAACAGGTCCTGGACGAGGAAGCGGTCGCGCAGCTCCTGCGTCGTCGCTCCGGTGATCTGCTCGGGGCTGGTGGCGTAACGCTGTTCCACGGGTCTTCTCTCCTGGTGGTGCGGATGGTGCTCGGTCAAGCTTCGGGAGGTTTCTCAGGCGGCTCAGCGCACGAGCCAGCCGCCGTCCACGGGGAGGATCACCCCGTGCACGTACGCGGCGGCGTCGGACGCGAGGAAGACCAGCGCGCCCGCGAGGTCGGCGGGCGTGCCCCACCGGGCGGCCGGGATGCGCTCGGCGATCGAGCGCTCGCGCGTCTCGTCAGCGCGGATCGGCGCGGTGTTGTCGGTCGCCATGTACCCGGGGGCGATCGCGTTGACGTTGACGCCGCGCGCGGCCCACTCGTTGGCGAGCGCCTTGGTCAGGCCAGCGACGGCGTGCTTGGACGCCGCGTAGCCGGGCACGAGGATGCCGCCCTGGAACGACAGCATCGAGGCGACGTTGACGATCTTGCCGCCGCCGCGCTCGAGCATGCGCCGGCCCGCGGCCTGCGACAGGTGGAACACCGCGTCGAGGTTGACCGTCAGCACGGTGTCCCAGTCCTCGACGGGGTGCTCGGCCGCAGGAGCGCGGCGGATCGTGCCGGCGTTGTTCACCAGGACGTCCACAGCGCCGAGCGCCTCCTCGACCTCCGCGACCGCGGAGCCGAGCTCGGCGGGGGTGGCCGTCGTGAGGTCGCGCTGCACCGAGTGGACGCGACGGCCGAGCGCCTCGACCTTCGCGATCGTCTCGGTGGGCACGCTGCGGTCGAGCAGCGCGACGTCGGCACCCGCCTCGGCGAGCGCGACCGCGGCGCCCTGGCCGAGGCCGCGGCTCGTGCCCGTGACGAGGGCGACCTTCCCGTCGAGACGGAACTGGTCGAGGATCATGCGCGCGCTCCTTCGGTCGTGGTGGTCGAGCTGCCGGACGTGGCCGCGCCCGCGGTCACGGGGGCCTGGTCCGCGAAGCGCGTCGTCAGCGCACCGAGGCCCGCCACGCGGATCGTCACGGCGTCGCCGTGCACCAGGGGACGGTGCGCGGCGAGCGCGTCGGGCAGCTTCTGCGGGGTGCCGGTCGAGATGACGTCGCCCGGTTCGAGCGTCATCACCTGGCTGAGGTAGTGCACGAGGTACGGCAGCCGGAACACCATCGTCGACGTGCTCTGCGACACGGTGACGACGCCGTCGCGCTCCACCTCGACGGTCAGGTCGTGGAAGTCGGGCACCTCGTCGGCGGTCACGACGGCCGGCCCGAGCTGGCCGAACCCGTCGAGGCACTTGCCCATCGTCCACTGGCTGGAGCGGCGCTGCCAGGAGCGGTCGGACACGTCGTCGAACAGCGCGTACCCGGCGACGTGGTCCATCGCGTCCTCGACGCGCACCCGGTGCGCGCGGCGCCCGATCACGACGGCGATCTCGCCCTCGTAGTCGACGTCGTCCGCGACCGCGGGGACGGTGATCACGTCGTGCGGCCCGCTCAGCGTGTTCGGCGTCTTGACGAACACGTCGGGGAACTCCGGGTCGTTCGTCCTCGGGTCCTGCCCGTCCGGGACGTGGCCCCGGTAGTTGTACCCGAGGCACAGGATCTTCCCCGGGCGGACCGGGGGAGCGAGCCGCGCGTCGTCGGCCCGGGGGAGCGCACGGAGCGCGGCCGGGTCGGCCGCGGCCTGCCCGACGGCGTCGCGCACCTGCGCGGTCAGCGCCGGGTCCGCGAGCACGTCGGTGACCGTGACGCCCGCGCCGAGCAGCGGCGCGAGGTCGAGCAGGCGGTCGCGGCCGCCGTCGGGCACGAGGGCACCGGGACGCTCGACGCCCGCGGCTGGGTGGCCCGTGCCGTCGTCCGCGACAGTGACGTGCGTGACGTGCGTGACGTGCGTGACGTGCGTGACGTGCGTGACGAGCCTCACCAGTACCTCACCCAGCCCGGGAGCGTGTGGCGCACGAGCGCCTCGAGGTAGAAGTAGTCGCCCCAGAGGCTGCCCTCGTCGACGCCGATGCTCTTGGGAGCGTCGTAGACCGAGTGCAGCAGGAGCGCGTCCGACTCGACGCCCTCGGCCGCCGGGGTGTAGCCGGTGACGAGCGCGCGGAGCATGTCGAGCGAGGCGGTCACGTAGCGCTCGCGGCGCTCGGGGTCGGTCTCGACCGCGGCGAGCTCGTGCAGCCCGCACGCGGCGATCGCGGCGGAGGAGCTGTCGCGGGGCGCGTCGCTGCCGTCGGTGTAGACGAGGTCCCAGTAGGGCACGCCGTCCGACGGCAGGTGCGCGAGGAAGTAGTCCGCGCAGCGGCGGGACGCGTGCAGCAGATCCGGGTCGCCCGTCACCCGGTGGTTCATCGCGAAGCCGTAGATGCCCCACGCCTGGCCACGGGCCCAGCACGAGTCGTCACCGGCACCCTGCTCGGTCCCACCGCGCAGGGGCTCGCCCGTGACGGGGTCCCAGTAGAACGTGTGGAAGGTCGTGTCGTCCTCGCGCACGATGTGCCGCGCGAGCTGCGCGGTGTGGCGGCGCACGGCGTCGGGGTAGCGTTCCTCGCCGGTCTGCCCCCCGGCCCACGTGAGCAGCGGCATGTTCATGAGGCTGTCGACGATGGTGCGGCCCCGCTGCGCGGGGTCGGACAGGTCGCCCCACGCCTGGAGGATGCCGGCCGGTTCGAGGAACCGCGTCATGAGGTGGTCGGCGGCGGACAGGGCCGCGGCGCGAGCCGTCTCGTCGCCGAGCAGGCGCCACGGCGCGACGCACGACAGCGTGTAGAGGAAGCCGAGGTCGTGCGTGTGCAGGTCCTCGCCCTGGTCGACGCGGCGCGCGAAGTCCGCGACGTGCCGCTCGCCTGCCGCGCGGAACGTGGCGTCGCCCGTGAGCTCGTAGGCGAGCCACTGCATGCCGGGCCAGAAGCTCGTCGTCCAGCCGCGGTTCGCGCCCTCGGCGAACTCGGGGGTCGCGGGTCGAGGCGGGTACACGTTGCCGGCGGTCGTGTCGTCGGGGTAGCGGTCGCCGAACGCGGCGATGTTGCGCCGGACGGTCGCGAGGGCGGCGTCGACGGCGGGTGCGAGCTCGGTGGCGAGCCCGGTGGCGAGCGTCATCAGGAACATCCTTCTGGTCGGGCGAGGTCGCCCGACGGTCGGTGACGTAGTCAGCAGGTGCGGCGGCGGCGAGGCAGCAGCACGGGGGGCGGGGAGAAGTCAGCGGGCGGCGGCGGCCGGCGTCGTGGCAGACCCCGTGACCGTGCCGAGGGTGGAGTGCAGCGCGTAGCGGGCGGCGCCCCACGCGACGAAGAGCAGCGGCGCGAGCGCCAGGCCCAGCCCGACGGCGGGCCGGGCCGCGACGACGGACCCGAGCATCGCGAGGACGAGCAGCGCGGGGAGCGTGAGGTACCAGCGCCGGACGCTGGCGAACAGCGACGCCCGGAGCAGGTCGCGCAGGCGCGCCGTCGGGTGGTCGGCGAGGGACGCCGTGGCGACGAGCGTCGTCACGAGCGTCAGCGCGACCAGCGTGACGAGCACCGGGATGGCGACCGCGCCGACGGCGTGGCCCCACACGGCGCGCACGTCCACGGCGAGCACCACGACCAGCGCGGTGCTCAGCGCGCCCAGCGCGACGGACCGGCGCCAGTGCTGCCGGTAGCCGCGCCAGAACGTGCGCACGACCTGCGCCGAGCCGTCCGCCGTGATCGCGCGGAACACGCCGAACGCCGCGACGAGCGCCGGCGTGCAGAACGGTGCCAGGAGGGCGAGGGCGGGCCACGACGCCGTCGGGTCCGTCGTCATGGCGAGCACCACGAGCGGGAGGCACATGACGACGACGAGGAGGTTCGTCGCGAGCCCTGCGTACACGGTGCTGAAGACGAGCTCGTACGTCTCGTGCGAGACGAGGTGGCGCCGGGGAGCGTGCGCAGAGGTGGCCATCGCGATCAGCCCTTCAGCCCGGTCGACGCGACGCCCTCGACGAAGTACCGCTGGCCGAGGAGGAAGATGATCGCGATCGGCAGGACGGACAGCACGGAACCGGTCATGATCAGCGCGTGCTCGGCGTTGTACTGGCCGATGAAGGACTTGAGACCGAGCTGGACGGTCCACAGGTCGGGGCTGCGCAGGTAGAGGAGCGGCCCGAGGTAGTCGTTCCAGGTGTTGACGAACGTCAGCAGCGTGAGGCTCGCGATCGCGGGGACGGACAGCGGCATCATGATGCGACGCCAGATCCCGTACTCGCTGAGGCCGTCGATGCGCGCGGCCTCGCTGAGCTCCTCGGGGATGGTCTCGAAGTACTGCTTCATGAGGAACACGCCGAACGCGCCGAAGGCCTGCAGGGCGATGATCGACCACAGCGTGTTCGACAGCCCGACCTCGGACATCATGATGAACTGCGGGATCATGTACGACTGCCACGGCACGGCGATGGTGCCGATGTAGAGCAGGAACAGCGCGTCGCGCCCGCGGAACCGCATCTTGGAGAACCCGTATGCCGCGAAGCTGCCGGTGAGCACCTGCAGCACCGTGACGGTCACCGACAGGATGAGCGTGTTCTTGAGCCACGACGTCATGTCGGACTTCGCCCAGATGTCGAGGTAGTTCTGCCACACGACGGGGTCGGGGATCCACTGGATCGGGATCGTGAACACCTGGTTGTTGTTCTTCAGGGACGAGACGACCATCCAGAAGAACGGCAGCAGGATCGCGGCGGCGGCGACCGCCATCGCGACGTAGCCGACGGTCCTGCCCGCGACGGACCGGGCGCGGCCGCTCGGCGGACGCAGGTCCGGGGCGAGCGTCGCCGGAGCGGCGGCAGGGGTGGGGGTGTCGAGCGTGGCCATCACGCCTCCCTCCTCTTGTTCACGAGGAACTGGACGATGGTCACGCAGATGCAGATGAAGAACAGCACGACCGCGACGGACGACGCGTAACCGAACTGGTTCTCCACGAAGCCCTTCTGGTAGATGTACTGGCTCAGCACGAGGGTCGACTGCCCGGGGCCACCGTTGGTCATGACGAGGATCAGGTCGAAGATCTTGAAGCTCCCGATCGTGAGCATCACGGTGACGAAGAACATCGTCGGGCGCAGGCCCGGGAGCGTGACGTTCCAGAACCGCTGCCACGCGTTGGCGCCGTCCATGCGGGCCGCCTCGTAGAGCTGGGCGGGCACCGTCTGCAGGCCCGCGAGGAGCAGCAGCATGTAGTAGCCCATCTCGCGCCACACGCTCACGAGGATGACGGCGGGCATGGCCCACGTGCTCGACGTCGTCCACCCGGGCGGGTTGTCGACGCCCACGGCGCGCAGGAGCTGGTTGATGGGCCCGAACTCGGGGCTGAAGAGCATGTTCCACACGACGGCGATCGCGACGATCGACGTGATGTAGGGGAAGAACGCGACGGTGCGGAAGAACGCGACGCCGCGCAGCTTGCGGTTGAGCAGGAGCGCCAGGCCGAGCGACGCGGCGAGCGTCAGCGGGATGTGGATCGCCGCGTAGTACAGCGTGTTGAGCAGCGCCGTGTGGAAGCTCGCGTCACCGACGAGGCGCTCGAAGTTGTCGAGGCCGATCCACTGCGCCGCGCCGAACACGTTCCAGCTCGTGAACGAGATGTAGAACAGCACGATCACGGGGATGAGCGTGAGCAGGGCGAAGCCGATGAAGTTCGGCAGGATGAAGCTCCACCCCACGAGGGTGTTGCGCAGCTTCAGGCGGCTTCCGGCGCGGTGGCGGCTCGTCGGCGGTCGGGACGGCGTGGCCGGCCCGTCCGTCCCGGGCTGCGACCGCTCGTCGGCGGCGATGGTCGACATCGTGGGACTCCTGTGTCTGGAAGATCGTGGTGTGCCGGCCCGCCCGGGGGCGCCGCGGTCAGCGGCGCGGCGCCCCGGACGGGTGCGGCGGAGGAACCGGGAGGCGTCAGCCGATGCCGGCCTCGGACGAGGCGCGGTCCTCGGCCTCGGGGATCGCGTCGGCGATCGGGGTGGAGCCGGACATCACGGCGGTGTGCAGGTCGTTGAGGATGTTCTGCACGGCGGCGGTGCTCGGTGCGACCGGGTTCTCCGGCTTGGTCTCGTGCGTCGAGAACGCGAACTTCGACAGGTCGTCCGTCGGGACGCCCTCGAGGCCGAAGAACGTGTCGACGACCGTGTCGGAGGAGAGCGCCGGCGTGATGCCGATCTCGGCGAGCGCCGAGGCGCCGCCCTCGCCCGCGGCGAACGCGAGGAAGTCCTTCGCGGCCTGGACCTTGTTCTCGTCGATCGCCGGGTTGATGCCGAAGGCGGTCGGGTCGCCGAACGTCACGGGGGTGGCGTCGGTGCCGGTCGTGGACTCGTCGACCTGCGGGATCGGGGCCATGCCCCACGCGAACTCGTCCGCCTCGCCGTTCTCCTGCTGCGCGATGAGCGTCGCGGCATACCACGTGCCCATCGGCATCATCGCGGCCTGCTGCGTGCCGAACTGCGCCTGGTAGGTGAGCGAGTTCGTCGTCACGGTGCCGAACGTCGGCTGGGCGCCCGCGTCCTGCAGGTCGAGCGCACGGTCGTAGAACGGCTCGAGGAACGAGTAGTCGGCGCTGTCGAGCGACGCGCCGTCGCTCTGCGCGAGGGCGAAGCCCTGCACCGTGGACTGCCACGAGTGCTGGTACGTGCCGGTCGCCGTCGAGCCGGAGCCCTGGAACGACGTCGTCAGGTCCTTCGCGGCCTGCGTGTAGTCGTCCCACGTCCACGAGCCGTCGGGCTGGGCGACGCCCGCCTGGTCGAACAGCTCCTGGTTGTAGTAGAGGATCCACGAGTCCTGGCGGTAGGGCACCGCGTAGGTCGCGCCGTCGGCCTCGTAGGCGTCGACGCCGCTCGTGCCCTCGTCGAGCTCGCCGACGACGTCGGACACGTCGAGCAGCTGCTGGCCGGACTGGTAGGTGTAGAAGTTCTTGAGGTTCTTCAGCACGTAGATGTCGGGCGCGGTGCCCGCGGCGAGGTCCGCCGTCATCTGCGTGTCGTAGTCGTTGCCGGCGGCGTACTCCTTGACCTCGACCGTGACGTCGGGGTTCTCCTCGTGGAACGCGTCCGCGATGGTCTGGAACTCCGGCGTCGACGCCAGGCTCCAGCCCGCGAGCGTGAGGGTGACGGGGCCGTCGGCCGTGGCGTCGCCGCCGGACTCGCCGGAACCTCCGCCGCAGGCGGTCAACGTGAGGGCGACCACGGCGGCGGTGCCGATCGCGATCGGTGTCGTGCGCTTCATGTTTCCTTGCTCTCCTTCGAGTTCGGCGGCCCGACGTCGGGCCTGGTCCTTTCGCCGGCAGTGGGTCGGCGGGAGGGGTGGTTCAGGGCAGGTCGGTGAGCGTGCGTTCTCCGTCCGGCCAGTGCACGAGGGCAGTGCGTCCTGCCGACGTGAGCTCGGCTTCGCTCACCAGCAGGCGCGGCGCCGAGGGGTCTGGTTCGCGGGCCGCGCCCGCGAGCGTGAGCAGCACCGCGTGCCAGCGGCCGGGCTCGACCGGGAGGTCGACCGCGTCGGCCGCGGACGCGTGCCCGAGCGGCGAGGCGTCGGTGCGGTGCTCGGTCGTGACGAGCGCGTCCGGAGCGGTGAGCGGGACAAGCGACGCGGTGAGGCCGTCGCCGTCGACGACGGGCCAGCCGCCGACGCGCAGCCGCACGGCGGTGGCGTCGACGCCGTCGGCGAGCTCGTCGACACGCACGAGGCGGACCTCCCAGGGACCGCGCACGAGCGAGACGACCGTGAGCGTGCCGGCGTCCGTCGCGACGCCGGGCAGGCCGTGGCCGTGGTCGCGGCCGTCGGTCTCGGCGTCGAGCCAGTGCGCGCGCACCACGGAGCCGGAGACGCCCACGGGCACCTGGCCCGGCGTCTCGTCGACGCGCGTCGTGAGCGCCCGCCAGCCGGTGCGGTGCGTGGCGCGACCGTCGGCGTCGGCGAGCGTGACGCTCTGCTCGACGGGCGACGTGCGGCTCGCGAGGTCGGACCAGGGCGCCGTGGCGGTCGAGTACCCGAGGCGCGCGTAGAGCGGCGAGTCCCCGATGCGGTCACCCTCGAGGGCGTGGTCCGTGCCGTGGTTGACGACGCGCACGACGCCGTCGGCCCGCGTGCCGCTGACGACCCAGCCGGGTGCGGCGACGGCGCGCAGCACGTCCTCGCGCTCGACGGGCAGCGGCTCCTCGGTCGCGGTCCACGCGGGGTGGTCGGCGGGAAGCGCGAGGCCGATCAGGCCCTTGCTCGCCCAGTACGGCGACCCCGGGCCGGTGTACGACTGCGAGATGGGCAACCACTCGTGGTGCCAGCCCTGCGTGAGCAGGCCGCGCTCGTCGGGCGCGCCGTGCTCGACGAAGTGGGACACGACGCCGGACGCGGCGCGGCGCAGCAGCCCGGGGGAGTGGGACGGGACCTCGGCGATCGCGCCGACCCAGAAGGGGGCGGCGGCCGCGAAGCGGTACGTGAGCGAGCGACCCTGCAGGAGCGGGGAGCCGTCGGCACCGACGAGCGCGAGCGCGTCGTCGAGGTAGCGGTCGAGGAGGCGCACGTCGCGCTCGCGGCGCGGGGCCGCGAGGTCCTGCGCGCCCCGCATGCGCGCCCACAGCGTGGGGTACAGGTGCAGCGCCCAGCCGGCGTAGTGGTCGTAGGAGCGCTCGGCGCCGTCCGCGAGCCAGCCGTCGGCGCGCTCGAAGCCGTCGTGCGTCGCGAGGTCGGCGGCCATCTCGTCGAGCGAGTGCGGTCCGCCGACCGAGCGCAGGAACGTCTGCACGACGAGGCGGAACCAGACCCAGTTGATGCGCGGGTAGGTGTCGTCGCCGACGGCCTCCGCCAGGTAGTCGACGAGCTGCTCCTGCACGAGCGGCGACAAGCCGTCCCAGATCCACTCGCGCGTGAGGTCGAGGACGAGGGCCAGCGAGGCGGCCTCGACCTTGGCCTGCGCGTGCTCCGACAGCCGCAGCCAGCGGTCCTGCGCGTGCGGGTCGGATCCGGCCGCGAGGCCCTGCGCGTACCACTCGGCGTAGCCGCGCGGGTCGGCGCCGCGCTCTCCCGCGAGGCGGAAGCCGGCGAGCAGGAACGTGCGGGCGAAGCCCTCGAGCCCGTCGATCGCGCGACCGTAGCCACCCTCAGGACCGGGCAGCGTGATGCGTGCGTGGCCGGGGGAGGCGAACGGGAGGACCGAGGAGAGCAGGTGGTCGCCGAAGGCCGCCCACCGTGCACGGTCCCACCCGGTGAGGGGGCTCGTGGCGAGGGCTAGGGTCGACTGCGACCGGGTGCTCTCGTACGTCATCGTGTCCTCCGTCGTGCGGTGCGCCTCCGTGCGCGGTCCGCTCTGCATGCTGGTGAGACCGATCACGTGATGTGATCGCTCACCGAACACTTCCGCAGTCAAACGTTCAGGAACGGACGGTGTCAAGCGCGGTACCCTTCTGTTATGATCGCTTCTGATCGGTAGGGCGGAACGGTCCGCCAGCGGTCACACCAGCGGTCACCACCTCGACGGAGAGAGATGCCCACCCACTTCACCGGCCCGCTCGGCGCCGCCTTCGGCCTGCGTGCCGCATCGCCGCCCGAGCGGCGAGCCGCCCTCGCCCGCCTCCTCGTCGACCCGGCCCACGCTCTCCCCGTCGCACCCGCCTCGGACCGCGCGGTCTGGATTCCCGGTCCCGGCGCCGCGCCCGGCGGTGTCGACGCCGTGACCGTCGAGGCGGTGCTCCTGCGCGCCGAGAAGGAGCGCGGGACGCCGTGGCCGCTGCCGCTCGCGAGCACCGCCGCGCGGCTGCACCGCGACGGCAACCGCACCGCGCACGAGGAGCTCGTCCTGGGCCGCCAGCGCCGCCTGTCGCGCGCCGTGGTCGCCGCCGCGGTCACGCTCGACGACGCGTGGGTCGACGAGGTCGCCGACGGGATCTGGGCGATGTGCGAGCAGAGCACGTGGTGCTGGCCCGCGCACGACGACGCGTTCGCGACCCGGGGCTGGGTGCTCCCGGACCGCGACCGTCCCTACCTCGACCTCGGCGCCGGCGAGGTCGCGGGCCAGCTCGCCTGGGCGGACCACGTGCTGGGTGACGCGCTCGACGACCGGTATCCCGGGCTGCGGGCTCGGATCCGGGCGGAGGTGCGCGAGCGCGTGCTCGACCCGTTCGTCGCGCGGCGCGACTGGCACTGGATCGGCCTCGACGGCGACGTGCACAACTGGAACCCGTGGATCCACGGGAACGTGCTCGTCGCGGCGCTGCGCCTGCTCGACGACCCCGCCGACGCGGACCTGCGCGCGCACGTCGTGGACCTCGCGGTCGAGGGGCTCGACCGGTACGTCGCGGTGCTGCCCGACGACGGCGCGATCGACGAGGGCTACGAGTACTGGTGGAACGGTGCGTGCCGCGTGATCGAGGCGCTCGACGTCCTCGCGCACGCGACCGACGGGGCGCTCGACGCGCTCGACCCGGCCGCCCCGGTGGCCTCGCTGCGCGCGACGGTCGCGTTCCCGCACCGCATGCACCTCGGCGGCGACTGGTACCTCGACCTCGCCGACGGCCGCGCGCTGCCCCCCGCGGACCAGCCGTGGCACGCGCTGCACCGAGCCGCGCGCCGCGCCGGGGACGACGACGCTCGCCGCCACGCGGCGTCGTACCGCGTGCCGGGCGCCCCCGTCGCGGACGAGGACTCCGGTCTCGGGCGGCTGCTGCGCGCGGTCACGGACGCCGCCTGGCTCACGGCCGGGCCCGCCGAGGCCCCGCTGCCCCGCGACGTCTGGCTGCCCTCGACGCAGGTGCTGCTCGCGCGCGAGCGGGCAGGCAGCCCGCGCGGCCTCACGCTCGCGATCAAGGGCGGGCACAACGGCGAGCACCACAACCACAACGACGTCGGGTCGTTCGTCGTGGCGTCCGACGGCGTCCCCGTGCTCGTCGACGCCGGTCGCCCCACGTACACCGCGCAGACCTTCGGCCCCGACCGGTATGCGATCTGGACCATGCAGAGCTCGTGGCACAACGTGCCGGAGATCGCGGGCACGCCGCAGGACGTCGGCGCGGCCTTCGCGGCGCGCGAGGTCGTCCCGGGGGACGCGGAGCTGTCGCTCGACCTCGCGGGCGCCTATGCCGTGGACGGCCTCGCGGCGTGGCGCCGCACCGCACGCCTCGAGCGCGGTGCGAGGCCCGACGAGGAGGACGGCGACGAGCGAGGTGGCCGTCGCGCCCGGGTCGTGGTCGACGACGCGTGGGACCTCGGCGCGGCGGCTCCCGCTGCGGCGGTCCTGCACCTCCTCGTGGCCGGCGAGGTCACGACGTCGCCCGGCGCGCTGCGCGTGGTCCCGCTCGACGGCGCGAGACCCGTCGTCGTGCGCTGGCCCGAGGACGTCCCGGTCGACGTGACCGTCCGGAGGCTGGACGACCCGATGCTGTCGGACGTGTGGGGCGAGACCCTGACGCGCCTGACGCTCGACGTGACGGACCGGACCGACCTGACTCTCGTCGTCGAGCAGGACGACGCCATCGACGACGATGCCATCACCCAGGAGGGGGCCCTGTGACCACGGAGGAGATGCAGCGCGCGCCGCTCGCTGCCGAGCGACGCGCGCACCTGCTCGCGTCGCTCGAGCGCGACGGCGTCGTGCGCGTCGCGGACCTGACGGAGGAGCTCGGCGTGACGGCCGTGACCGTGCGCCGCGACATCGCCCAGCTCGAGCGCGAGGGGCTGCTCGCGCGCGTGCACGGCGGCGCCGTGCCCGTCGACGGCCGCGAGAGCGGCACCGAGCGCACGCCGACCGCGACGATCGGCGTGCTCGTGCCGTCGCTCGACTACTACTGGCCGGGCGTCGTGCGCGGCATGGAGGCCGAGGCGCGCAAGCACGGTCTGCGCGTCGTGCTGCGCGGGTCGTCGTACGAGGTCGCGGACGAGCGGCCGACGATCGAGCGGCTCGTCGAGGGCGAGGACCTGCGGGGGCTGATCCTCGCGCCGCGCACGGACAGCCCGCACGCGCAGGAGCTCGTCCAGTGGCTCGCCCGCACGGACGTCCCGTCGGTGCTCGTCGAGCGCGAGGCGGCGCTCGCGCCGCACCGGGAGGCGCTCGAGTCGGTGGTGTCCGACCACGCGCTCGGTGCGCTCATGGCCGTGCACCACCTCGCGGACCTCGGACACCGCCGGGTGGGTCTCGTGCTCTCCCGCCAGTCCCCGACGTCGCGCAAGATCGCCGCCGGCTGGCGTGCCGCGTGCGCGGACCTGGGCCTGTCGTCCGAGGAGCACTTCGAGCGGCTCGCGCCCGACCGGCACAAGCCGGAGTTCGCGAAGGCCATCGCGGACGTCGTGGACACGGCGGTCGCGTCGGGCACGACGGCGCTGCTCGCCCACTCCGACCCCGAGGCCTTCGCCATCGTGCAGAGCGCGCAGGACCGCGGGATGTCGGTCCCGGGGGACCTGTCCGTCGTCGCGTACGACGACGAGGTCGCGGGCCTCTTCAGCCCGGCCCTGACAGCCGTGCGCCCACCGCGCGCGGCGGTGGGGCACGCGGCGGTCGACCTGCTCGCGAAGCGTCTGGCCGACCCGACGCGTCCCGTGCACCGCGTCGCGATCAGCCCGAAGCTCGTGGTGCGGGAGTCGACGGGGCGGGTGACCGCGGCGCGCGCCTGACCGTTCCTGCGCGGTCCTCGCGTCGACCGGTCGGCGTGTGCCAGGGTCGTGCCCGTGCCTGAGCTCATCGCCGAGTCCGACCGCCCGTCCCTGCCGACCCTCCCGGTCCTTCCCGGGTTCCATCCGGACCCCTCCGTCGTGCGGGTCGGTGACCTGTACTACCTCGCGTGCTCGAGCTTCGAGTACGCGCCGGGGGTGCCGGTCTTCCGCTCGCCCGACCTCGTCGCGTGGGAGCTCGTGGGCCACGCGTTCGACCGGCCCTCCCAGCTCGCGCTCGCGCAGGCCGGGCCGTCGGGCGGGATCTACGCCCCGACGCTGCGCCACCACGACGGCCGCTTCTGGCTCGTCACGACGAACGTCAACGACGGTCCGGGGCACCTGCTGGTCTCGGCGACCGACCCGGCCGGCCCGTGGTCCGATCCGGTGCGGATCGACGCGGGCGGGATCGACCCGGACCTCGCGTGGGACGACGACGGAACGTGCTACCTCACGTGGTCCGACGGCGGGATCGTCCAGGCGGAGCTCGACCCGACGACCGGCGAGCTGCTCTCCGCGCCGCGCACCGTGTGGCAGGGGACCGGGGGCCAGCACCCGGAGGGGCCGCACCTGTACCGCGTCGGCTCGTGGTGGTACCTGCTCATCGCCGAGGGCGGCACGGGGCACGGCCACGCCGTGACGGTCTCGCGCGGGTCCTCGCCGAGCGGGCCGTTCGAGCCGTGCCCGGACAACCCGGTGCTCACCGCCCGCGGCACCCGGAGCTTGGTGCAGAACACCGGCCATGCCGACCTCGTGGAGCGGCCCGACGGCTCGTGGGCAGCGGTCTTCCTCGGCGTGCGACCCGACGGGAAGTTCCCCGGATGGCACGTGCTCGGCCGCGAGACGTTCGCGGCGGCGGTCTCGTGGGTCGACGGCTGGCCCCGCGTCGGCCGTGCGCTGCAGCCGGACGCCACGCCGGCAGTCGAGAGCGTCCTGGGCGACGTGCGTCTCCCGGCGGACTGGGTCGCTGCGAGCGCGTTCCCCGGCGACGTGCTCACCCGGTCCGACGGCGCGTGGCGGCTCGTGCCGCGCACCCCCGAGGACCGGTCGTTCGTGGGCCGCCGCCAGGAGCACCGGGTGTCGAGCGCCCGTGCACGCGTGGATGCCTCCAAGGGCGTCGGTGGGCTCGAGCTGCGCGTCGACCCGGACCACGCCGTGACGCTCGAGGTCGCGGGCGACGTCGTGCGCGTCGTCGCGCGCATCGGGCCGGCGGTGTCCGTCCTCGCCGAAACGGTCGTGCCTCCTGGCGCGGAGCTCGAGCTGCGCACGCAGGCCTCGACCGAGCACGAGTACAGCCACCGGCGCGGGCCGGACGAGGTCGTCGCGGTGCTCCACGGCGCGGACGGGCCGCGGGAGCTGGCGCGCGTGGACGGCCGGTACCTGTCGACCGAGGTCGCGGGCGGCTTCACCGGACGGATGGTCGGGCTCGTGTGCGCGAGCGGTCAGCTCACGGTCGAGGCGTTCGCGTACACGGGCAGCGCGGAGCCCGCGCCTGTCGTCTGAGGCGTTCGCCGATCGTGCACGGCGACGGTGCTCGCCGACTGCTGTCGGCGACGGCGCTCACGGCGCTGGTGTGCGCGTCGTCGCCGCGAGACGGCTCACCCCCCGTACCGGATCGGTACGGGGGGTGAGCTGCATCGGACGTGGTGCCGCGCGGGGCCGGGTCCCCGGCCCCGCGCCGGAGTGGTGCGGAGCGGTGCCGGGTCAGCAGGTGGGCGCCACGTGGGCGACCTCCTCGACGCTCTCGCGGTCGTCGCCGTCCGTGGTGCGGGCGGTGACGGTCACGGTGCCCTCGGCGGGCGTCGTGCGGACGGCGAACGTCTGGTAGGCGTTCTTGCCGGGCGCGACGGCCGCGAAGGTCTTCGAGCCGTAGGCCGTGGCGACCTCGACGTCGAGGGGGGCCTCGTCGTCGTTGGTCACGCGCACCGCGAGGTAGGGCGTGCCGGCGAGGCAGCGCGTCTCGACGACGGCGGTCGTCGTCACGCCCTGCTCGGCCTCGTCGCCCGCGATCCCGACCCAGGAGAGGACCGGGGCCTCGGTGCCGCCGTCGCTCGCGACGGTGTACGACACGACGGTCTCCTCGGTGAGCGTGAACTCGCCCGAGAGCACCTGCGAGCGGCCGGAGCTGCCGTTCGGGAACGCGACCTTGCCCACGGGCACGGTGACGGCCTGGCCGTCGGAGCCCGTCCACGAGACCGAGGTCTGCATGGTGCGCGCCTTGCCCGCGCCGACGTTCCACCACTCGGTGTGGCCCGAGGAGACGGTGTACGTGCCGGCCGGGAGCGTGAACCGGTAGACGAGCGGCGTCGAGGCGCCGGCCGTGTACCAGCCGGTCTCGCGCATCTTGTCGTACGGCGTCTGGCCCAGCAGGCCCTTCGCCGAGTAGTTCGCGGCCCGGCCCCAGCCGACGGCGTCGGACCAGAGCGCGTCCGCCTCGGCGTTGCGCAGCGCGCCGCCCTGCGCCTCGACGAAGCCCTGCACGGCGCTGAACGCGGAGGCGCCGGGGACCGCGGGTGCGTTCGCGTCGACGAAGTACTGCAGGCCGTCGGGGACGACCTCGACCTGCGCCGTGACGGCGAGCGCCTCGTTGCCCGTGAACGTCCCCGTGAGGTTCACGAGGGCGTACGGGGTGTCGAACGCGCCCGCGGGCACGAACCACTCGACGGGGGCGTCGATCGTCGAGCCGGCCTGCGACGTCGCGCGGACCGTCTCGGGCAGCTGGGGGACGTCGCCCACCGAGGTGGCGAGACGCGCGACGGGCTCGGCCACGGTGGCCGGGGTGGTCTCCGGGTCGGTGACGACCGGCGGTGCGCCGCCGACGAGCACGTCGACGCCGTCGAGCGTGAACGTGCCGCTGCGCACGGTGACCGTCACGGTGTGCGGCGTGGAGCCGTCGAGCCCGCGCTGCCAGTACGACGTCTGGCGGTCGCCGGTCGAGCCGACGTCCACCGTCCGCACGGGCTGGTCGTCGACCGCGACGTCGAGCGTCGCGGCGCCGGTGGCGCCGAACAGGTCGAACCCCGTGCCGTCGACCTCGAACACCGCCGAGCGGCCCGCGGTGAGCACGTGCTGCGTGCGGTTGAGGTGCGCGTAGCCCGACTGGTTGAAGGAGAAGCCGCCGGGGTAGGAGATGCGCGCGTCGGCGTCGTCGATCTTCACGGACTCCCAGGCCTGACCCTCGATCGGGGTGACGGCGAGGTCGTCGTACTGCGTGTTGTAGTAGCCGCTGACGATCGAGATGCGACCGGTGAGCATCGGGTTGGTGCTCGCGTCGACGTACCGCGCGAGCGGGGCGCCGTCGAGTGTGACCGTGATGACGTTGTCGCGCGCCTCGACGGACAGCGAGTGCCACGCGTCGGCGTCGAAGCCGGCGATCGTCCCGGAGGAGACCGCGGTGCCGAGCTTGCGCAGCTGCCACGTGCCGTCGGCGTAGACGCGGGCGGTGTAGGTCGCGAGGTCCTCGCCCGTCGGGACGTGCTGGCGCACGCCGAGCCCGGCGTAGTTCGGCAGGCTCGCGTCGCGGACCTGCGTGTCCATCCGGAAGTCGACCGACGCGGTGTAGTTGGCCCACGAGTGGTCGCCCAGCACGGTGGCCGGGGGAGCCGTGGACGGCCTGTTCTGCGCGTGGCTGCCCCACACGTCCCACGTGAAGCCGCGGTTCTCGGCGTGGATCTTCTGCACCATGACGTTGCCGCGCTCGCCGTCGCCCTCGACGACCTCGAACGCGCCGTTCTGGTCGGCGGTGTACCGCGGCGAGCCGCCGCGCCGCTCGACGTAGCCCATCTCGACGCCGTGGACGTCAGCGGTCGGGTAGCCCTCGTACTCGTAGTCGTCGGTGTACGGGAGCTCGAGCGCGGTGTCCTCGGCAGGCG
Source organism: Cellulosimicrobium sp. BMG9.23 (assembly GCF_059159985.1). Classification (NCBI taxonomy): domain Bacteria; kingdom Bacillati; phylum Actinomycetota; class Actinomycetes; order Micrococcales; family Promicromonosporaceae; genus Cellulosimicrobium; species Cellulosimicrobium sp. BMG9.23. The sequence continues at coordinate 372,897 of NZ_JBZGBZ010000006.1, forward strand.
ACGCGTAGTCGGCGCGGTCGTACGACGCGGTCGTGCCGTGCACGCCCTGGGGCAGCGTCGACAGCGTCTGTATCGAGTACGGAGCGATCTCGACCTGGTAGACGGCGTACTCGACGCCGTCCGTCGTCTCGGTGCGCACGGGCTCGACGTAGCCGGTCGGCCGCAGCCAGTTGGCGTCGTACTCCTCGCCGGCGTCCGGTCCGCGCGTCTCCCACACGGTGAGCGGGCGCGGCTCGCCGAGGTTGGCGACCTTCACCTCGAAGTGGCGCGCGGTCTTCGTGTTGTTCGCGTGCACCTGCGTGAAGTCGGGCTCGCCGCCGTCCGCGGCGGGCGTGCGCAGCGTCATGTACGTCCGGGTCGAGGTGTCCACGTTGGTGCCGCCGTCACCCTTCGTCCCGTCGCCGTACGTGGCGCCCTCGACGTACTCCCAGCCCGACTCGGCGAACTGGTGGAAGTGGCGCACGAGCGCGACGCCCACGCCGCCCTCGTAGTAGCCGGACCACGGGTCCGACGCGCGGATGAGGTGCTTGGGCGAGTACTGCGTGCCCTCGTACATCGCGCTCACCGCGGGCTGGAAGAGGAACGACGTCATGTGCGCCGGGTTGTCGCCCGCTCCGCTCCAGCGGTAGGCGTTGATGAAGCGGTCGGCGATGTCGACGGCGCCCACGGTGCCGCCGATGCCGCCGCGCGCCGGGTCGGCCTCGACGCGGTACTCCGGGTCGATCATCGGGGCGACGCCCTCGGAGTACAGCACCTGCATGCCGAACTCCTTGTTGAGGCGCGTGAGGTTCGGCCCACCGGCGATGTCGTAGTGGTACCCGATCGCGTCGACCTGCTCGAGCGCCGCCGGGCTCGCGAGGATCGCCGCGGCGACCGGCTCGACGTTGCGGTACGTGTCGAGCGCGACGATCTTGATGTCACCGTAGTCGTAGCGCGCGTCCTCGGCCTCGGCGTCCTCCTCGAGGCGCTCGGCGAAGTCCACGACCCACGCGAGCTCGGGCGCGATCGACGGCTGGTGGAAGCTGCCGCCCACCTCGTTCTGCGACGGGGACATGTAGTCGAACTCGACCCCGTACGTGTCGTACGCGGCGTCGATCGTCTCCTTGTACCACTGGTAGCGCAGGTCGGGGTCCGTCTTGGTCCACGACGGCTCGCCCCAGCGCAGCGCCTCGGTCTCGATGTCCGGGTTGATGGACAGCGCGTCGGCGATGAAGTGGAAGCCCGAGCCGCGCAGGACGTTCGCGGGCTCGTCGGCGCTGCGCTTCGTCGCAGGCTCGGTGCCCGACGACGTGTTGTTGTCCGCGCCGAGCTCGACCTTGATGTGCTTGAGCCCCGCACCCGTCTCCGGGTCGAAGATCAGGTGCATGATGCGCCAGTACGCCTCGGGGTTCTCCTCCTTGTAGTCCAGCAGGAGGTTGCCCGTGTTGTTGCACGAGACGGAGCCGAAGCCGCCGAACACGTTGTACGGCGTCCCGTCCTCGCGGCGCTCGACGTCCTCGCCGTCGACGAGGATCTGCTGCCAGTCGATCGACGGGTCGTCGAAGCGCAGCTCGGGCAGGTCGGCCGGGAGCGCGCTGGTGGTCGACGGCGCGGCCGGGGCGCTCGGGGCCGACGCCGCGGGCGTCGCGGCGACGAGGCCGGTGACCGACAGCGCGAGCGCCGTCGTCACGGCGGTCGCCGCGCGGGCGCGCCCGTTCGGTCCGCCGGGTGGGGCGTGGAGTCTCATGGTGTTGCCTTCCTGTCGCCGGCACCGGCGACATGGTGCGGGGTGGTGGGGGAGGCTCAGCCGCAGTGCGCGGCGGAGGTCGTGAGGTCGCGCTCGGTCGTGACCGTGCGGCCGTCGACGTCGGCGCTCGCCGTCACGGTGACGGCCACCTCGTCGGTGCTCGCCTGGCGGGTCGGAAACGACTGGTAGGCGTTCCTGCCCGGCGCGACGTCGGCCACGGTGCGCGGGCCGAACGGCGTCCTGAGGGTGACGTCGACGGGGACGTCGTCGTCGTTCGTCGCACGGACCGCGACGTAGGCCGTGCCGGCGAGGCAGCGGACCTCGGCCTGGACGGCGACCGCGAGCTCCGGGTCGGCAGGCTCCTCGCCGGGGACCGTGCCCGCCACGGAGAGCTCGCTGATCTTCAGGTACGAGCCCGGGGTGTCGAACGTCAGGCGCAGCGCGTCGGACGTGACCGCGTCGAAGGTGACGGTCGTCAGCGAGCCGTTGGCGGCGGGCGCGACGGCGCTCGCGGTGGTGGGGCGCCACGCGCCGTCGGCGTCGCGGTACTCGACGCCGACGCCCGTGATCGTGCCCTCGGTGTTGGTGAGGCGCACGGCGTCCAGGCGCCACTGCTCGGCCGCGGCGACCGTGAACGTCACACGGTCCTTCTTGCCGGTGCCGCCCGCCCACGTGGACCACGCGGTCGAGGGGTTGCCGTCGCACGCGAACGACGCCGGCATGGTGCCGTACTCGGTCTGGTGGAACGACGCGTTCACCGTCGTACCGGGCTCGCGGCACACGTCCGCCGGGCCGTCGACCTGGACCGTCGCGCTGACGTACCGCCCGGCGAGCGGGCCGTCCCCGGCCACGTGCCCGACGAGCGTGTGCGTGCCCCGGGTGGCGAACGCGGCGTCGAGGCTCGCGGTGCTCCAGTCGGCGGTGAGGTCGTCGTACTGCTCGCCGTCGACGGTGACGTCGAACGTCGGGTCGAAGGCGTCGCGGTCGTCGACGTGGGCAGAGAACTCGAGGGGGGTCACCGGCTCGAGCGGGTGGAACAGCGTCGTGTTCGTGGGGTCCCAGGCGCCGACGTTCTCGACGGTCACGCGGCCGTCCTTCACCTGGATGGGTGCCCACACGTAGCGCGAGCGCTCGCCCGCCGAGGCGTTGGCCTCGGTGATCCAGCGGTCGCCCATGTACGCGAAGCGGCCGGCCTCCTGGTCGATCGCGATGACGAACGTGGGCTGGGAGTCGAAGCACTCGACCGGGTCGGCGGTCCCGACGCCCGTGCGCCCGGCGTCGCCGACACACGGGTTGCCGAGCCGCTCCCACTGGCCGCTCGACGGGTGGCGGTCGTTGTCGCCGACGACGGCCTCCGTGGGCGTGATCATCGAGCGGGACCGGTACGCGACGACCGGCGTCGAGGCCCAGCCGTCGGTGCCCGACGTGAGCATGTAGTACCAGCCGTCGTGCTTGAACACGCTCGACGCCTCGCGCTCGACGTCCGGCAGGACGCGGTTCGAGAAGTCCTCGCCGAGGGTGGCGTCGCTGCCCGTCTCGAGCGGCCCGGTGTACTCGGCGTTAAGGCGCGACACGTACATCCACTTGTTCATCTCGGACGAGTAGACGGCGTAGGCGTCGTCGGCGACCGGGTCGACCGTGTGCTCGTCCGTGTCCTGGAAGATCGTCATGTCGCGCGAGTCGCCCTCGCGGCCCGCGTTCGGCACGCCCGGCGCCCAGTTCATCTTCGTCGTGTTGACGAGCTTGAACGGGCCCCACGGGGTATCCGACGTCGCGAAGCCGATCTCGGCCCGCGAGTACCGGGACCCGACGTTCTGGTTCGCCGGGTCGCCGCCGCCGCGCACCCAGCTCACGAGGTCGGCGTTGTCGGCCAGCGGCCCGTCCGCGTGGTAGATGACGACGAACTTCTTCGTCTTCGCGTTCCAGAGCATCTTGGGACGCTCCATGATGTTGATGTTGCCGTTGAGGCGGTACGACGCGTTCGCGAGCGCGGCCTCGTCGTACGTCGCGGCGACGCCGGCGTCCTCGTCGGCCCACGTCTCGACGTAGGGCGCGACGAACGCCTTCGCGGCGTCGATCTGCTCCTGCGTCGAGGTCGCGTCGGGCGCGGTCTTGTTCGCCACGGCCTGCAGCGCGTCGACCTTCGCCGGGTCGACCTCGACGGCGGTGCCCGCCGCGTTGACGCGCAGCGTGAAGTGCTGGTGGCTCGGGAGCACGCGGCCCATGTCATGCCACGTGGTGAGGTCGGTCGACCAGTAGCCGCGCACGCCGTCCACGGGGCGCGTCGCGTGCGTCTTGTCCTCCCCGTACCAGAGGTGGACCTCCTGGTCGGTCGTCCCGTCACCGGTGATGTCGAGGCCGACCTCCTCCTCGTGCACGGTGACGACCGAGCCGCCGTGGGCCTTGATCGCGTAGCCGTCGGCGTCGGCCCAGACCGAGTCGTCCGGCGCGGGGACCGTGCCCGACGGCGCGGCGGCGGGCGAGGCCGCGGGTGCGGCGGCGGCGGCGAGAGAGCCGCCGAGCACGAGCGCGGTCGCGGCAGCGAGGGCCGGGGCGAGGCGTCGGCGACGCGCAGGTACGGAGGTCGGGTGGTTCGGGCGGTGGACGGGTCCGGCGGCAGCGTCGGGCACGAGGATCTCCTTCGATCATCCGCTCTGCCCGTGACGATCTCCCGTGATCGTTTATGTTTGTTCACGTGCAGCAGCGTTCGTTCGTGTCCGAAAGTAGGTTCTACCTCACCGACCGTCAACCGAGTGCCGCGACCTGAACCGAAACGAACACGTGACGACGGTCCGGCGTGTGAGGAACCGATTGCCACGTGGCAGGACCGTCGCCGTCCCCGGATCCTCCGCGCCGGGCAGAATGGCGTGATGCTCAGCACCCGACGTGTCCGTCACGAGCGCGTGTCAGCCGCGCTCGCCGCCCGTGACGACGACGACCTCGTGGCGCTCCTCGGTGCTTCACCCGCCGGTGCCGTGGGCGTGGGCGGTGGCTCCTCGGTGCTCGACGTCGACGGCGTCGCGGTGTTCGCCAAGCGCATCCCGATCACCGACCGGGAGCTCGCGCACCCGCACAGCACCGCGAACCTGTTCGACCTGCCGATGTCCTGCCAGTACGGCATGCACCCCCTCGCCGGACCGGGGTTCGGCGCGTGGCGCGAGCTGGCGGCGAACGAGATCGTCAGCGAGGGAGTGCTCGCCGGTGAGACGGAGTCCTTCGCCCTGCTCTACCACTGGCGGGTGCTGCCGGGCCGCCCACCGGTGGCGTCCGAGCACGTCGAGATCGAGGCGGTCGTCGCCCAGTTCGGCGGCGACCCGGCGGTGCGGGCCCGGTTCGAGGAGCTGGCCAGTGCGAGCAACAGCCTCGTGCTCTTCCTAGAGCATCTGCCAGACCGGCTGCCCGACTGGCTCGACGACCCGGTGGCCCGTGCCGAGACGGTCGAGCGGCAGCTCTTCGACGCCGTCGCCTTTCGGCGCCGCCATGAGCTGCTGCACCTGGACGGTCACTTCGGCAACATGCGCGCCGACGACGAACGGGTCTACCTCGTGGACTTCGGGCTCGCCACGTCGCCGCGGTTCGACCTGTCCGACGCCGAGCGCGAGTTCGTCGCGCGTAACGTCGACCACGACGCCGACTACGCGGCGATGCGACTGGTGAACTGGTTGGTGACCACCGTGTGCGGGGTGCCGCTGTCGACCAGCGGTGGCCCCGTGGCGCGCAACGCCTACGTGCGTCGGTGCGCGAGCGGCGACATCCCGCCGGACCTGCCGGCGCCGGTAGCTGGCATCCTCGCCCGGCACGCTCCCGCCGCGGCGCGGATGAACGACTTCTGCTGGCGCCTGGTCGACGGCGACATCCACGCGCAGTACGGCGAGCCCGCAGCCGGATCGTTGCCGACGTAGGGCTTGGTGCGTCGGTGCGCCGAACCTGCTGACGACACCAACCGACGGCTGGCCCCCGAGGGGACTGGCCGTCGTCGTGCAGTGCCGTGATGTGCTGCGTGCGAGGACAGCCCAGCTGGGCGTGTTCGCAGCCCGGCTCGCGGCGCTCGCAGCCTTCCGGCTGTCTCACCTCGACGCGTGATGGATAGGGTGACGTCCATCACAGCGATGCGAGAACCCGAGGTGGCGGCGTGATCGAGATCGTCTTCCGGATGCGTGACTGGCACTACGTCGACGGCACACTGGACAACACCGGAGCGACCGAGCGCGTCGGAGGTGACGAGGTGCTCGCCGCGTCCGCCGGCCGGCTGAGGGAAGCTGGCTGGGCAGCGGCCGCCCGGCACCCGAGGAGCCTGCCCGGGTGGAGTTGGCCGCCCGAGGACGACGAGCTCGCCGTGGCGCTCGAGCGAACCGACTGGGAGCTGATCGTCCACGAGCTCCGACGCTGGGCGGAGATCACCGCGCTGCGCGACGACGACGACGCACGGGACGAGGCAGCGACGGAGCGGCGGGTCGCCGCGCTGATCGAGCGTTGGCTCGACGGCGGGGCGGCGTCGAGCCTGCCCGGCGCGTCGGACGGGTCGACAGGCACGGTCCCGTCCCACGGACCGGCGTCGTGAGCACCCGATGACGTCCGTGACGTGGCCGCAGGCCCTCGCGTGGCGGCTGGGACGGCACCTCCTCCACCCCGTGGGCGACGAGCCCGTCACCGGTGTTGTCCGCCGGCTGGGCGCGGTGCCCGCCGCGGCGGACGCCGAGCTCGCGATCCGGCTGCGGCAGTCGTCGTCGCGGCCGGGGGAGGTGTCGCAAGCGCTGACCGACGGCGACCTGCTCGCCGTCTACGCGTTCCGCGGCGCGACGCACCTCGTGACGCCCGAGGACGGCGGGGCCTACCTCACGCTGCGCGCGGCGGGCCGGATGTGGGAGCGCGCGAGCTGGCGCGAGTACTACCGCCTCGAGCCCGAGGACTGGCCGCGGTTGCGCGAGGCCGTCCGCGAGGCGCTGAGCGACGGGCCGCTGACGCGCGCCGAGCTCGGCGACGCCGTCGCGCGGGACGCCGCGTACTCGCACCTCCGGCAGGCGTTCGCCGACCCGTCGCACACGTTCCTCAAGCCGTTCGTGTGGCAGGGCGACATGTCGTTCGGCCCCTCACGCGGCCAGGAACCCACGTTCCGGCGGCTCGACACCAACCCGCGCTGGACGCCCTGGCCCGACCTCGACGAGGCGGGGCGGCATGCCGTCCTCGCGTACGTCGGCACGTACGGGCCGGCCACGGAGGCGCACCTCCAGTACTGGCTCGGCGAGGGCCTCGGCGGCGGTCGCGCCCGCGTCCGCCGGTGGTGGGCAGAGCTCGCTGAACGGTTCGCCGAGGTCGACGTCGAGGGGGAGCCCGCGACGGTGCTGCGCGAGCACGCCGACGCCCTCGCCGAGACGCCGCCGTCGACGAGCGTCCGCCTCCTCCCGGGACACGACCAGTGGGTGCTCGGGCCGGGTACCGCTGACGAGCACGTCGTGCCGCCGGAGCATCGCCAGGCCGTGAGCCGTGGGGCAAACCTCGTCGTGGTCGGCGGCGTCGTCGCGGGCACGTGGGCGGTGTCGGGCGACGACGTCACGGTGACGTGGTTCGACGGCGCCGGGTCGGACGCCGAGGCGGCGGCACCCGGGGCGCTCGCCGACGAGGTCGGGCGGCTCGGCACGATCCTCGAGCGTCCGTTGCGCTCATTCCCGACTCCCTGAGCCGCGCCCCGGCGCGTCAGTGCTCTCCGTCGAACCGGAGCAGCGAGTCCCCATCGTCGGATGCCCAGACGTGACCGACCCACTGGACGTCGCGGACCTCCGGCCGGCGACGCGTGACGAGCGCTGGCTCGATCTCGTCCCACGCTGCGCGCGCCGCAGGTCCCGCGAAGACCCTCAGACCTTCGGGGTAGATGCCTGCGACGACGACGGCACCCTGCGCGACGAGATCTCTCCCGACACGACCCGTCACCCGCTGAGGTGTCCGGCGGTAGACGACGGCAGCGATGCGGAGCGAGCCGTCGGGCAGCTCCTCGAGCGTCGGCATCGATTCCGTCACGGCCGAACTTCCGAACTTCGGATCGTCACCGAGACGGGGTCGGCTCCGGGTCCGCGCCGAGCGCAGACCGAGCGCCATCGACGGGGAGCACGGCACGGTCTTCGAGCGACGGCGCCTGCGGAGCCTTCATGGAGGCAGAGTGTCCCACGGCGGCCTCTATCCCCGGGACGCGGAGTTCGGTCCGTACTGCTCGCTCCCTCGATCTGTCACCCTTCCTCCGTGAGGTCACGAGGGACAACTGCCCGTTTCTTGGCGCGCGACGGCGCCAGTGCCGACGAGAGAGAAGCACTCTGCCGCGCGGTGCTGGATGTGCTCCAGGACCGGCTGACCTCCCTCGACATCGACGTGTACTCGGACGACCCGTGGCCACCTGACGTCGAGTGGGCGGTGACGGAACTCTCCGACCGCGCCGTCGAGCAGCGTGGCTGGCTCGCCAAGAAGTTCGGCGGGGCTCCGGGCGTCACGGTCCGGCTCGACCCGAGCGTCGACCGCGACCTCGACCTGGCCGCGGCGATCGCGCCGTACACGATCGCGATGACGGGGATCTCCGGGAGCGGACGCATCGTCGTGTCGGCGGACGACACCGGCAGCTCGTTCGTCGTCGAGCTCACTCCCGCGGAGCATGCGGCGGTCCTCGCCCGCATCGGAGAGCTCGACGTGAGCGGGGACGTGCTGGTCGTGATCGACGACTGAGTGCCGGAGCAGCGCTTGCTCGTCCGGGGCGCTCGACTGGCCCGGGTGGACACAGCTCGCGTCGCGAACGAGAAGAGCCGGATGCCCGGGCGCTTCGATCCGCCGTCAGCAGATTCGACCCCGCTACCGTGCTGGGGTCCGTAGGGTCACGGAGATGACGAGCCCAGGTGTCCCAGTAGAGCTGATCTTCGTTCACGGCGCGCTGGTGCGTGACGGGGAGTGGTGGTTGCGGCGAGCCGCCGACCTGCTCCGCGAACGCACGGGAATCCGCAGCCGAGCCCTCGCGCTGCCGTCCTGCGGCGAGACCGGGCCCGAGCAGGTCTCGGGTGGCCTTGTCGCCGACGCGGCGGCGCTTCGCCGGGAGCTCGACGACGTGGACAGAACGATCGTCGTGGGCCACTCCTACGGAGGCACCGTCATCGCCGAAGCGGGCCCGCACCCCGCGGTCGCGCACCTGCTCTACGTGTCGTCCTACCTGCCCGACGTCGGGCAGTCCCAGGCCGCCATCATGAGCGGGGAGCCGGACCCGGTCTCGATCGGCGACAACGGGGACGGCACGCTGAGCGTCTCCGGCTACGACGCAGCCTCGTTCGGAGCCCGGTTCCTCCAGGACGCGGACGACGCGACCCAGCGTCAGGCGTGGGAGCGGGTGACCCCGCAGGCGGTCGGGGCGTTCATGACGCCGACCAGTGCTGCCGGATGGCGCGGGGTCGACTCGACCTACATCGTGTGCGGGCAGGACCGCAGCACCTCGGTCGAGCTGCAGCGCACCCATGCGGCTCGAGCGACACGCTCCGTCGAGCTGCCGACCGGGCACCACCCGTTCGTCTCCCACCCCGACCTGGTGGTCGACCAGGTGCAGGCCCTGCTGGAGCAGGTGGCCCACCCCTGACGCTCGAACGCTCGTGACCTGTGGAGGCGCACCTCCGGCCTACGCCGTCTCCCCGGACGGAACGTACGGTGACCAGGCCGGATCGCGGAGGCCAGGGCAGTGCTCGGGGCTCGGGTGCTTCGCGTCGAGGATGAGGCGGTCCAGCGCGTCGCGCGTGGCGGCGAGGTCGGCGATGGCGGTGGTGATGCGGTCGCGCTCGGCGGCGAGCATCTCGAAGACCTCCGGTGACCCCTGGCCGCTGTCGACGCACGGCAGCACCTGCTGGATCGTGCGGCTCGGCAGCCCGGCGGTGAAGAACTGCTGGATCAGCTTGACGCGTTCGACCGCCGCCTCGGCGTAGTCGCGCTGTCCGCTGGGGGTGCGCTCCGAGGCGAGCAGCCCCTGTTCCTCGTAGTAGCGCAAGGCCCGCGGGCTCACCCCTGCGCGCTGTGCGACCTCGCCGATCCGCATCCCCTGGTCCCCTCGTCGCTCGCAGACTTGCCCTTGACGTCAACGTCAGGTCCTAGCGTAGCCGCCGCCGGCCCGATCCGGGGCCGCGTCGTCGAGCCATGCCGCAAGGAGACAGGATTCCCATGGACATCACCGATCAGATCACACTCGTCACGGGCGCCAACCGGGGCATCGGGCGCGAGTTCGTACTCGAGCTGCTCGAGCGCGGGGCGCGCACGGTGTACGCGACCGCCCGCCGCCCCGAGGCTCTCGACGTCGTCGACGACCGGGTCGTGCCCCTGAGGCTGGACCTCACGGACCACGCGTCCGTGGTCGCGGCGGCCGCCGCGGCGAGCGACGTGACCATCGTCGTGAACAACGCCGGCATCGCCACGGGGGCTTCCCTGGTCACCGGCGACCTGGCCGAGGTGCGCCGGGAGATGGACACGCACTTCTGGGGGACGCTCGACGTGATCCGCGAGTTCGCGCCCGTCCTCGCGAGGAACGGCGGCGGCGCGGTCGTCAACGTGCTCTCCGCGCTGTCGTGGTTCGCCAGCCCCGGGACCGGGTCCTACGCCGCCGCCAAGGCCGCGGAGTGGAACCTGACGAACGCCGTGCGCCTGGAGCTGGCCTCGCAGGGCACCCTCGTGCAGGGAGTGCTCCTCGGCGCCGCCGACACGGACATCTCGGCCGGCTACGACGGACCCAAGATCGACCCCCGCGACGTGCCGCGTCGCTCGCTCGACGGCCTCGTCGACGGGTCGATCGAGGTGATCGTGGACGACTGGACCGCGATGGTGAAGGCGTCGCTCGCTGGAGACCCGGCGGAGTTCTACGCGCGGATGGCGGTGCTGCTCGGCGCGAGCTGATCCGGGCGCATGTCGGCGGGCGCTCGACCAGCCCGCCGACATCCGCTCCCGTCGGGCATCACCCCGCGGGGGGAGCTGCGGCGCACCGGCACGTGCTGACGTTCTCCCGCGTTCTCGGTGAGCTCGGCCATGGATCGGAAGCGCCGCAACGGTGAGCCATAGATGCGACGAGCGATCTCAGGGTCGCAGTCAGTCAGTTCGCTGATGCGCGCGATCGCCGCGTCGTCGGACGGTGCAGCCAGCACGGCGTCGACCATCTGGTGGAGCACCTCCCGGGCACTGAGCAGCGCGACGGCCTCTGCGCGGCGGAGGCGCAGCCCCGCATGATCGGTCCGAGGACGCTCGGGGGGCGACGGCGGGCGACCTGCTCCGAGGTGAGGTTTACCTCGAGAGGGGAGCGCCGCTTTCGCTGCGCTCGCGGCGGCCAAGGAAGCCGCGACGCCCGCTGCCGCGGAGGCCGCACGAGCGGCGGGTCACGCTGCCGGTGCCGCCTTCCTGCATCCTCTCGCCCAGGCGACCCAGGTGAAGCACATCCTCGGGTCCGCGGCGTACGCGGCGCGTGCGGCGGAGTTCGACGCAGGCGACGACAGCCGGTCGGGGACGAGTGGGTGGACCGGGCACAGGAGAGCGCGCCGGCACTCGTCGCCGAGGTTCTGCGCCAGTACCCGGCAGCACCTGACGGTGGCGGACGCGTCGGCGAGCTCCTCCGGATGCTCGACGCGTCTTTGCGCGGATGAGACCGCGGTTCGGCAGAGCGGTCTGCTCGCGTCCGAACCCTCGTGCTGCCGGCGGTGATGGACCCTCTGCGGGATGTTCTAGTCTCGCGCCCATGGTCCTGGAACTGGATGGCGAGAGCGACGTCAAAGAGAGCTCTTGCCGCGAGTGCGGGCGCACCGATCTGCTGGTGACGACCTTCGTCCTTCGTGACGGCGAGCCGTACGGCATGGCGAAGACGGCACTGCGCGATCATGACGGCCAGGAAGCCTGGATCGACGTCGCGCTGGGTGACTTCGACGAACAACGGACGTCGTCCCAAATTTCCTTCGGCTGCCGAGTCGGGCCGATCGAGGGCTCCTCCGAGCCCGCAGCCTCTGCTGTCCACGCTGCTCAGTGCTACGACGACGCCTGGTTCTGGGGCCACAAGCTCACGCGAGGCGAAGCGCTGGCACATCCGAGGATCGACGAATTCTGGACGGTCGTGGACTTCCTGCTCGTACACGAGCCGTCGATCCAGCATCACGTCTACCACCTGGGGCTCGGCGGTGATGAGGTGAGAAGTCGTCGCCGCGACACATACTGGCGACGTCGGCGCGGCGGTCGTCGATAGGGGAGCAAGGTCGCCGCCAGGACGACGGAGACGCCAGTCGCAAGGTCCGCCGCGGTCCACAGCAGAAGCCGCATGTCGACCCACTGCGTGCCCACCGGAGGCACGAGGCGGACTGTCTCGAGGAACACGACCGGTGGTCGCCTTACTTACAGTTTCGCGAGAACTGCTAGTAAGCGCCCAGCGCTACTGACAGTTCTGGGGCCCACCGTCGGTGTGGCGAGAGTCATGTGCCCGACGCGCCCGACGGGCACATGTCGTCGGCGACATGGATGCATCATGTATCTATGCCACGCACCACCAGCGGTTCCGCCACCGAGCAGGCCTACCGTCACGTCAAGCGACACGTCCTCGACGGCAGCCTGCCCGGCGGGTCGATGACGAGCGAGGGCGAGATCGCCGAGCAGCTCGGCGTGAGCCGCACGCCGGTGCGGGAGGCGTTCCTGCGGCTCGAGGCGGAGGGTCTGCTGCGCCTGTACCCGAAGCGCGGAGCGCTCGTCGTGCCGATCGCGCCGGGGGAGACGGAGGACGTCCTCGACGCGCGGCTGCTCGTCGAGACCCACGCGGCGCTCGGCGTGACGCGCCTCCCGGACAGCGAGCTCACCGCACTGGTCGCCCTGCTGCGCGACCTCGTCGTCGCGCAGGAGGCCGCCGTCGACGACCGCGACGTCGCCGAGTACGCCACCCTCGACGCGCGGTTCCACGGCGAGATCGTCGCCGCCGGCGGCAACGACCTCCTCACGGCCTTCCACACGAGCCTGCGCGAGCGCCAGCAGCGCATGGTCGCGCACAGCGTCCGCTGGGACGAGAGCCGGGCTGCGACGTTCGTCGCCGGCCACCGCGCGCTCGTCGACGCGCTCGAGGCCCGCGACACCCGCACCTACAAGCGCCGGATCCAGCGCCACCTCGACGACGCGCGGACCGGTCTGTGAGCCGCGCAACTGACGCCCCGACCGAGGTGAGCCGGCAGACCGGGGCGGCTCCGCGCGTCGGGCACCGGGCCTGGCTGCCCGTCGCCCTGGTCATGGCTGTCGTGGCCTGGGGCGGCAACGAGTTCACGCCGCTGCTCGTCATGTACCGGGAGGTGGGGCACTTCTCGACGGTAACCGTCGACGCGCTGCTCGCCGCGTACGTGCTCGGCATCGTGCCGGCGCTGCTGCTCGGTGGTCCGCTCTCCGACCGGTACGGACGCCGTCCCTTGCTCCTGCCCGCGGCGCCGGTCGCGCTCGCCGGGTCGCTCGTGCTCGCGGCGGGGGAGTCGTCGGCTGCGCTGCTGGCGACCGGGCGCGTCCTGTGCGGGGTGGCGCTCGGGCTCGTCATGGCCGTCGGCACCACGTGGGTCAAGGAGCTCAGCGACGCCGCGGCGCAGCAGTCCGGTGTGCCCGACGGCGGGTCCGGCGCCCGGCGCGCAGGTCTCGCCCTCACGCTGGGGTTCCTCGTCGGGGCGGGCGTCGCCGCCGTGCTCGCGCAGTGGGCGCCCTGGCCGACGCACGCCGCCTACCTCCTGCACGCGACGCTCGCCGTCGTGGCGGGCGTGTGGGTGCTGCGCGTCCCCGAGACGCGCTTCGGGACTAGGGCCGGTGTTGACGGTGCCGAAAGGGGACGTCTGGTCGACGACCTGCGCGTCCCGGCGATCGCGCACCGGCGGTTCCTGCGCGTTGTCGTGCCGGTGGCGCCCTGGGTGTTCGGGTGCGCGGGCAGCGCGTACGCGGTGCTGCCCGGCCTGGTCACCGCCAGCGCGGGCAGCGCGCCCATCGCGTTCTCCGGGCTCATGACGGTGCTGGGGCTCGGGTGCGGCGTCGGGATCCAGGTGCTCGGACGGCTGATCGACACCCGGCACAGCGCGCGGGCGTCGGTCGTGGCGATGTCGATCGTCGTGGTCGGCATGGGTCTCGGTGCGCTCGCCAGCGCGCGGCTCGACCTGCCGACGGCGCTCGTCGCCGCGATGGTGCTCGGCGCCGGCTACGGGCTCGCGCTCGTCGCCGGGCTCAGCGAGGTGCAGCGCATTGCGACGCCTGACGACCTCGCCGGGCTCACGGCCGTGTACTACTCGCTGACGTACGTCGGGTTCTGCGTGCCGGTGGCGCTCGCGGCGCTGTCCGTGCGGTGGACGTACGCACAAATGTTCCTCGGCGGGCTCGTCATCGCGGCGTTGTGCCTGGTGGTCGTCGCGTTCGCGTGGCGGGCGCACCTGCCGACGGGGGAGCGGCGTGAGGTGCTGGAGCCCGGCAGCGAGACCGGCGGCAGAGCCACGACCGGGGCAAACGGTGCGCTGGAGGCATCGCGGATGAGGTAGAGTATCCGAGGCTTCACGGGGTCCAATCCGCGTTCCATATGGAGTAGTACGTTCCATATGGACTCGGCCCCGTGGACGAGCCACGGGCTGTGGCGCAGCTTGGTAGCGCACCTGACTGGGGGTCAGGGGGTCGCAGGTTCAAATCCTGTCAGCCCGACCG